>NZ_CP011567.1:2370333-2681666 GCF_001655615.1 Pseudomonas sp. GR 6-02
TGGGCGGTGTGTTTGCCGCGTTGTTGCTGACGGTGGCGCTGATGCGCGGCAAGTTCTGGAGCCAGGAGTGGATGGCGCCAGCGGTCTATGGTTGGCAGCTCAAGCGCAGTCTGATGAGCGTCACCAACGTCATGCACCAGGTAACGGCGGCGGTGGAGCAGGGCGACCCTGCCGCCATGAAGCTGCTGCGCTTTTATCACTTGGGGCTGAGCCAGATGCACCAGTTGGACGGCAACTCCAGCGACCAAAGTCAGCTGACCCGAGAGATGGATCAGCACAAGGCACGGATGGACGCGTTGGGCATCGAGACCGAACAGAGGCGATTGAATCCGGCCTGGTTTGAGGCGATCAAACAGACGCCGATATAGCGATTACGATCGCTGGCAATGAGCGTTTTTGTGTAAATCACCTATCGTATCGGTGTCGAGTTGTAATGGTTTGAGCGCCGGTCACGGCTGGCTGGCGCTAAAAGGGCGAACGGGAAAATTCGCCATGTCATAAGGGATTCAGGGAGCGTCATGGGGCATCCGTCCGTCAAAGATCGTATTGAACACACCCGGTTCGCCACGCCTTGGGTGCCCGAGCCGGTTGAGTCAACGCTCAAGGTTCGATACGCGGTTTCTCTGCTGATTGCAGTGTGCTTGTCCTTGATGGCCATTGTGATCGGTGAAAGCTGGAACTCGCGTCAGTACCATCTGCGTGAGAGCGAAGTGGCGATGTCCAACCTGGCGCAAACCCTGGCCTCGCAGGCGCAGGCATCGATCAAACAGGCCGACACGCTACTGTTTTCCCTGGTGGACCGCCTCGAAATCGATGGCATGCAACCGGAAAAACTTCCCCGACTGCAACGTTTGCTCCAGGCTCAGCGCAGTGAGTTGGTACAGATCCATGGGCTGTTCGTGTTCGACGAAGAAGGACGCTGGCTCGCCAACGCCATTAACGTCATACCGCCCAATGCCAATAATTCCGACCGTGAATATTTCATCTACCACCGTGATCATCCCGACCGCGGCCCTCATATCGGTCCGTCGATAAAAAGTCGCTCGACCGGTGAGTGGATCATGACCGTGTCACGCCGGATCAATCACCCTGATGGCCGGTTTGCCGGCGTGGTGGTGGCTTCGATCTACCTTGAGCATTTCCTGGATTTGTACAACAGCATCGACATGGGTAATAACGGCGTGATCAACCTGATCTCCGATGACGCCACCATCGTCGTTCGGCGCCCGTTCAACGAAGCTGATATCGGCACCAGTGTTGCCAAAGGGCCGCTGTTTACCCAGCTCTTGCCCAAGGGCGATTCCGGTACGGCAACGGTCAGGTCCTTTGTCGACGGGGTGGTGCGGGTCGTGGGGTTTCGACGGGTCGAGGGGTATCCGCTTGTCGTTTTTGCCGGGCTCGACAAGGATGAAGTCCTGGCCAGTTGGCGGCAGGAATCAATATTCAGTGCGGGCATCGTCCTGTTGCTGCTGGGGTTTCTGGGGGCTCTCGGTTATCGCCTGATCCGCCTCATGAAGCAGCAGAATCATATTCAGAACAATCTGTTGGAGACTCAGGACAAACTCATTGAGGTCAACCGCAGCCTGGAGTTGCTGGCACTGGAGGATGCACTGACCGGGCTTTCCAATCGGCGTCAATTCGACCTGTTCATTCTCGCGGAAATGGGCCGCGCCAGGCGTAGCCAGGCCCATCTTGCGCTGTTGATGATCGATGTCGACCACTTCAAGAACTTCAATGATCACTACGGTCATTTGGCGGGCGATGAGTGTTTGCGCAAAATCAGCACGATCATCACCGAAAACATCAAGCGCCCCGGCGATCTCGCGGCTCGCTTCGGTGGTGAGGAGTTTACGGTGGTGCTGCCCGGTACCGACTACGTGGGGGCGTTTCTGGTAGCGGAAAACATCCGCCGTGCGGTTCAGCAGGCCGGCATCGAGCACGTTGGGGGCGTGGAAGGCGTGGTCACAGTCAGCGTGGGTGTCTGCGCCTACGACCCGGCCTCGCAAGCCCAGCCCGACGACATTGTCGGCGCCGCGGACAAGGCGCTGTATGTGGCCAAGGCCAGTGGCCGGAACATGAGTGTTATCGCCAACTGAGTTCAACCGGACCGGTGGTTACTGCCTGAACGGGTCGGATGCTTCCAGTGCCGGAACAGCCGCGCATAGATCAGCACGTTGAGCGCCAGCACCACGCTGCCCAGTGCCAGTTGAATCGTGGGCGTCAGCCCGGCCGGATAAATGATCGGCCACACGTAGTGTTCGATAAAACCGCCGCCGTAACCGGTTTGCCCGGCCGCGTGGCGCATGCGGTTTTCCCATTCGGTGAGAGGGCACGCCAGGTGAAAGACTTCCACGATCACGCCCCATGCAGCGGCGGGCAGGTGCCACCAGATCAGGTGGCGCCATTTGAGCACCAGCAGCCCGCCGAACAGCACGAACAGAATGAACAACAAGTGAGACAGCACCAGCCCGTCGGCGGCGATCCGGTAAAACATGTCGATTCCCTGACGCGTTAGGTGAATCGCTCCATGGTACTCGGGCTGGACGCTTGTGCTCTATCGATTGCCGTCTTCAAGCGCTGCCAGTACTTCTTTCAAACGCACCGTCGTGCTTTCACTGCTGCGTTGCATTGGCGCTCGCAGCTCGTCGTGGATCAATCCTCCAAGGGCCAGGGCAGTTTTCACCGGAGCGGGATTGGGCTCGATGAACAGGCTGTGGATCAGTGGCAGCAACTGGAAGAAGGTCGTTCGGCCGGCCGCTAAGCGGTTGTCGCGAAGCTGTTGATACAGCGTCACGAACAGCTCGGGATGAACATGGGCCGAGGCGGCAATTGCGCCTTTGGCCCCCAGGCATAGCGCGCCGAAGATCTGATTATCTTCGCCGCACAGCACGTCGACGTTACCGCTGGAGAGCAGTGCCAAGGTGTTGGCTGGGTTGCCGCCGCAGTCCTTGATCGCGACGATCCGCTCATGGGCGACGATCCGGAGCAGGGTCGCCTGCTCGAAGGCTATGCCGGTGCGATAGGGGATGTCGTAGAGAATAATCGGGGCGCTGGACGCATCGGCGACGGTCTTGAAAAAGGCTTCGAGGCCGGCCTGGGAAGGGCGGATGTAGTAGGGCGGCGGCACCAGCAAGCCCGCCAGGGGACGCTTCAGGATTTCGCTTTGAAAGTGCAGCAACTCGGTGAGGTTGTTGCCGGCCAGGCCCATGACCACGCGTTCTGGTGGAACCTGTTCCAGCACCGCATCGAGCACCGCCAGTTGTTCATGTTTGGCCAGCGCCGCGGCTTCCCCGGTGGTGCCGCAGACCACTATGCCATCGACGCCTTTTTCCAGCAGATGACTGACCAGCCGCCGCAATCCGGCGAAGTCGATCGCGCCATTGTGAAACGGCGTAACGATGGGAACCCAGATACCTTGAAACGATGACATGCACTTTCTCCTGAAGGTTGACCGATTTCGTCACCGTCAGAAGCGTAGAAGGAAGTCAGCAAGAGGAGGGGTGTCCGTCGCGCTCAATGTCCTGTCAGCTCATCTGACGGGACAGCGCGCCCCGGTCACATGAGCGACTGTTTCTTCGATTTAGGGGCGTGCGCAACGCAACCTTGCGCCTTGGCAATCAAGCCAATGACGACAGTGTTGAGGTTGAAGGTTGCGGACATGGTTGCTTACACCCTGAATGAGGCGCCCAGTTTTAAAAGCCGACGGGGTATTTGTCAATCGTGAAGTCGTTGCAAGTGCGCAAGATTGTTCAAGCCATTGGCCATGACTGCTGGCACAGTCTGAAGACTTTTCCTGGTTGTAGAGCGTTATGTCCAACTCATTCATGCCGCGTACTGCATTCCTTCGTGGCGCCGCGGCCATCATGCCGTTGTCCCTGGCGACCGCGCCCTGGGGGTTGCTGGCCGGTTCCATGGCCATCGAGGCCAACCTCACGCCCCTGCAAGGCCAGGGGCTGTCGAGCATCGTGTTTGCCGGCGCGGCGCAATTGGTCGCCATCGGCATGCTCAAGGGCAGCGCCGGGGTCTTTTCGATTCTGTTGACCACGTTGCTGCTGACCTCCCAGCATTTGCTGTACGGGATGAGCATGCGTTCGGTGATTTCCCCGTTGCCGGGCCGCTGGCGTATCGGGCTGGGCTTTTTGCTCACCGACGAGTTGTTCGCCCTGACCAGCCAGCATGACAAACAGCAGTTCAATCGCTGGTACGCCCTCGGTGTGGGCCTGACGTTTTACATCGCCTGGAACCTCTTCACCCTGGCAGGCATTGTGCTGGGCAGCAGCATTCCGGGCCTTGAACACCTGGGGCTGGATTTCTCCATCGCCGCGACGTTTATCGCCTTGATCACGCCGGTGGTGCGCAACGTTCCGACGGTGGTCTGCGTGGCGGTCTCGCTGTTCTGTTCGGTGCTGTTCAGCTATTGGCAATGGGGCTCGGCGCTGGTGCTGTCGGGGTTGGCGGGCATGACCGCAGGGTTCATCTGCAACAAACTCTACGTGGGGCGCACATGATGGTCTGGGCTGTGATTATCGGGATGGGCCTGCTGGTGTTCCTGAACCGCTACGTCTTTCTCGAACCTCGGCTGCCGGTGCGCTTGAGCAGCAATGCCCGGCAGTTCCTCGGTTTCGCGGTGCCGGGCATGCTCACCGCGATCTGCGGGCCGATTGTGTTCATGCCCGACAAACAGTTGAACCTGCAGTGGGACAACCCCTACCTGATCAGTTCGCTGGTGGCCGTGGGCCTGGTGCTTTACACCCGCAATACTCTGCTCAGCATGTTGTTGAGCATGGGCTTTTTCTTTTTACTGCGCTGGTGGCTCTGAGTCGTCCGGCGCGAAACTGTTCTACGCTTAACGGATGATCCCTTGAGGACGGGAGGTGGGCATGGCCACTGAACCAAAGCGTCCGGACCTGGATGATGAGACCGATGAACCGACGGAGGAAGAAATCGAGCGGCAGAAGCGTTCGACGCCGGACTGGAAGCACCCCGACGACGGTAAAGAGCTGTCGGACCGCGACCAGGAACGCCCGCTGAAGCCCTGATCGGTTTGCACATCCCCAAAGCCCCGCCAATAGATGGCGGGGCTTTTTAGTTTTTGTAGTTTGAAATGCAATCACCTGGGGAGCAGGCGCTGGAACCAAACACTGTGTACCCTTATCCAACCTCGGCTCGCAGCGATTGGCGGGCCGGTCGAAGGATGAATGGGCGAGGGTTTTTTGCCATTAAACGTGACGGTCGCAAGGTCTGGCCCAAGGCAAAACATGAAGCAGTTGATCAAGGTTCTATCCGTATTCGCCATCGCCGTCGGCCTGTTTGGCTGCATCGCCGCGCCCATTGAAATGACGCCGCAGACGCAACAGCGTCTGCAAGCGCAGGCGCCGATCCGCTTTCTGCTGACCTTCGACGACGGGCCCAGCGCGTCCGGTTTTTACAACCCGACCGCCACTGTACTCGACAGCCTGGCGCACAATCCGCTGCAACCGGACATCAAAGCCGTGTTCTTCGTGCAGACCCGTGCCTCGGGCGCCGGCGGCAGTGACGTGGGGCGCCAACTCATGCGGCGCGAACAGGCCGAAGGGCATCTGCTGGGCTTCCACACGGCCACTCCCCACCACACCAACCATCGCTCCCTGGAGCCGGAACAGCTGGAGCAATCGCTGACCAACGGCAGCGCAGACATCGCCGCGATCACTGGCGCCTCGCCGATCCTGGTGCGTCCGCCGTTCTGGAATTATGACAAGCGCACTTTCGCGGCCTATCAGCAGCACGGCATGCATGTACTGCTGACCGACCTGAGCGCCAATGACGGCAAGATCTGGGGCTTCAACGCCAGCCCTCGGCGGCGGGCCAATATGCTGCGGCAGCTGTCCGAAGTCCGCGAGCGCATAGCCCTTGGCGAGTTGCCGACGGTGGATGGGGTGATTCCGGTGGTGGTGACCTTTCACGACCTCAACCGCTACACCGCCCGGCATGCCCGCGAATACCTGCAAATCCTCCTCGACAGTGCCAACGCCACCGGTCTGGCCATGGCGCAGAAACCGTTTTACGACGACACGGCAGCGCTACAGCGGGCGGCCATGGCGCGCACCGTCAAGCAGAGTTCCGAGCCTGTTCGTTTGCCGGGGATCTGGAATTGGATATGGGATGGGGATGCTCACTGAGCTCACTGAGCTCGCTGGCGCGTTGCGCAAGCTGAACTATTCTCAGTGGATCCAACCGGGAGGCCGTCCAGGGAGGGCGTCTGTCATGGTTCCTATTGAGCAGCTTTGCCAGATTGTCGAGTCCGGTTTCAAGCCGCTCTCCTGCGAATGCACCGTGAACCAGAATGAAACCTTACGGATCAAGGTTTTCGATCAGAGCTCCGGGCGGATTGAGTTGTTGATCACTGGAGTATCCCCCGACAAACTGATTAGTGTTCGCGATATTTCCAACCTGATCGGCGAACTTCGCATAGAAATGCGTGCCGGTCGCCGAGCGTTCGCCGGTGTCGTGGCCTAACCGCGACTTCTTGTAGCAGCTGCCGAAGGCTGCGTTCGGCTGCGTAGCAGTCGTAAAATCGGAGATCGCGATACATCAGGCAGACCGCATTAGCCGGATTCACGACCGCTACGCAGCCTCGCTGGGGCTCGACAGCTGCTACGGATTGCATTTACGGCTCAACTGTCGCCCGGCAGCAGTTCATCGATCATCTGCAAGCAATGATTCAACCCCGGCGACACATCGCCCACACGCCTGCTGAGAATAATCGGCGAGATCGCGTTGTCTTCCAGCACCGGAGTGAAGCCAATGTCGTCGCGGTGCAGCAACTGCACCGAGGCCGGTACCAGCGTCACCCCGATTCCCGCCCCCACCAGACCAATCGCCGTTTGCAGCTCGTTGGTCCATTGCGCCACCTTGATGTGCACGCCACTGGCTTCGAACAATGCGATCACGTGGTCGGCGTAACTCGGGCGCGGATTGCCGGGGTAGAGCACAAAGGGTTCCTTGGCCAGTTCCCGAAGGCTGATGGGCCTGGCGAGGAGCGGATGGCCGGCGGGCAGGGCGGCCACCAGTCGGTCTTCGGTGAGCACGGTCTGCAGGATGGCCGGGTCGTCGATGCGGATGCGCCCGAAGCCGACATCGATACGCCCGGCCTTGAGCGCCTGCACCTGTTGCAACGTGGTCATTTCCGAGAGCCCCAACTCCAGCGCCAGAGGCTCGCCGCTGCGCAACCGGCGAATCAGTTCCGGCAGCACGCCATAGAGTGTCGAGGGCGCAAAGCCGATGCCCAGCCAGGTCTTTTCGCCCAGGCCGATCCGCCGCGTGTTGTCGCAGACCTTGCCCAGTTGTTCGAGCAGGGCGGTGGAGTGTTCATGGAAAAAACGCCCGGCGTCGGTCAGCTTCAACGGTCGGCCGCGCTCCAGCAGCAGTACCCCGAGTTCGTCTTCCAGCTGCTGGATCTGCCGGCTCAGCGGCGGTTGGGCGATGTGCAGCAGTTCGGCGGCGCGGGTGAAGTTGAGGGTTTGAGCCAGCACCTGAAAATATCGCAGGTGACGCAGTTCCATGGGGCCTCCGGACGTCGATCTGTTAAATACCTTTAAGGTATCGAGTCAGACCAATTCTATATTGGCTTCCCGAAAAAAGCCGTACCAGAATCGGTTCCAGAACTTTAAGAACCTGACGGGTATCGCGACATGCTTGCAACAGCCATTGAATCGATCGAGACGATCATCGTCGATCTGCCGACCATTCGCCCACACAAGCTGGCGATGCACACCATGCAGAACCAGACCCTGGTGATCATTCGGGTGCGCTGTGCCGATGGCATTGAGGGTATCGGTGAGTCGACCACCATCGGCGGCCTGGCCTACGGCAACGAAAGCCCGGACAGCATCAAGACCAACATCGACAAACACTTCGCGCCACTGCTGATCAGCCAGGACAGCGGCAATGTGAATGCCGCGATGTTGCGCCTGGAGCGCAGCATTCGTGGCAACACCTTCGCCAAATCGGGTATCGAAAGCGCCTTGCTCGACGCCCAGGGCAAGCGCCTTGGCCTGTCGGTCAGTGAACTGTTGGGCGGACGGGTTCGCGATGCATTGCCGGTGGCCTGGACCCTGGCCAGCGGCGACACCGCCAAGGACATTGCCGAAGCGGAAAAAATGCTCGACCTGCGCCGCCACCGGATCTTCAAACTGAAAATCGGCGCTGGCGAGGTCAACCGCGACCTGGCTCACGTTATTGCGATCAAAAAGGCCTTGGGCGATCGCGCCAGTGTGCGGGTCGATGTCAATCAGGCCTGGGACGAAGCAGTCGCTCTGCGGGCCTGCCGGATACTCGGCACCAACGGCATCGACCTGATCGAACAACCGATCTCGCGCAATAACCGCGCCGGCATGGTGCGCCTGAATGCCATGAGCCCGGCGCCGATCATGGCCGATGAATCCATCGAATGCGTGGAAGATGCCTTTAACCTGGCACGGGAAGGCGCCGCTTCGGTGTTCGCTCTGAAAATCGCCAAGAACGGCGGCCCGCGCGCCGTGCTGCGAACCGCCGCGATTGCCGAGGCGGCCGGTATCGGCCTGTACGGCGGCACCATGCTCGAAGGCGGAATCGGCACGCTGGCCTCGGCCCATGCCTTTGTCACACTGAATACCTTGAGCTGGGATACCGAATTGTTCGGCCCGCTGCTGCTGACCGAAGACATCCTCAGCGAGCCATTGGTCTACCGCGATTTCCAACTGCACGTCCCGTCAACACCGGGGCTGGGCCTGACCCTGGATGAAGAGCGCCTGGCGTTTTTCCGTCGGGACAAAAGCTCCACTGTCGTTCATCAAGCCTGAGGAGGGCATCATGCTGTTTCACGTAAAAATGACCGTGAATCTACCGGTCGACATGAACCCGGAGCGCGCCGCTCAGCTAAAGGCCGACGAGAAAGCCCTGGCCCAGCGCCTGCAAGAGCAAGGCAAGTGGCGTCATCTGTGGCGCATCGCCGGGCTCTATGCCAATTACAGCGTGTTCGATGTCGACAGCGTTCAGGAACTGCACGACCTACTGATGCAATTGCCGCTGTACCCGTACATGGCGATCGAGGTCAACGCGCTGTGCCGGCATCCTTCTTCCATTCGCGAGGATGACCGCTGAATCCAGCCTGTTCAGTTCGCTACGCTAATAAATACAAGATGAGGATCCACCATGAACGTCAAGATTTCCCACACCGCCAGTGTCCAGAAGTTTCTCGAAGAAGCCAGCGGCCTGCTCAATGAAGCCGGCGATCCGCGGGTCAAGGCGCTGGTTTACCGCATCCTGCGCGATTCGGTGAACATCATCGAAGACCTGGCCGTGACCCCGGAAGAATTCTGGAAAGCCGTCAATTACCTCAACGTGCTGGGCGCGCGGCAGGAGGCCGGTCTGTTGGTTGCCGGGCTCGGTCTTGAGCATTACCTAGACCTGTTGATGGATGCCGAAGACGAGCAGGCCGGCAAGTCCGGCGGCACCCCGCGAACCATCGAGGGGCCGTTGTATGTGGCGGGTGCGCCGCTTTCGCAAGGCGAAGCGCGTCTCGATGACGGCGTCGATCCGGGTGTGACTCTGTTCATGCAGGGCCGGGTGTTCAACACCGCTGGCGAACCGCTGGCCGGCGCGGTGGTGGATGTCTGGCACGCCAACACTGGCGGCACCTATTCGTACTTCGACACCACCCAGTCCGAGTTCAACCTGCGTCGCCGGATCGTCACCGATGCCGAGGGTCGTTATCGCTTCCGTAGCATCGTGCCGTCGGGCTACGGCTGCCCGCCGGATGGTCCGACCCAGCAACTGCTCAATCAACTGGGCCGTCATGGCCAGCGGCCGGCGCACATTCACTTCTTCATTTCGGCACCGGATCATCGTCACCTGACCACCCAGATCAACCTCGATGGCGATCAGTATCTGCATGACGATTTCGCCTACGCCACCCGTGACGAACTGATCGCCAAGATCACCTTCAGCGACGATCCGCAGCGTGCAGCGGCCCATGGCGTGAGCGGTCGTTTTGCCGAAATCGATTTCGACTTCACCCTGCAGTCGTCCGCCCAACCTGAGGAGCAGCAACGCCACGAGCGGGTGCGTGCGCTCGAGGACTGATACCCTCGACCAGCCGAACCGGGTCACGAGATAACCGACCGTTTATCTCGTGGCCTTCTGTGTTTCGGGCAGGACACTAGAATGGCGGCGCCACCGATAACAACAATGAGAGTGAACCGATGATGCAAGCGCAATTGTTGAGTCATCGCAGCAGAATCTTCGACCATGCCGACCCGTATGCAGTGTCGGGCTACGTCAATCAGCATGTCGGCAACCATTGCCTGCAGATGCCCAGGGCCGGCCGACCGCTGGCCAGCCTCGATCATCGCACGTTCGCCAGCCTCGACCTGTGCCGCATCAGTTATGGCGCCAGCGTGCGGGTTACCTCTGGCGCGCTGGACAGCATCTATCACTTGCAAGTGCTGTTGCGCGGCAATTGCCTGTGGCGTGGCCACGGTCAGGAACATTACTTCGCGCCCGGGGAGTTGCTGCTGATCAACCCGGACGATCCGGTGGATCTGACCTATTCCAGTGATTGCGAAAAATTCATCCTGAAAGTCCCCACCCGGCTGCTGGAGTCGGTGTGCGAGGAGCAGCGCTGGCGGTATCCGGGGCAGGGCGTGCGGTTTCTGGAAAACCGTTATCAGCTCAATCAACTGGAAGGTTTCGTCGGTCTGCTGGCGATGATTTGCCAGGAAGCTGAGGCTTCCGAGCCGATTCCTCGCGTGCAGGAGCACTATGCGCAAATCGTGGTCAGCAAGATGCTCGGCCTGATGAAAACCAACGTCATGCGCACCGATCCCGGCTCAGCTTCGGCCACGTTCGAGGCGCTGGTCGATTACATCGCCTGCAACCTCAAGCAAGACATCGACAGCGAAGAACTGGCGCGCCAGGCGCGGATGAGCCTGCGTTCGCTGTATGGGCTGTTCGAACGCAATGCGGGGGACACGCCGAAAAACTACATCCGGCAGAAGAAGCTCGAGCGTATTCACGCCAACCTGAGCGACCCGACCTGCAACGTGCGCAACGTCACGGAAGTGGCCATGGATTACGGCTTCCTGCACCTGGGCCGGTTCTCCGACAGCTACCGCAAACAGTTCGGCGAATTGCCTTCCGACACCCTCAAGCGCCGTCACTGATTGCCAAGACGTTTGACGAATAACCTGTGGCGAGGGGGCTTGCCCCCGTTCGGCTGCGCAGCAGTCGTAAATCCTGCCGACGCGGTGTGCCTGACAGAATGCCGGGGGCCGCTTCGCAGCCCAGCGGGAGCAAGCTCCCTCGCCACATTGGCAACCATCAACCACCGACCGCCCCTTGCACAAAACGGATACAGGTCTGCACCCGGCGGATAGTCCGCCCCATCCCCACGTCCTAGCATGGCCCTGCCTGAATAAAAACAATGGAGGCGGCGGCCATGTCCCTGCGACCCGAATACCTTCACTCCCTGCTTGAAGAAAACCCTGAACAGGGTATCTATCGCTGCAAGCGCGAGATGTTCACTGACCCGCGGCTGTTCGACCTCGAGATGCAACACATCTTCGAAGGCAACTGGCTGTACCTGGCGCACGAAAGCCAGATCCCCAACAACAACGATTTCTACACCACCACCATGGGGCGCCAGTCGATCTTCATCGCGCGCAACAAGGATGGCGTGTTGAATGCCTTTATCAACGCATGCAGCCACCGCGGGGCGATGCTCTGCCGGCACAAGACCGGCAACAAGAGTTCGTACACCTGCCCATTCCACGGCTGGACGTTCAACAACTCCGGCAAGCTGCTCAAGGTCAAGGACCCGGCGGCGGCCGGCTACCCGGCGAGCTTCAATTGCGAAGGCTCCCACGACCTGACCAAAGTCGCGCGTTTCGAGTCCTATCGCGGCTTCCTGTTCGGCAGTCTCAAGGCCGACGTGGTGCCGTTGGTGGAGCACCTGGGCGAGTCGGCGAAGATCATCGACATGATCGTCGACCAGTCCGCCGATGGCCTGGAAGTGCTGCGTGGTTCCTCCAGTTACATCTACGAAGGCAACTGGAAACTCACCGCCGAAAACGGCGCCGACGGCTATCACGTCAGCTCCGTGCACTGGAACTACGCCGCCACCCAGAATCAGCGCAAACAGCGCGAAGCCGGCGATTGCAATCCGACCATGAGCGCCGGCACTTGGGCCAAGCAGGGCGGTGGTTTCTATTCCTTCGACAAGGGCCACATGCTGCTCTGGACCCGTTGGTCCAACCCCGAGGACCGTCCGCTGTACGAGCGTCGCGACGAGTTGGCCCGGGACTTCGGCCAGGCTCGCGCCGACTGGATGATCGAGAACTCGCGCAACCTGTGCCTGTACCCGAACGTGTACCTGATGGACCAGTTCAGCTCGCAGATTCGCATCGCCCGGCCGATCTCGGTCAACCGCACCGAAATCACCATTTACTGCATCGCCCCCAAAGGTGAAAGCGACCACGCCCGTTCGAGCCGCATTCGGCAGTACGAGGACTTTTTCAACGTCAGCGGCATGGCCACTCCAGACGATCTGGAAGAGTTTCGCTCCTGCCAGACCGGTTACCAGGGCAGCGTCACCACCTGGAATGACATGTCCCGTGGTGCCGAACACTGGATTGAAGGCGCCGATGACGCGGCCAAGGAAATTGACCTGCACCCGCTGCTCAGCGGGGTGCGTACCGAAGACGAAGGCCTGTTCGTGCTGCAACACAAATATTGGCAGCAGACCATGCTCAAGGCCCTGGCCGCCGAACAGTCCGAACTGATTGCAGTGGAGGCCGTGCAATGACCATGACCTATGACGCGGTGCGCGATTTTCTCTACCGCGAAGCGCGCTACCTCGACGACAAGCAATGGGACGACTGGCTGGAGTTGTACGCGCCGGACGCCACTTTCTGGATGCCGTCCTGGGATGACAACGACGAGCTGACCATCGATCCGCAGCGGGAAATCTCGCTGATCTGGTACGGCAACCGCACGGGCCTGGAAGATCGCATCTTCCGCATCAAGACCGAGCGTTCCAGTGCCAGCGTGCCGGACACCCGCACCTCGCACAACCTCAGCAACATCGAGCTGATCGAACAGGCCGACGGCCTGTGCAAGGTGCGTTTCAACTGGCACACCCTGAGCTTTCGCTACAAGACCGTCGACAGCTATTTCGGCAGCAGTTTCTACACCCTGGATGTGCGCGGTGAGAACCCGCTGATCTTGGCCAAGAAAGTGATCCTGAAGAACGACTACGTTCGCCAGGTCATTGATGTTTACCACCTCTGAGGCGGCCGTCATGACTCATTCCATTGCGTTCAATTTCGAAGACGGCGTCACCCGGTTCATCGACGCCAACGCCGGCGAAACCGTGGCCGATGCCGCGTACCGCCAGGGCATCAATATTCCGCTGGACTGCCGCGACGGCGCTTGCGGCACCTGCAAGTGTTTCGCCGAAGCCGGGCGCTACGACCTGGGCGAGGACTACATCGAAGACGCCCTCAGCGCCGAAGAAGCGCAGCAGGGTTTTGTCCTGACTTGCCAGATGCGTGCGCAGAGCGATTGCGTGGTGCGGGTGCCGGTTTCATCGGATGTCTGCCGTACTCGTCAGGCCAGTTACGACGCGACCATCAGCGCCGTGCGTCAGCTGTCCGACAGCACCATCGCACTGTCGATCAAGGGCGAAGCCCTGAGCAAACTGGCGTTTTTGCCGGGGCAGTATGTGAACCTCGGGGTTCCGGGCAGCGAGCAGACCCGCGCGTATTCGTTCAGCTCGTTGCAGCGTGACGGCGAAGTCAGTTTCCTGATTCGCAACGTGCCCGGCGGCTTGATGAGCAGTTTCCTGACCGGCATGGCCAAGGCCGGCGACAGCATGAGCCTGGCCGGACCGTTGGGCAGTTTCTATCTGCGCGATATCCGCCGGCCGTTGTTGCTGCTGGCCGGTGGCACCGGTCTGGCGCCGTTTACCGCGATGCTGGAAAAAATCGCCGAGCAGGGCAGCGATCATCCGCTGCATTTGATCTACGGCGTGACCAACGATTTCGACCTGGTGGAAATCGATCGACTGGAAGCCTTTGCCGCACGAATCCCGAACTTCAGCTTCAGCGCCTGCGTGGCCAACCCCGACAGTCGGCACCCGCTCAAGGGCTACGTGACCCAGCACATCGAGCCACGGCATTTGAACGATGGCGACGTCGATGTCTACCTGTGCGGCCCACCGCCGATGGTCGAAGCGGTCAGCCAGTTCATTCGCGAGCAAGGCATCGCGCCTGCGAACTTCTACTACGAGAAATTTGCCGCCAGCGCGGCCTGAGCCGCGCTGTTGTGGGAGAGATACATGAATAGATTCCACGAGAAAATCGCGCTGATTACCGGTGCCGCCCAAGGCATCGGCCGGCGTGTGGCGGAACGCATGGCCGCTGAAGGTGCGCGGTTGATTCTGGTCGACCGCTCCGATCTGGTGTTCGAGTTGCAGAAAGAACTGGGGCGGGACAGCCAGGTGCTCGCCCTGACCGCCGACCTTGAGCAATACAGCGAATGCAGCCGGGTGATGCGCACCGCCGTCGAGCGCTTCGGGCGCCTCGATGTGTTGGTCAACAATGTCGGCGGCACGATCTGGGCCAAGCCTTTCGAGCACTATGAAGAGTCGCAGATCGAGGCCGAAGTCCGACGTTCATTGTTCCCGACGCTGTGGTGTTGCCATGCCGCGCTGCCGTTCATGCTTGAGCAAGGCAACGGCGCCATCGTCAACGTTTCATCCATCGCCACCCGCAGCGTCAATCGCGTGCCTTACGGTGCGGCGAAGGGCGGGGTCAATGCGTTGACCGCGTGCCTGGCGTTCGAAACCGCCGGCCGTGGGGTACGGGTCAACGCGACCGCTCCCGGTGGCACCGAAGCGCCGCCGCGGCTGATCCCGCGCAACACCGCGGAACAAAGCGCTCAGGAAAAGCTGTGGTATCAGCAGATCGTCGACCAGACCCTCGACAGCAGTTTGATGAAGCGCTACGGCACACTGGATGAACAGGCCAGCGCTATCCTGTTTCTGGCCAGCGACGAAGCCTCCTATATCACCGGCATGGTCATGCCGGTCGGTGGCGGCGATCTGGGCTGACCTTTCAGGAGGGCGTCGGCTGTGTTGAGCTACAAGCGACGCTGAAATGCTCTGACGATTCTGAGTGTGGCGTCGCTTGTGTTCAGGTTCTGGACGGCGTCCAGCGGGTACCAGATGCAGTCGAAGATTTCATTCTGGGGCCGCGCCTCGGCCACGTTTATGACCGATGCCTCGTAGACATGATGCCGGGTGCTGGTCGTGTCCAACTCCATCAAGTACAGCAGGCTGTCGACCCCAAGCCCGGTTTCTTCATAAAGCTCTCTTGTGGCCGCGCCCGCGATGGTTTCGCCAGGCTCGATTTTTCCACCCGGCAGGGTCCAGCGCCCCCTGGGTTTGCGCACCAGGAGAATGTGCCGGTCCTGCTCGCAAATGACGGTTGCGCGTACTTTCATGGATTACCTGACTGCCGGTTGTCATAAAACAGTCATAAAAATGCAATATTCAGACCGCAATCCGCAGACGTGTCTGCTTCAAGGGTTAGAGTCGACAGGGCGGTTGAAAGTGCAATGGAATGCCGGAATCCTGACGCGACGTCTGGTCGGCACTTCAGTGAAGGTCGGGTGTAAGGTAGCTAAGTGGACCCTGGACTATCACTGCCGAAATGGAGGTGACTAATGAGCGTTCCGATGCTGACCAAAATGCATATGAACGGCTATGACGTACTCAGCGTGAACAGTGGCCCGTGGCGGGTGTGCACCAAAGGTGACCGGCTTGGATCCTTTGGCAGCCGAGAAGAAGCACTGGCCTATGCGGCTGCGCTTCCCGCCTACAGAGCCCGGTCGGGCAGATCATCGCGTAGCCACAAATCAGACAAATAGTGCGCCTGAAGCCCCGGTACGCCGGGGCTTCTCGTTATAAAGTCGTGGGCTCAGTAACCACCACCCATCCCGCCCGTGGACGGGGAATACGCTCTGGCTTTTTGTTGGACGCGACTCCACTCGGCGCAGGTCATGAAGGCTTTATGGTCGACCTGGCCCCTGCCATCAAAACTGACGCTGTACGGCTGCTGATTGCCGGCCTGGGTCAACTTGTAATCAAAGCAAGCGCCTGGCTCCACCGTGCGATCGGTGATCGATAGCGGCTTGCCGCCAATCTGCTCGACCTGATCCTTGGTCATGCCGGCTTCGACCTTGGCGACCAGCGGTTGGTCCCGGTAGATATGCGATTCCGTGTTACAGCCACCTGTCGCCGCCAGCACGGCGATCAGCGCGCATAGAGGCTTGTTCATGGCAATGCTCTCTAGTGAACTTTCGTTCGAGTGATGGTTTTTGCTTTCACTTCTTCAGCATAGCCCGCCAGCCGCTCTTCATCGCCCTGGAACAAGGAGCACAGCCTGAGCGTCGCCTCTGCGTCCACATCATTGCCGGCCAGGCGCAACTGCTCTGCGATGCGCAAAAGCTCTACCGCCGACCACCTCAGGTCCGACGCCACACCTTGCAGGTCGCGCCGTAGTTGCTGTTCATATTCGTTAAGCCACATGATGACCTCCTGCAATTCCCCGCTACGAAATAGTAATCCCATTTACCTCGATGGAGCGTTATGTTCGTCTGATCCAAAGAGAGTCGAAATCATGCAACAACCTGCCTACCAACTGCTGGAAGTCGCCAACGGCAAGCCGATCAAACTCTGGACCGAAGGCGTGCCGGTTGAAAGCGAAGCCCGGCAGCAACTGATCAATACCGCGAAGATGCCGTTCATCTTCAAGCACCTGGCGGTGATGCCGGACGTGCACCTGGGCAAAGGTTCCACCATCGGCAGCGTGATCCCCACCGTGGGCGCGATCATTCCGGCGGCCGTGGGCGTGGACATCGGCTGCGGCATGATCGCCGCGCGCACCTCGCTGACCGCTGCCGACTTGCCGGACAACCTGCATGGTCTGCGCACTGCCATTGAAAAGGCCGTGCCCCATGGCCGCACATTGAGCCATGGCCGCCGTGACGAAGGCGCCTGGGAACACGTTCCACAGCAGGCCGATCAGGCCTGGGCGGCGCTGAACCCTCGGTTCAAGGCGATCACCGACAAGTACCCGAAACTCGCCAGCACCAACAACCGCCAGCACCTGGGGACCCTCGGCACCGGTAACCACTTCATCGAGGTCTGCCTGGACGAGGCCAATCGCGTGTGGTTCATGCTGCACAGCGGCTCTCGCGGCGTGGGCAATGCCATCGGTACTCTGTTCATTCAATTGGCCCAGGCGGACATGCGCCAGCACATCGCCAACCTGCCGGACCGTGACCTGGCCTACTTCAAGGAGGGCAGCCGGCACTTCGATGACTACGTCGAAGCGGTGGGCTGGGCTCAGGACTTCGCCCGGCAGAACCGTGCCTTGATGATGCAAGCGGTGATTCACGCGGCGCGGCAGGTGATCCGCAAACCTTTCGAGGTTGCGCTGGAGGCTGTGAACTGCCACCACAATTACGTGCAGAAAGAGCGGCATTTCGGCGAGGACATCCTGGTCACCCGCAAAGGCGCGGTGTCGGCGAAGAAGGGCGAGCTGGGGATCATTCCCGGTTCCATGGGGGCCAAAAGCTTCATCGTTCGCGGCCTCGGCAACGAGCAATCGTTCTGTTCCTGCAGCCACGGCGCCGGTCGCACCATGAGCCGCACCAAAGCCAAGAACACCTTCACCGTCGCCGACCAGATCCGCGCGACCGCCCATGTGGAATGCCGCAAGGATGCGGCGGTCATCGATGAGATCCCGATGGCCTACAAGGACATCGACAAAGTCATGCACGCCCAGCGTGATCTGGTGGAAGTGCTGCATACGTTGCGACAGGTGGTGTGCGTGAAGGGGTAGGGATGGGAGGTCCGCTGGTCGGGAAAGTCAACGGGAGTGGACAGCTCTGCTGTCGTATGGAGGTAGTGATCTATTCGCTGGGGCGAGGTATCTCAAATGACGGCGACTGATGATTTCAGACACCATGCGCATGAACTGATCGCGGACCTGGATGCGGCCACAACGGAAATGATGAAGTTGATTTCAGCTCATCAGCTCAGTGGGCCGGAATGGGAACGGGTCACGAAATGGCAGCATGAAGCCTACGAGCGGTGGATGAAGTATCTGAATGCGAGTTCGTATACCGATTCCGGCTCGGGGGTCGATCCGGGGCAGGGCGAAGCCTCTGTATAAGAAGCCTTTGTATAAAAAGCTGCTTTATAGCGGCGTAGCCCCAGCGTTTGCTGGATGTCTGCGCAAGTACAGGCTACATTTCCCGTTTTTCAGGATAGAGAAGCATCATGCGGATGTTGATAGCGGGAGTAGCGTTGGCTGCGTTGGCGGGCTGTTCATTGCCCGCATCCCTGGTGCCCGGTGAGCCTAATGTCAGCAAATACAGCGATAAGGCGCCCAAGGAATATGCCGGGTGTGTATTGCCATTGTGGCGCCAGGAGATTGCTGGAACGACGCAAACTGCGATTTCCAATGGCTATCGGATTACTGCACCGAGCGTCATCACAGCTGACGAAATTCTGGATATCGTGAAGTCCAAGGATGGCAGCCGGGTATCGCTTTACCAAGGGCCGCCATGGGCCAAGTCAGGAACGCTGCGCAAGGCTGTCCGGGATTGTCTGTAACGGTTTCTTCAGTAGATGACTCAAAAATAGTGTGGATATTTAATGGGTTGCGAGATTTAGTAACTGGATGGTGAGTCAAAATATCTTGTTACAGATCAATTGATTGGGTAATATTGCCCCGCGTTCACCACCACGGTTTATGCATTTTTAAAGCCCAGGCGTCCATCAGCTGCCTGGGCTTTTTTTTTGCCTGGCATTTGGGGATGACTTACAAGCACGCTGCTGGCAAAGCGCCAGCAGCGTCGGTGATGAGGTGGGTAAGCGCTATTGCTAAAACCTGTTGTTACCCGGCCGGATCAGCCTTGCGCCGATCACTGCCAGAAGGATTGCCAGTGTTTATAAGCCTTCTCTCGACCAGGACATTTCGCAGGGCCTGGCGTGCCGAAGGATCCAGTTGATGTTCTCTCTCCTTGAGTTCAAGCAAGATGGGGCTGGACCAGCCACGATAGGTTTGCTCGGTAATACGAGTAGGCGTCATCTATCTCTCCCTTGTGAGTCGCCCGACAACACAGTGGGCGAAGTCCTGTGCGATAAAGATCCTAGTCGAGGAAACGATTTGTCGCCAGCGATTGGCAGTGCCGACTGTCCTGCACAACGTAGGTTGTTGGTGATTCGGGCGTAAACTGAAAAGGCTACCTCATCAAAAGGAGCCGCATATGATCGCCGACCAAACGATTAGACAGGCGTCGGAGCAAAGCACTGTTTGGGACCAATATTTCTGTGCTGCGCTGATTGCCGAAAGCCATCTGACGGCACCGGTGGTAGGAGAAACCACCCACGAAGACAGGCAAAACATGCTGATCCAAAGAGCCAAAGCGCTCGCCGACAAGATGCTTGAAAACAGAAGATAAAACGGAGCCCGGCCATTGCGGCCGGGCTCTTCACTTATCGCCCCTTTGACAGGTCACCTGGCCAGGCTGTCACTGGGTGGCGCGATGGACTGCCCCGGTTTTTTTGGGCGCTGAGTTCTTTGTTCGTGGATCGTCTACAGTTGGTAATTCATGGATACGGAGATCGAACATGAAGTGCTTAATTTGTCACGCTGTCTCTAACACTGTTCATGTGGCTGAAGACTGGTCAGAAGTTGCATGCTCGGCTGGATGTGGACGCTTCAGGGTCTCGGCCAACCTGATTAAAAGCATGAAGGGCAGGAACGAATCCTTTGACATCGAGCGCACAAGACAATGGCTCAAGATGTCCCGCAATGACGAGCCGGTGCCGTTGATATCCCGCTATGACTACAACGTTGCCTTGTTGCATCGCGACACCGGGGAGAAGTCGGCCATCGCGCCGAGTCGCTCCAGGCAGCCGCTGACTTCGGATTAGATTCGCCCGGCTGTAACACCACCCTGGCAAAACCAGGCTCTTGGGACTTGCAGTTCTTCGAACATGAAGATTCCTGGCCCGCCGTTCACCGGCGGGCTGTTCAGGTTTATTCAGAATTGTGTTCGGGACACTGGGCGCAACTCTGGATAGAGTTCTCACCGCTCACCCAGCTTCGGCTCTTTACCAGGCACGGAGTGCTAGGCCTTGGTTGGGCGAGCACCCATTTTTGATTGTTCTCGACATGGAGAATGACGGCGCACGCGAAACCGTGCTCCCTTCAGGCACCGTCCCTGAGCAACTGGCTGAACGCCTCCAGTTCACTTTTTTCCACATCGGAAACCAGCACGAAACGCATGTGGTTGGCTTGCCAGGACACCACGTTAAAGCCACGAATCGTCTGGGTCTGCCGCGGCTTGTCTGCCTCCGGCACGGGCAGGATAAACACATTGATGATGTGCTTGGCCCTCCCATAACTCAGCGCTGCCGTGGTCTGGTGTTGTAGATAATCCAGCCGCCCACCCAGTAATGGAAATCCCTGCGCCGAGTAATCGAATACCGGCGGCGAGAAGTCGAGTTTGCCGGTGAACCAGGGCTTCACGGTGTGGCGGTCGGAGGACACCACATCGTTCAGATGCTCGCCCATCAACGAGCGGACATGGCTGGAGACAGCCTCGTCCATCAGAGGTTGCTCGCTGCCCGGCGTCATCACATAAAGCACTGCCGCCAAGGCCAGCGCCGCCGCGGAAAACGTCGGTGCGAACCATTTCTGCCAGCGCTCGACGGCGCGAGTCGCGGGAGTACCTGTGGCAAACACGCTGGCCGCTAACGATGCCGGCGCCGGGTAATACGGCGCCTGGCGCTTCACACTGACCTTCAGCAGTTTCACTTCATCATGCAGCCGCGCGCACTCGGGGCATGCGGCCAGATGCGCAGCTACATCCGCAGCCGTCGCAGGATCGAGTTCGTGATCCAGATAACCATGCAGCCGTGTCTGGCAAACCGTGCAGTCGAGTTCATTCATGATCGTGCAACTTCAGTAGTTCGAGCTTGAGCATCGCGCGCCCCCGGGCCAGTCTCGACATGACGGTGCCGATGGGGATATCGACCACCAAAGCGATGTCCTTGTAAGGCATGTCTTCGAGTTCTTTCAGCACAATCACCTCACGAAACACCGGCGGCAGGGCGCACAGCGCTTGCTGGATCAGCGCTGCGTTTTCCGTGTGAATAGCCAGCAATTCCGGGGTCTGGCTGTGGCTCAGTGCCCCTTCGTCATCGCCAATGTCGTCATTGAAAGCAACCCAATGGCGCCCGGCCGAGGCTTTGAGCCAGGTGTAGCTTTCATTGCGCACGATGGTCAGAAACCAGGCCTTGGCGTTGCCATCGGCGAAACGCTGCAAAAACCTGAAGGCGCGCAGGGCACTTTCCTGCACGACATCGCGTGCGGCGGCGTCGTTGCCAGTGAGCCAGCGCGCGAGGTTGTAAGCGGCGTCCAGATGGGGCGCAATCAGGTCCTCAAATCGCTTCATAGTGGCTTCCGCACTGTCACACCCCTATAACCGTGGTGCGTGGTCTTTTATTCCCTGAAAAGAATTTGTTTTCCAGCACGGAATAAACACTCATCCCGCAAGGTTTACCTCGTGTCAGCTACATCACTGTAGTCCGCCAGCGAGGACATACCGATGGACATTCAATCAAAACACCCATTGCGCACCGACGACTTGCTGAACCCTGACCGCCGAACGCTGCTCAAGTGCTCGGCGTGGGCCGGGGCAGGGGTTATCTGGGCCCTGAGCGGCGGCATTCCCCGGGCCTTTGCGCTGGATGAGGCAGGCAACGTCGCCGACCCCAAGGCACTGGCCAGCACGTTTCACTTCGTGCAGATCAGCGACTCGCACATCGGCTTCAACAAGGAAGCCAACCCGGAGCCGGCAAAGACATTGCAGGTGGCGATCGACAAGGTCATCGCGCTGCCAAAACCACCGTCGCTGATTCTGCATACCGGCGACATCACGCACCTGTCCAAGCCTGAGGAGTTCGACACTGCGGCACAGTTGCTCAAGGGGCTGCCGTCCACCGTGCATTACGTGCCGGGTGAACACGACACCCTCGATGAGGGCGGCGGCAAGCTTTACCTGGAGCGATACGGCAAGGGCACCAAAGGCAATGGCTGGTACAGCTTCGATGACCACGGTGTGCATTTCATCGCACTGGTAAACGTCTTCAACTTCCAGGCCGGTCACGAAGCCACCCTTGGCGCCGATCAACTGGCCTGGCTGGCCGATGATTTGCGGGCGGTGACGACCAGTACACCCATCGTCGTGTTTACCCACATTCCGCTGTGGACGATTTATCAGCCGTGGGGCTGGGGCACCGAGGATGGTGATCAAGCGATTGCGATGCTGCGCAAGTACGGTTCAGTGACGGTATTGAACGGCCACATCCATCAAGTCATCCAGAAGGTCGAAGGCAACATCACCTTCCACACCGCCCGTGGCACGGCTTACCCACAACCTGCACCGGGTGCGGCGCCGGCACCGGGGCCGATGACGGTGGCCGCCGATCAATTGCGCAATTACCTGGGGATCACCGATGTGCGAGCGACACAGGGCGATCATCCGCTGGCGCTGATTGATTCGACACTGGTCTAGGGGAGGGCGGTCAGATGAAAACGCGACTGTTGGCGGTGGTGTGCCTGATGCTGTCGATGCCGGCGTGGGCTCAGGAGGTGAAGATCGATATCAAGGAGTTCATGTTTGCACCCAAGGATTTGACCGTGGCCGTGGGCACCAAAGTGACGTGGGTGAATGACGACCAGATTCCGCACACGGTGGCAGAAACCCACAAGGTGTTTCGCTCGGGGGCGCTGGATACGAATGACAGTTTTTCCTGGGTGTTCAATACGCCGGGAGAGTTCGAGTATTTTTGTGCGCTGCACCCGCAGATGATCGGGAAGATTGTGGTCACCCAGTAAACAAAGGGCGCTGGAAGGTCAAAAGACCGCAGCCTTCGACTGTTCCGACGTCTGCCGGCTCAACCAGCAGGTATCCCCAGAAATGACAAAGCCCCGAATAATCGGGGCTTTGTCGTACGGAATCTGCTGACGACTCAGTTCGAGGAAGCGCCGCTCAGGTTTGTTATTTCGTAGTTGGCGGCTTCGTACTGTCGCCCGCGTTGGCAGTCGTCGCCCAATTACGCGTCTTTGGCGCCAATAATCGCTCGATGGCGCCACTCACCATGTTTTCCATCAAATTATCGCGCTCTTGTTCATCCAGCGAATGTTGCATCAGCCAACTGGGCGCGCTATTGAGCAAGGCTGCAATGGCTCGACCCGCGGCCCGTTGCGCCGGTTCGCTCACGCGGGGTTTGGCTCCGAGCATCAGCAGCAATTTGCGTTCGTATTGCTCACGCAAGTGGCGAACCTGTTCCTGCTGCTCCTCGTTGAGGCAGCCACTGTCGCGCTCCGCCAGTCGAAAATGCCAGGGCATTTCCTGGTGCAGATTCAGGTGGGCGCGGATCAGGCTGTTGAGCCTGTCGCGTTTTGCCGGCGCCTGTTGTTCAAGGCGCCCCAAGGTTGCCAACAGCTCTTCGTAGAACTCCTCGATCAAGTCGAGCAGCAAGTGCTGTTTGCTGGGGTAATGGTGATACAACGAGCCTGGAGTGAGCCCCAGGCTTGTCGCCAGCTCACGCATGCCGACCTGACCGAAACCCTTGCTGGCAAACAGCTCCAGCACCTTGCCCCGGTACTCGGCAAACCGTGAGCAACGCTCAGGCATAGGCATGGAAGCCACGTCCCGTTTTACGCCCCAGGTAACCGGCGGCGACCATTTCCTTGAGCAGCGGTGCAGGGCGATATTTGCTGTCATTGAAGCCGTCGTAAAACGCTTCGAGAATGGCCAGCACCGTGTCCAGACCGATCAGATCCGCCAGAGCCAGTGGCCCGATCGGCTGGTTGCAACCCAGGCGCATGCCGGCGTCGATGTCTTCGGCGCTGGCCAGGCCTTCCTGAAACACCAGGATCGCTTCGTTGATCATCGGCACCAGAATCCGGTTGACCACGAAGCCCGGACGGTTGCCCGCGGTGATCGCGGTCTTGCCGAGGGTTTTTGCCATGTCCAGCGCCAGGGCGTGGGTGGCATCGCTGGTTTGCAGGCCACGAATCACTTCGATCAGGCCCATCACCGGCACCGGGTTGAAAAAGTGCAGCCCGATGAAGCGTTCAGGCCGGCTCACGCTGGCCGCCAGTTGGGTAATGGACAGCGATGACGTGTTGGAGGCGATCACGCACTCGGCGCTGACCTGCGCGGCGATCTGTTGCAACACGCGCAGTTTCAGATCGAGGTTTTCGGTGGCGGCTTCGATCACCAGTTGCGCGTTCAGCAGGCTGCTGTAATCGGTGCTGGTGCGAATCTTGTCGAGGGCAGCGAGCTTTTGCTCAAGCGTGAGCGTGTCTTTGGCGATCTGGCGATCGAGATTTTTATCGACGGTCGCGATTGCCTTTTGCAGAGCACTCTCGGAAATGTCGATCAAGGTTACGTTGAAGCCGGCCAGGGCGCAGACTTGCGCGATGCCATTGCCCATGGTGCCGGCGCCGATAACGCCAATGTTCTGTAGGTTCATGCGTATGTCCTTGTGATCAAACCCGTTCGAACAACACGGCGATGCCTTGGCCGCCACCGATGCACATGGTCGCCAGGGCATAACGGCCCTGACAGCGGTGCAGTTCATGAATGGCTTTGGTGGCGATGATCGCGCCAGTGGCGCCCACCGGATGGCCCAGCGAGATGCCCGAACCGTTGGGGTTGACCTTCTGCGGATCGAAGCCCAGCTCTTGCGCTACGGCACAGGCCTGGGCGGCGAAGGCTTCGTTGGACTCGATCACGTCAAGGTCGGCAACGGTCAGGCCGGCGCGCTTGAGCACCAAACGGGTGGCGGGAATCGGTCCCAGCCCCATCATTGAGGGCTCAACGCCTGCGTGGGCATAACCCACCAGTCGAGCCATGGGCTTGAGACCCTGTTCCTGAACAGTTTGACCGGTGGCCATGATCAGTGCGCCGGCACCATCATTGAGACCAGACGCGTTGCCGGCGGTGACGGTGCCGTCCTTTTTGAACGCCGGTTTCATGCGGCTCAATTGCTCGACGTTGACCTCAGCCCGTACATGCTCATCCGTCGCAAAGGAAACCGTCCCTTTGCGGGTCGCGACTTCGATCGGCACGATCTGCCCGGAAAAACGCCCCTCGGCAATCGCCCGGGCAGCACGCTGTTGGCTGAGAAGCGCCAACTCATCCTGGGCCTGACGCGTGATGCCATAGTGCTCGGCGATATTTTCAGCGGTGATCCCCATATGGAAACCGGCAAACGGGTCTTGCAGTGCGCCAAGCATGTAGTCGACGGCCTGCATGTCGCCCATTCGTGCGCCCCAGCGCGCCTGCGGCAACAGGTACGCGCCGCGGCTCATGGACTCGACGCCACCTGCCAGCGCAGCGCCCGCATCCCCCAGCATCAAACTTTGCGCGGCACTGACAATCGCCTGCAAACCCGAACCGCAAAGACGGTTGACGTTGAAGGCGGGAGTCTCTTTCGTCAGGCCGGCATTCATCGCTACGACCCGGGAGATGTAGGCATCGCGTGCCTCGGTCGGGATCACATGTCCCATCACCGCGTGGCCGATATGCTCGGGCGCCAGGCCAGATCGTTCGATAGCGGCGCGGCAAACATCGGTTGCCAACTGAATAGGCGGTACATCCTTGAGTGAACCGCCAAAGCTGCCGATGGCAGAACGGACGGCGCTCACTACAAAAATATCGGAATGGTTCATGTTGGCTCTCTTGAACAGGTCTTTTTTGTTGAGCACGAGTCTAGAATCAGCAGCGCCGCTGGCCTATGCCAAAACTGTTCAAGGGTGATGGCGTTTTTTGCCATGTTCAGATGTAACGAGAGAGGCATTCAAATGCGGGAAACGGATTCGGTGGCGGTTTACTTCATGTATCCCATGATCCATGCGTTGCGTGAGAAGCCGCAGCGTCTGCGGTCACTCCTTGAACAGGTGGGAATTGATCCGGCACTGATGGATCAGCCGACAGCACGGGTGCCGGCCACGGCTTTCGCCGCGTTGTGGCTGGCGCAGATTCGTGAGTTGAACGATGAATTTTTCCAGTTGGACTCCCATGGTATGCCGCCGGGCAGTTTTGCCTTGATCTGTCGGGCATTGATTCAGGAGCCGACGCTGGAAAAAGCCATGCGTCAGTGCCTGGCCAATTTCGCGTTGTTCCTGCGTGATTTTCGCGGCATGTTGAGTGTGCGTGGCAAGCGTGCGGTCATCAGCTTGCAGACCCGCTCGCAGAACAGCGAGGTCAGCCGGCTGGGCGAAGAAACGTTTCTGGTGTTGATGATCAGTCTGCTGTGTTGGCTAGGCGGGCGGCGAATTCCCATCGATCGTGCGGACTTTCGTCATCAGCGTTTGTCGCTGCGTGATGACGCCTTGCTCTGGGGGCCCAACCTGACCTTTGGTACCGAACACACCGAAATCGAGTTCGCCAGTCACTACTTGCGGCTGCCGGTGGTTCAGGACCTTGCCTCGCTGAAAGTGTTTTTGCGCACCGCACCGCAATGGCTGGTGATCCGCTTCCGCAACCAGCATGGGCTGGCATCGCAGGTTCATCAGCGCCTGCGCCATAGCCATTACAGCGAATGGCCGACCTTGCAGGACTTCGCCCTGGAACAGCACCTGAGCCCCAGTACCTTTCGCCGGAAACTGGGACGTGAGGGCTGTTCGTATCAGGAAATCAAGGATGAAGTGCGGCGCGGGGTGGCGTTTGAACGGTTGCGCCAGAGTAAGGCGAACATCAGCGATATTGCCGAACAGTTGGGGTTTCAGGAGCCGAGTGCGTTTCACCGCGCCTTCAAAAAATGGACGGGGGAGAGCCCGGGGCAATACCGTTTGCGGTTTCAAGGTCGGGATGATTGACCCATCCGGGAAGTCTTTTGTGGTCTGTTTAGTTCGAGACGTGTTGAGCATTGCGCTCGGATATCTGCCTCAACCGAGAATCGCTTTTCCAGTGGTGCATTCAGGTCGTGAACTGATCAAAAGCCACTCGGCTGCGCTCATCCGTGCCGTGCGCAGCGGGGGTGATCTGCGCGAGGTCGTCACCTCTGGCTCTGCCTGCGCCGGTCTCTGCCCGGCGTACTCAGTGGCTGGCCTGATTACCGGTCAGGTGCCTGCTTTGCTACAGATCACACTCCGATGCGCTCTCAATGAGAGGGGCGGGCAGTTACCGTCAGGCTGACGTGACGCTGGTTGTCTTGCTCGCACGAAATGCGCGATTTCAGAGGTGGGTGATGGAAAGGTCGCTGATGATGCAGACCGAACCGTCTTGCGGGTCAGTGGTGTCGGTGTAATCGATCTGGTTGTACACACCGCCGTGGAAGGCGAGAGTTTTCGTGTCCCAGGTGTTGTCGAGGCGCATGATTGCAGAGGTGGATTTGACGCCATTACAGCTCGCCGAGACGGATACAGCGCCGCTCGAATTGGCGTGAATGTTGATTTTGAAAAGTGCACCGAGTGGCACGTCTTCCAGAATCGTCGTGTTCACCGGGTCTTCCTGGAGATAGCTCGACCGAAATCCCATCGTGATTCGGCCTTTGTTCCAAAACACTTTTACAGGTGGCCTTTCCGAACCCTGAACATGAATCTGGCTGATCACAACCTTCTGCAGCGAGTTGACCTTCGTGACTCGCATTTCTTGTCGGTTCCAGTGGTCAGCAGCGCTGGCGAACAACCAATAGCCCGGCTCTTTCCACTCGCAGCGCGTCCGCAGGGTGCTCTTGCTCGAAGCACCGAGCGTCGGCGCCGTCATTTGCAGCGAGCCATCTGGAAGCATCGAAACAACTTCCGGGCATTCAAGCAGTGCCCGCCAGCCGATCAATTCAAGCGCGATCGGGTTGGTGTCGGAGATTGGAAGCGGTGTAGCGATTGTGTAGTTGCTGATGTCTACGGTCATGGTCATTTCCCTATTTCATTTGATGTCACCCTTTGCTCAGTTGAGCCTTACGTTTGGTGCTGCTGGGCCAGTGATGCGTTGGCTTGAATTGAAATATAGGTATTCCCGTAATTTATGTCAATGGGCATTCCCATAATCCAGCCGCTCCCACATTCCTATGGAGAGGGGGTCTGTATTTGGTGAGATTGGATGCGCTGAAATTCTTCTTGGGAGTGCAGCCACGCGCAGTACGACGAACGCCTCAAGCTCGTCCAGGCATTGAGGAGTGGCGTCCAGCAGAGCGTGTATCTGTTCTGCCAAGGCTGCAACCGTTGGAGCCAATTCAGCCCTTCAACGCGAATACATCGCCCACCAGAACACATGTCCCAGAATCGAAATCTGCTGCTCCTGGATTTGCTGGAACGTGTAGTCCTCGTCCGGATGTTCGTCTCGGTTGAAGCTTCGCAGGCGAATTCCGGTGGGCGTGCGGTACACCTGTTTGACCCTTAGCTGGCCGTGGTGGTTGATCGCGTACATCTCGCCGTCGACGATATCGCTCAATGTGTTCTTGCCAACGTTCACGCCAACCGTGGCGCCGTCGCGCAGCACCGGCAGCATGCTGTTGCCGCTCACCGCGACGCACTTCGCGTTGCTGAACTGAACGTTGTTGTGGCGAAGGTCTTTCTTGAAGAAGCGCAGCCTGGCGCTGGCGCTTTCGGCAATCGCGAATCGGCCGGAGCCCGCTGCTAACTCCACTTCCTGGAGAAATGGCACGTAAACCTCGTCGTCATCGAGCGGGGTTTCGTCATCCCATGTCTCAATGTCTGACATTGCCACGTTTGGTTGAGTGCGCTCAGCGGTTACTGCAACACCTTTGAGCATGTCGCCACTGCCTTCAGCGAGCCACATAGGGGAGACACCACAGACCGAAGCAATCTGAGCAGCAAAGGCTGTCGCCTTCGATTTGCCGCGCTCAAGGTCGGAAATTGATGTCTGCGTGAGGCCGGCGCGCTCGGCAAGCTCGGTCTGGTTTAGACCGGCATGGCGACGGGCGATTTTGAGTCTTTCTTTAAATTCCATCCGCGAAGTATTACGGGCGCTCCCATACTCTTGCAAATCGGTATTCCTATAATCATGTGGTATGGGTGTTCCCGTATGGGCGGTCCCCCCCAAAGCGCTCAATGTCTGGAAGCAATGCGCGCCGTGCAACGACCACAAGTCCGGTAGCGTTGTGATCACCACAGCCTGGGTGGGCTCACTAAATTCAGAGCCGCATCATTGGCAGTGGGCTCAGTGGGTTCGTTAGCAGTCGTTTGAGCGAAAGCTGAACTAAGCGAATGTGAAATCCTGCATCAGGAAAGGCCGAGAATATCTCACGTCGCTTCTGTCGTGAGAGTCCAAAAGTAACCGCACCACGGGAGACGTCGACCCAATCGGCTTTGCGAAAGACCTCTGCAAGGTTCTGTGGATCGCGATGGGACCGAGTTATTTTATGGTGGTTGCGAATGATCAAGATAATTTCTTGCGCCCAATCCAGCTTGTCGATTTCCTGAAGGAAGTCTTCTGCCAATTGCTCTGAGGGGGGCAAATAATCAAACGTCTTGGCCGTCCATATACCAAGATCATGAAATACCCCGGCCAAAACTATCTTTTCTAGATTCACAGCGTCCAGCGTACTGAGCGAGCAACAAAAGTTGATGACTCGGTACACATGATTTCGGTATCCGGTGAAGTCATTGCCGAGGTTTCCGGCATAGCGCTGAAGCAGTTCGTCCAGCAGCTCAATTTTGGTGAGCACTGTTCCATCCTCCTTGTTTGGAGGGGCTACTTTATAGGCTTGGATGCCTTGCATAAAGGCGCCCAGTGGAGAATGCGAAATTGCACTCCACTTGAACACCCGTTTGCATCGACCTGACCAGTCATTTGCATTCGTTCTGACTACCGATTGCATCGGATTCGAGCAGCATGCTTTGCAACCATGTACGGCAGAGAACGGCCAGAAGCGGTCGGCGGGATGCGCCTGGAAAACGAGTTGATTCAATGGGCATCAGAAATGACGGTGCGTGCGGACACGATGGCTGATATCTTTCCTGCGCACCAAATTGCCTCCAGTCGGCGCTGATCCCATCAAGGAAGATAGAAACAATGAAAGTGTTATTCATCGCTTCGCTAGGAATTGCATCGCTAATTCAAGCATCACTATCCTTCGCGGATAATGTTAATGGAAAAAATCTCTATTTACAGCGATGCAGCATGTGCCACGGAGTAGATCTTAAAGCAACAGGACCATTGGCTAATAAAAGCAATCCTCCTACGCCTGATCTAACAACATCCGCTTTCAAAAAGCGATTAAATGATTATCCGGGCGTAATTGTATCATCGATAATACTTCGTCCAAATGGAGACTTGATTCCAAGAACGTTGCGAGAGAATGGTGTAAAGCTATCGCCGTACGCTTGGAGGATTAAAGATCTACGCGATTTAAATGAATACATGGGTGGTGTGATTTCAAAGAATCGATGATTTTAGAGATGAGAGGCAGGCACAGAAATTTAAATGCCATTTTAGGTTTTAGGGCTTGTGGGGCAATGCCGGTGAGTCAGTCGGCCTCGCGCGGGCACATCGATAATGAACAATCTCCGATTAATACAAGCTCGGGTGGCTCTTCGCATCAAGCAGCAGTCGGCTGCGGTCGTGACAGGCAAGTAACGGCCAAAAGCGGTCGTTACAGACCAGGCACATGTGTGACTTAAGAGGGTATGGGATGCATTGCTGAACGCTCAATAATCACCATTTTTTTGGGAGGAAAGCTTATCCCTATCCTGTCCCACACCCCCCTTGAACACGATGTACAGGAGTGGGCCGATGGAAACGAAAATGAGCGTAATCAACAGGTACGGAAGCACGCCTAACAACGAATGGCCTCTCAGTCTGCTGTCGTTAATCATCCAGAGGCATGCGAGCGCCGCCATCAAGTAGAGATCGATTACGACTTGCGCGGTGTCAGGCCGGGACATTAACTCGAGGCCAAAGGCGAAAAGCGACTGATCTGCCATTAGCAGCGTCCAGCCGGTATAAAGCGAAAAGGTCAATAACACGGGTAGTGCAATGTAGACGGCTCTCATGTGCTTCTCCTTGGTAGGTGGCGTCTACACAGTAGTGATAGTGTTGCTGGCCTCACAATGACCTGATAGGTCATGGACACTCTTCACATGGACAGTCAGAGTTGAATCATGAGCCACCACTCCTTTCATCCTACTTATTCCGTAGCCGGTACTGCCGCCGGCGAGCACCTGAGACGGTTTCGTCAGCAAGCAGGGCTCAGTCAGCTGGATCTTTCTCTAATAGTCGGCGTTTCTCAGCGTCACCTTAGCTGTGTCGAAACAGGTCGCGCCAAGGCGAGCCCAGGCACACTGCACGCTCTTTTAAGAGCACTCGACGTACCTCTTGACCTCTGCAACGCAGTATTCGTTGCGGCAGGCTATGCGCCCCGGTACGTCGCCTCTTCGCTCGACGCTCCAGCGATGGAGGTTGTACACGACGCGATTAATCACATCCTGCAAGCCAACAACCCTGCGCCAGCCATTGTCATCAGCAGCAACTGGGACATTACCGCTGCCAATGCCAGCGCGGGATTGCTATTCGAAATGGCCGGTGTTTCAGCCGATGGCGAGTCAGGTCTCAACCTGCTGGACACTTTGCTGCGTCCCGGTGGCTTGGGTGATTCCTTAGTGAATGTGGAAGAGATACGGGCTATCGCTTGGCAACGCGCCGCAAGGGAAGCCACCAGCAATCCCGATTTAGCTCGCCTCCTACAAGACGTGCCCAAGCCGACAGAAATGCCCGTGGACGCACCACCATCACCCTTAATACTTACTCGAGTGCGCACAGAAAATGGGGAGCTTCGATTTCTATCCACATTTACAACTTTCGGGATGCCGCTCGATATTACGGTTGCGTCATTGCGCATCGAACATCTTATCCCTGCCGACGCTCCTACCTGGCAGAGGATGAAATCAGCTTACGATCAGCGGTTGGCGGTTGGAGCCAAGACGCCACAAAGATAACCCTTTATGGCAGAGAAACGAGTGCAAAGAGAATTTGTTGGCCGGGGGCAGCTTTGGGGGGATTGCAGACCTTCGCAAGAGGCAGAAATTGGCTGTTAGCTGCCGCGCCTGACCGGTTGAATCGACAGCCAGAAGCAGACATTCGAGAATCGTGCGCTCGCAGCCATGTTATGGTCAGAAACCGAAAAGTAACGCATGGAAATCAAACATGGATTTGGTTCGGCTCGTACCTGCGGCATACCACACAACGGACAGCTACTGGCACCTTCTCAACGCAGAGGATGGCTCAATTTATATTCTCGTCGAGTGTGAAGCGTCTTTTGTGAGTTACGAATGCCTGATCAAGCTCAACGACGAGGAATTGCGTGACTACCAGGGCTTGGGCTGGCTGTCCATTCAGCACCTGGCTAACCGAATCAATTACTTTGTCGATGATTACAACGGTCGACGAATTACGGGGCCTTTGCTCGAAGAAGCCATTCAGGCGTCGAAGCACTAGTCATCCCAAGACATCTGGCTAATGTTCGTCAGTCCGCAACTGGATGACGCCTAAGGGTCGATTGTAGTCCTTGGCAAAGGCAGAAATCGGCCAATTGCAGCCCTTCGCGACTGGCAGCAAACGGCCAATATTGAACTGCCTGAGTCGCACGCCAAATCGGATAATTGAATTGAAAAAATCGTCGCTGCAGTTAACGCAGTTGCCGTGGTGTTGCGTTCAGCATTTTTTTCATCAGTCGCCGCAGGGATGTGGGATCTCTGTATCCAACTTGTTCGGCAATGGTGTCGATTGAGTATTTACTGTTTGCCAGCAGTTCCCGGGCTTTATTGGCCTGGACACGCTGGATCAGCCGCAACGGGCTATATCCGGTGGCCTTGTGGATGTGTCGAGACAAGGTCCGCTCTGACAGACCAAAGTCGGATGCGAGTGTGCTGACGCTGATAATCGCCGGTAGCGAGGCTTCAATATGAGCTGTCAATTGTGCGATCAATTCGTTCCCCTGAGCCATCATTGCCGGAACCATAAAAGGCGATTGCAGTTGCCGACCATCGATCAGTAGCGCCCGAGCAACGCCATCTGCCAAAGCTGGGGAGAAATGGCTTCGCAGAAGATGCAACATCAGATCGCTATGACCTAGCGCTGCACCCGCAGTAATCAACGGCGGATCGAGGATTACCATGCGCTCGGCATCTACCTGGCACTCCGGCGCCCACTGCTGGAGTAAGGGTGCCATCCACCAAGAAGTGGTTACACAGCGCCCAGCGAGCAGGTTTGCAGCCTGTAGCACGAATACCGCAGAACATGATGCGGCTACGTTACCCCCGGCCTGCACATGCGCGCGTAATGCCGGAACCAGCAGAGCAATATCCGCCTGTTGTAATCGGTGCTCGATCATGGGGGCGTCAGCCACTCCGATGCCGGGGATGATCCAGCAAGAGCGGTCATCAGGGTTGATAGCCAAGGGCTGAACCGCAATCTGCATACCGTGGCCGAGCGTCACGCAATCCGTGTTTACCCCACAGACTTGCCAGCGAGGTACAGCGGAGCCCAGTCGCTGGGCGAGTACGGCCGCCGTTGAAAGGATATCCAGAGTCAGTGCGACACTGGAGGCAAAGGCGCCAGGAACTACCAGAATCGTGAAGTCATTCATTGGCTGATTATGCACGAAAGATGTCAAATCGGTCGCTGGTTGCAGTGGTCGAGGGCTGACTTAATAACGCTTCCATTTCATCGAGCGTTAACCCGTATGCCAAATATCCTGATCAAGGTGCCTCAAGGTTCTTTTACTTGCGAACAACGGGCACTGCTGTGCGAAGAGATTACGAAAGTGGCCATCGCGGTCGAGCAAATCGGCGACGATCCACGTCAACGGGGCCTGTGCTGGACTCTCATTGACGAAGTGGCTTCTGGCTCCTGGACATGCGGCGCAGTGGATATCAGCGCTCAAGCCATCCCCTGCATTGTGCAGGTTAAGGTCCCCGGCGGTGTGCTGAATGAGGCCATGCGAAGCGACTATGTGCAGCGTTTGCATCAAGCAGTAACCCGGTCGCAAGCAGCGGACGACCAGCGGATCATCATGACTTCGATCATCCTTGATGAAGTCAGAGATGGCTTCTGGGCAGCCAACGGAGCGATTTGGCATTTGGCCGATTTCATTCAGGCGGCTGGGTACCGACATCTGCAAGGGCAGGCGGAGCAGTAAGGCATTACAGCTCGCAGGACATTTGTCGCACCACTGCGAGTGGTTGCTATAGGGCGTTTTCAGTCGGTCGCGGCCGGCTGAAAACGGCCATTTCCGGTCAACCGTGACAGATACAAACTCGTCAGCAGGCCTTGCTGCGGCTCCAGATTTTTGCCTGGAGTGGGGGACGAGCATATCGGATTAACATTCCAACATTCTCAATGTCACATCTATCACATTTCATGTCGCAGATAATTGAGAACCTGCGACAGAGTCACGCGATATCACAAAGCCTTTACTGTCAAGCCCGAGTGAGTCGTCGCATAACTTAGAAGTTATGCGACAGTTTTTTAACGCCGCTGCACCAGTATCAAGGCGCAAGGTCAATCGTAAAAAGTGAACTCACTCATCTTGAACGCTGCGCCCACGGCCACCCCTAAATTCATAAGTTCGTTAGTCATCATCAGCCATATGACCATGCGAGGGGTGTATTGCCGCTTACCTCACGTAAATTTCCGAGACGGCTCCCCATTAATATGTATGGCTTGAGTGAGGCAGTAGCCGCGATTTCTGACTGCGCGAAAGAGATGCCGTCCTCCTGCGTTTTTCTTGAATTTTATTTGCAGTCTACTCAAACTCATCTCCAGGCCGCGATAGAGCTCAGGATCTCTCCCAATACTACTAATTAGCTCTGCTCTACTGATTACGCGTTCCTCCTTGAGGAGCATGTTTTTTACAATGATGCCCTCAATATTTGTTAAGTGTATTTGAATGGCGTCGTCGAATAATATTCGATTATTTATATCGAGCTTCCAGCATTGAGGGTGTTGAAGTGATGTCTCTGCAAGTTTTGTCATGGTTTCTGATTATAAAATTCATGAATGCAACAAAAAACAAATCGCAAAAACATTACTTATTTTTGTCTTCCGCAATGTAGTTCTAGGGGCGTATTTTTAAGTGTGAGTTCTATTAGGGTGAGTGCACAGTAGGTCGTGGGTTTTCAGTGATATATTTGTAGGTTGGACATTAAGCGCTTACTAATGGAGTTGGTTTTTTAAAACTCTTAATTATCCAGATTCAACGTTGAAGCAGGTAATCGTAGGATGTATCGATCAGCCGTGGCTTGATCGACCGCTCACTCATTGTCTCTTCTCCATTCGTGGGAAATGCGTGGATTTCTCCATAGGTGTTTCGCACCCGTGAGAGCCCTGGGCTTGCTGCGCAGGCTTGAGGAGGAGTTTATAGACGGGGCGCGCGCCAGCCTTTCATTTGGCGACAGCGCTTTTTCATTTCATGACAAACCATAACCTTTGGTTGATCTGACAATGCACATAGCGTTGTTTGAGTCAGTTTTTGCGTGGTGGTCATGCCCCTCTCCAGACGTACCAATATGTCGTCAGTGGTGTGCAAATTCGCGGATGGGGTCTGAGAGTACGAAATCCTGAGGGGTCAGCTTTGGGCCATTCTCTGCCGGTCATGTCCGCGAAACGTGCTGGTCAAATCCGTTGCAAATGACTGGTCAGGCCGAATGTAAATGGGTGGGCAAGTCTGTGCAATTACTCAGAGAACGCGCCAAGGGCTTTGGGGGCATTCGGCGAAATGATTTGTTACCTGGATACCATTTTTCACCCATTTGGGGCGCACTGGGCCATTTCGTAGCGCACGGTGAGTACCACGCTGATCTATAGATCAGCGTCTCTTGAGTCGAAAATCCTTTCCAATTAAGCGCTTGAAGCAGTGCTACGCAGCCTGGCACGGTTTCTGCTTTTTTGAATCCATGGATAATTGGATACAAAACTGCAAAGGGTGACTTTATGCAATTCGCTCCCGCTTACATTGAGCGTCAGCCCCTGACTGCCGAGGAGGAGGCTTACAACTTTCTGCTGGAAGCGATCTGTGGCGGTCGTTACCGCAAAGGCGACCGGTTGATCGCCGAGGACATCGCCACTGAGATCGGCATGAGCCGCATGCCGGTGCGCGAAGCCTTCCGACGCCTCGATGCTCAAGGCCTGGTGACCTTGCGGCCTAACCGCGGGGCGATAGTCAGCGGCCTGAACATCGACGAACTGCACGAAGTCTTCGAGATGCGCAGTGCCCTCGAGGGCCTGGCCATCCGCGTCGCCGTAGCCAAGATCGGTGAGCGTCAGCTGGCGGCTCTGGAACGCATGCTGGACGAGATGGATGACTACCGCGACGAAAGCGCGGAATGGGTCAGCCGTCATCGGGCTTTCCATGAATACCTGTGCAGCCTCAGCGGCCGTCCGCGTTTGATGAAGCAAATCTCGGCCCTGTACTCGCTGATCGAGGCGCCCATGCGCCTGTGGCTGCAACACGGTGAGAAGCCCTTGAGTGCCCGCCAGGAACACGCGGTGATCCTTGATGCCATTCGCTCAGGCGATGCCGACCAGGCCGAGTCGGTGGTGCGTCAGCACATCGAGGGCACAGTGCCGGCGCTGATTCAGTTCCTGCAATCGGAAAAATAGAATCGGGCTCGAGCCCGACCGTGTGTTGACTTTGAGTACTGCCCCGTTACTAAACAACTGGAGTGTCTGGTCATGCATAAACGCCGTGTGTTGCTTGCTGCTGTATCCCTGGGACTCTGCGCACAGTGGGCGTTCGCCACGCCCCAAGTGCCGGAACGACTGCAAAAGGCCGAAAAACTCACGTATTGCTCGGGCATGGACTCGCCACCCTTGGTGTCTTTCGATGAGGCGCAAAAACCCAGGGGCCTGACTGTCGATCTGGGGCTGGAAATCGCCAAACGGCTCGGAGACAAACCGGTGCAATGGCGGGTCATTCCATTCTCCGGGTTGCTGCCGGCATTGCTCGCCCAGCAGTGCGACATGATCGTTGATCAGCTGTTCGACAAGCCCGAACGCCGGGAAGTGATCGACATCGTCAACTACATGTATTCCAGCCAGTCAGTGGTCGTTCCCAAAGGCAATCCCAAGGGCATCAAAACCCTGGATGGACTGTCTGGGCACAAGGTGGCAGTGCTCAATGGCTCCACGATCAAAACCTTGTTGGACGCCGAGAATGAAAAGCTCACCAAGGCTGGCAAGACACCGATGAAACTGGTGGTTTACAACAGTGATACTGACGCCTTCCAGGCGCTGCGTATCAGTCAGGTGGACGCTTACGGCACCACCGTAGAAACAGCAGGTTACTACGCCGCAATGGCGCCTGATTTATTCGAGGAGGGGGTGCCAGCCTTCAGCCGGATTCTCACGGGTTTAGGGACCCGCAAGGATGATTCCCAGCTCACCACCGCAGTACAGCAGATCATCAGTGACATGCGCAGTGACGGCAGTTATGTGCAGTTGTTGAGCAAATGGCATGTTTCCAGCGACACACTCGACTGAGGCGAGCGCTCGATGAATTTCAATTGGGATGTGTTCTGGCAATACCTTTTGCAGCCCAGCGGGGTGTACCTCACTGGGCTCTGGTTGACCTGCCTGATCAGTGTGCTGGCAATGGTGTTGGGCTGCGTGCTTGGGCTGGCAGCGGCGCTGATGCGTCTGTCGCGCAACCCGTTGCTCAACCTGCCGGTACGGTTCTATGTGTGGCTGATGCGCGGCACTCCGCTGTTGGTGCAAATCGTTTTTCTCTATACCGCATTGGCGGCCGGCGGCATCTTCCGTTTCGAGGACGTGGAACTGTTTGGTTTGGTGGTGCCGGGCAATATTCAGGCAGCGATCATCGCCCTGGGCCTGAACGAAGGTGCCTACATGGCCGAGATCATTCGTGCCGGGATCGGCGCTGTCGACAAGGGACAGTATGAGGCTGGGCGTTCGCTGGGCATGACCTTCGCCAAAATGATGCGGCGTATCGTTTTGCCTCAGGCGTTCCGGGTCATCGTTCCGCCGTTGGGCAACGAATTCAACGTGATGCTCAAGAATACGACGCTGGTCAGCGTGATTGGCGTGCAGGAGTTGCTGCTGAGTACGCAAATGGTCACGTCGGCGACATTCCGGGTATTTGAACTGTACCTGGTGGTGGCGATTTATTTCCTGCTGCTGACCACCCTCTGGGGCTTCTTCCAGCGTTGGCTGGAAGCGCGTTTCGGACAGTCCGATCGACCCGCACCGCCAGCGGCCGGCAGTCGCATGTTTGGCCGCGGCACGCTCAAATTGCTGAGAGGGCGTTAAGCATGGCGCACAAAAGTGAAGAACTGATTATCGAGGCCCTGGACATTCATAAGTCTTTTGGCGACCTGGAGATTCTCAAGGGGATTTCCTTGCAGGTGCGGCGCGGTGAAGTGGTGGTGTTGATCGGTGCATCGGGTTCAGGCAAGACCACCTTCATTCGCTGCATTAATCTGCTGGAGGACATTCAAGGCGGGCGCATACGCGTCAACGGTCGCTCCATGGGGTATCGCGAGCGCGCCGACGGCAGCCTGGTGCGCGACTCCGAGCGCAACATCGCTCGCCAGCGTCGGGACATCGGCATGGTCTTTCAACGTTTCAATCTGTTCCCCCACATGACCGCGCTGGAAAACATCATTGAGGCACCGATCCAGGTGCTCGGCGTGCCACGCGCCGAAGCGTTGGAACAGGCCCGGGCCTTGCTCGCCCGGGTCGGTCTGGCGGACAAGGCCATGCATTACCCGTCGATGTTGTCCGGTGGACAGCAGCAGCGCGTGGCGATCGCCCGGGCGCTGGCGATGAAACCTCAAGCCATGCTGTTCGACGAGCCCACCAGCGCCCTGGATCCGGAAACCGTCGGCGAGGTCCTGCAGGTGATGAAGCAGTTGGCCGATGACGGCATGACCATGGTAGTGGTCACCCATGAAATGGGTTTTGCCCGGGAAGTCGCTGATCGCGTGGTGGTTCTCGATCAGGGCGAACTGATTGAGCAGGGGCCGCCGGAGCAGATCTTCAGTCGACCGACACACCCGCGAACTCGGGCCTTTCTCAGTCGCGTGCTGTGACCTTCTCAGTCAGGGTTTTTTACCCGGCAATGGAACCGGATACCTGCGGCCATTGAATCTTTGTTTGGAAGAGCTTTTGCCATGTTGAAATTTTCTGCCCACGAATATCCCTATCCGTCGCAACGTCAGAGTGTGTTTGCCCGCCGTGGCATGGTCGCGGCTTCACAGCCACTGGCCGCCGAGGCCGGCATCGAAATCATGCGCAACGGCGGCAATGCCATTGATGCCGCGATCGCTACAGCGGCGGCGCTAACGGTAGTTGAACCCACCGGCTGCGGCTTGGGCGGCGACGCCTTTGCTCTGGTCTGGAGCAAAGGCCAATTGCACGGACTGAACGGCAACGGCCAAGCGCCGGCGGCACTGACGATCGATGCAGTCAAGGCGTGTGGTCACGAGCGGATGCCGCTTTATGGCTGGACGCCGGTCACGGTGCCCGGTTGTCCTTCGGCCTGGGCGGAGTTGTCCAGACGGTTCGGCAAGCTGCCCTTTGCCGAGTTGCTGCAGCCCGCGATCAGTCTGGCCCGGGAGGGCTTCCCAGTGTCGCCGGTGGTCGCCCGACAATGGCAGACTGCTCTGGATGAATTCAGCCCCCATCGAGACCCGGTGCTAGACGCCTGGTTCGACACGTTCCTGATTGATGGCCGTGCGCCAAAGGCCGGTGAATTATTCCGCAACCCGGCGCAAGCCCGAACGCTGGAAGAACTGGCGGACAGCGCTTGCGAAAGCCTCTATCGCGGCGCTCTGGCTCAGCGGCTGGATGCCCATTCCCGCGCCACCGGCGGCTACCTGCGAGCCAGCGACCTGCAGGACTATCGCGCCCAATGGGTGGACCCGATCAGCATCAATTACCGCGGCTACGATGTGTGGGAAATCCCTCCAAGCGGGCAAGGATTGGTGGCCCTGATGACCCTGAAAATCCTTCAGGGTTTCGACTTCGATCACCGAGACAGCCAGCAGACCTGGCATCGTCAATTGGAAGCCATGAAGCTGGCCTACAGCGATGGCCTGCATTACATCACCGATCCGCTGCACATGCGTGTGGCGGTGGCTGATCTTCTCAGCGACACCTATAGCAGCCAACGCCGTGAACAGATCGTTGATCAGGCTCAGCAACCTGATCCCGGCGATCCTCACGCCAGCGGTACGGTGTACCTGGCCACGGCAGATGCGCAGGGCAATATGGTGTCCTTCATCCAGAGTAACTACCACGGCTTCGGTTCTGGCGTGGTGCTGCCAGACAGCGGCATCGCCTTGCAGAACCGTGGGCAGGAATTCAGTCTCGACCCTGACCACGCCAACTGCCTGGCACCGGGCAAAAAGACCTTCCACACCATCATTCCTGGCTTCATCAGTAAAGGTGACGCGCCGGTGGGACCGTTCGGCGTCATGGGTGGCTACATGCAGCCCCAAGGCCATGTGCAGATGGTCATGAACCTGGTGGATTTTGGTCTCAATCCTCAAGCTGCGCTGGACGCACCGCGATGGCAATGGCTGGGAGGCATGAAAGTCGGCATCGAGCAGGGGGCGTCGAGGGACTTGGCCGCTTCGCTGGCCCGGCGCGGACATAAGGTTCAGGTCGATTGCGACCTGATCAACTATGGCCGAGGGCAGATCATCATCCGCGACCCGGACACCGGTGTGTTGTGCGGCGGCACCGAGCCGCGGGCCGATTCCCATATTGCTGTGTGGTAACGGGTAGCTGAAAACAAACGAAGACGACTCGGTCTCTTCTGCGTGAAAAATACGCTGTGCATCCGTGCGCGGAACTGATGCACAGCGTGGCCTCGCGTGTTCTCTAGCCTTCTTCGACTGGACGTGGTTGGGGCGCGGTAGGTTCAGTGGAGATTGCTGGGGCTTAGAGGGGCTGCTCGCTCGCATCCCCAGAAACGACAAAGCCCTGAAAACACTTCAAAACCACTGATTGCTAAAGCAATCAGGATCCGAAAGTAGCTCACTCGGTCGAAGGGACGGATGCTTTGCTGCCCAAGCGGATCAGCTCATTGGAAAAACACAGGCCGACGATGATCAGTACTGCCCCTGCGTACAGGCTTTCGCGCGGTACTTCATTGAGCACCACAAACGCCAGCAGCGCGGCGAACAACGGCTCGGTCAGCATTGCATTGATGACGATCCCTGTCGCTGATTTGTCGTTCGATAGAATGCCGCCCCACATCGATGGGACGTTTACTCCCATGCATCGCCGTGAAGGAGTGCTGAAGCGGATGGTTGAGGTGATTGCGGGTGGCGAGAAAAACGACTTTGGCCTTGGCAATCATCGGAATATGCTCGGCGAGCTCGATAAATCAAGTCAAGGCCTTGAAGGTAGTCAGATACGGCAACAGCGTTAAGCCACTTACTCCTTCCGGGCAGATTCCGGAGCAGGGATAATGCGCCTTTCCCACCAATCGGGTGAATCAATCGCCCAGCACAAGCAGCCGCCCGGACTCGGCTGCCAGCACTACAGGAAGGAGCTTTTACATGTCATACCGGCTTGCCATTTTCGACTTCGACGGCACGCTCGCTGATTCTTTTCCGTTCTTTGTTTCGGTGTTCAACCAGGTCGCTGACAGGCACGCATTCAGTCGAATTCACCCGCAAGAGTTGGACGGTCTGCGCAAGCAGGGGGCTCGGGAGATCATGGCTCATATCGGAATGCCTCGCTGGAAGTTGCCTCTGGTGGCGCGAACCTTCATGAGCTTGATGAAGAAACATCGAAGCTCGATCCCACTGTTCAATAACATTGCAAATACCCTCGCCCATCTTGACGAGAGAGGACTGATTCTGGCGGTGGTATCTTCTAACTCCCAAGAAAATATCAAGCAAATTTTGGGCTCCAGCTGTCAACATATCCGGGCCTTCGAGTGCGGCGCCTCCATTTTCGGCAAGGCGTCTCGCTTGCGCCGTGTCATGCGCAAATTCGACGTGGCGCAAGAGGAAGTTATCTACATCGGCGACCAACCTACGGATGGTGAAGCAGCTGCGACTGCCGGTATCGCCTTTGGTGCGGTCGCCTGGGGGTATGGAGCATATGATGCATTCCACAGTCTTCAATCCCATGAGTGGTTCGCCGATGTGAGCGAATTACGGCGACTGGCAGGAAGTGATACGCACCTTGAGTCATCCGCAAGTTTATAGGCTTGACCATTGAGTGGCGATTTCAGCCGATTTCAACAATCAGCCTCTGGCCGAAAGCTGTCAGTGGTGAGGGGAAACTTTCGACCCAAGGCAGCCGTTGAGACCTATGTGTTGTCGCTTTATGTTATTCGTTTTCATGGAGGATTCTGACTGATGGCACGCGTGGGATTGATACTGACACCCGGTTTTGCGGACTGGGAATATGCTTTCATTGCAGGAACCGCATCCCCGTTCTACGGGATCGACGTTAGGTTTTTCGCCTCTACTACGGGACAGTTCCGCTCGCAGGGTGGATTGGCAGTAACTGTGAATTGCAGCTTGCAACAATGCCTGGACTGGAAACCGGACGTTGTTGTCGTCATCGGTGGAATGATCTGGGAACGTGCAGATGCACCGGATATTCGGGACTTTCTTCATACTAGTCGTTCAAGTGGCGCGACAATTGCCGGTATCTGTGGGGGAACGCTGGCACTTGCGAGAGCCGGGCTTCTCGACACGGTTTCTCATACCTCGAACAGCGCTGACTTTTTACAACAGAATGCCGCAGGTTATGAAGGGTCCTCGCTTTATCGAAGCAGTCCAGTAGCTGTGGTTGCTGACCGCATCATAACTGCGCCAGGTCCTGCACCCGTTAGCTTTACCTGCGCAGTGTTCGAAGCTGCCGGGTTATCTTCAGAGATCATTTCTCAGTTCAGGTCAATGTTGGCAGCAGAACACGGGTGACCGCTTCGTCCTGAAAAAACAGCCAACCAGGTGATGTGCTCGAGAGTCCGCTCTTGGCCGATTCTGTTGAAAAAGTCGGCTTCGGTTTCCACGGCAGAAAAGTACGTGCCTGAGATTTAAATCTGTGTTTTGGGCAGAAGGTTCAGGACTCGGATTTCAATCTCGGACGCGTACTTTTCTGATGCGCAAACCAAGGCCGACTTTTTCAACAGAATCGGCCCGAAAGCTTCAAAAAAATGCCCGGACTTAGCCGGGCTCGTTAAAAAAAATTCAGCGCGAATCCACCTCTTTCGCGATCTCGACGGATGATTTTTCCCTGTGCCTCTGAAGCCAGCTATAGAACGCATGTACCGGATGGAGGACGGCGGTAAGCACGCCAAGCAGCAGGATGATGAAAATGATGATCAGCGGGATGCTTTCGTGCGAGAACATGGTGGGTTACTCCTGTATTCACTATGTCGGAACCCACAGGCTAGACGCATAGAACAATGTTTTTGATGAACGTATATTCATCCTCGGGTTCGTCAATTGTGCTACGGGGAGAGTCGCCAAACTGATTATGAATGTGCTTTGTACGGTGGCTGTGGCGAGGCCGAGATCTACTGCTTAAGCATCAAACTGCGCCATAGGATCACAGTTGGTGCTACAGGCACGACGTCCGTTTGTTGCGCTTCCGGTTTCGGCAACTCTAGTGTCGTCAACTCGCTCAGCCCGGATGAAGAATGCTGGCGTGCTAAAAGTTTGTCGGGCTCTTCGGTCGACTCATCGATAGGCGGCTTAGTCATTTGATCGAAACAACGACCTTGCCTTTGGCTCGTCCCTGCTCGACATACTTCAACGCCTCTGCCGTTGATTCAAAGGGGAAGGCGCGGTCAATCACCGGTTTGATGATGCCGGCCTCGATGAGCGCGGTTATTTGTTGCAGTTGGGCGCCGTTGGCCCGCATGAATACAAACCTGTAGCTGACGTCCTGCTTGCGCGCCTTGCGCCGAATACCGAGGCTCAGCAGGCGCATGACTTGTTGCAATGGCCAGGACAATCCTTGCTCCTGCGCGAACTGCGCAGTGGGTGGCCCAGAGATGGAAATGAGCTGGCCTCCGGGCTTGAGCACTTTGAGTGACTTCTCCAGGACATCGGTGCCGAGACTGTTCAACACCACGTCGTAGTCGTGCAAGACACTTTCGAAGTTCTGCTTTTTGTAGTCGATCACCAAATCGGCCCCCAATGCCTTCACCCATTCGACATTCGCAGTGCTGGTGGTTGTAGCGACAAACGCACCGAGGTGTTTGGCGAGCTGGATGGCGAGGGTGCCGACGCCGCCGGAGCCGGCGTGAATCAGCACTTTCTGACCCTTTTTCAGTTGGGCGGTTTCGACCAGCACTTGCCAGGCGGTCAGTGCAACCAAGGGGAGGGATGCGGCTTGTGCCATGCTGGTATTGGCAGGTTTCAGGGCGATCGCGTTCTCGTTCACGGCGATCAATTCGGCGAACGTGCCGATCCGCGCTTCCGGTGGGCGAGCGTACACTTCGTCTCCCGGTTTGAAGCGTGTCACCTTCGAGCCCACCTCAATCACGACGCCTGCCAGATCGTTACCCAGGATCAACGGAAATGAGTAGGGCAGGATCAGCTTGAATTCGCCTTTGCTGATCTTCGAATCCAGTGCGTTGACGCTACTGGCGTGTACCTCGATCAAAACGTCGTGGGCACTCACTGCGGGGGCGGGAGCTTCGCCAATCCGCCCGGGGTTCTTGCCATAGCGATCAATTAGAAATGCTTTCATCGTGGTGCGGCTCTTGTCGGTTGTAAGGAGGGTAGCCGGTGTGTTGCGGCGTTGCTGCGCCGTGTTGTCAGGCATCGAGGAACGCCTGTGCCTTGGCCACAAAGTCAGCGTGGTGTTGGAAAATACCGCCGTGCCCGGCATCCTCATAAATCACCAGTTGTGCGTTGGGGATACGCTTTGCCAGTGCACTCGAGTTAACGCTGGGCACCATGATGTCGTTGTCGCCGTTGACGATCAGCGTCGGCGTCCGCAAGCGTCTGAGGTCTTGTGGCGCCTGTTTGCCCCACGCAGTGATGGCTTTCAACTGCCGCAGGAAAGCGCTGGGCGTCGGGCTTTTGTCGCGATTTTTTTTGCGTGCTTTCAGGCGTTGTAAATACTGCGAGGCGGATCGACGACCATTGGGCGTCGAAGTAAAGAACAGGTAGAACTTCGGATCGCGCCAGGTCAGCAAGCCTTTGAGCATCAATGGCCATGTCACCGAGCCGACCTTGTCGATACCGCTGCCGCCGGCTGGTCCGGTGCCGGTCAGAATCAAACGCCGCACCAAATCAGGCGCCTTCAGGGCGATGTCCTGAGCGACGAAGCCGCCGAGGGAGAAACCGAGCACATCAACGGTTTCCAACCCCAGCGCATGAATCAGCTGGATGGCATCGTCAGCCATTTCGCCGACGGTCAGTGGTGCGCTTCCGCCAGAGCCGCCGATGCCGCGATAGTCGGTGGTAATGACGCGTCTGGTTTGTGCAAGGCCATCGATGATCGCGGGGTCGAAGTTGTCCAGCACCGCGCCCCAATGGTTGAACAGTACGAGGGGCACACCGGTTGCTGGGCCGGTATCGCGATAGGCAAAGGGAATGCCGTTGACCGTGATCGACTGGTTCGTCGCATTGATGAACGACGTCTGTGAACCCGAGGGCGTACTTGTCTGCGTTGAATTCATTGCTACTCCGGACAGTGGCCGGGTTCGATGCAGTGCCCTGCGCCTGCATCGAATCCGGCGCGAATGCTCGCTACCAAAAGATCACGGTTGGGTCTGGTAGCGCTGGGCGACTGCAGACTGGCGGATTTGCCCCAGCAGGCCCTGACGTGCGCTCTGCAGCTCATCCCAGCGTTCCGCTTCGTGCAGCGGCGGGATGGTCACCGGTTCGCGACGATCAAAACCGACTAGAGCGGCATCCACCAGATCGCCCACTTCCATGATTTCGCTCAAGGTGTTGATGTCGACGCCGGAGCGATCCCAGATTTCCGTGCGGGTGGCGGCGGGCAGCACGGCCTGCACGTAGACGCCCTGAGGCGAAAGTTCCAGGCTCAGGCCCTGGGAAAGGAACAGCACAAATGCCTTGGTCGCACCGTAGACCGTCATGCCGAACTCCGGCGCGAGGCCCACCACCGAACCGATGTTGATGATCGCGCCGTCGCCTGCCTTGGCCAGGCGTGGGGCGATGGCGCTGGCGAGCCGCACCAGCGCCGTGGTGTTGAGGGCGACCAGTTGCGCAACGCTGTCGGTGCTTTGGTCGATGAAGTTACCGGACAGCGCGGCGCCGGCGTTATTGACGAGGATGCCGATGCGGGCGTCGTCGCGCAGGCGGCTTTCAACGGTTGTCAGATCGCTGAGTTGGGTCAGGTCCGCCGCAATGACATCGACGGCGACGTCGTGTTCGCTGCGCAAGCGCGCTGCAAGTGCATCCAGGCGCGCCTGATCGCGGGCGACCAGTACCAGATCGTGGCCGCGTTGCGCGAAGCGCTCGGCGTAGACCGCGCCAATGCCGGTGGAGGCGCCAGTGATGAGAACAGTAGGGCGAGTGCTCATGGGTTATCTCTCTTTCAGGATGTGAGAAACAGAAAGCGCGATCACTGATGGCTCAGCTTGCGATAGCGCTCGATTCAGCCAGCGTCGGGTAGTCGATGTAGCCAGCCGCACCGCCGCCATAGAGGGTGGCGGGATTGAACGCGGACAACGGCGCGCCACGTTTGAGGCGCTCCACCAGATCCGGATTGCCAATGAACGGGCGACCGAAGGCGATCAGGTCGGCCTGGTCTGCAGCGAGCTTCGAAGTCGCCAGGTCCAGGTCATAGCCGTTGTTGGCGATGTAGGTGTTTTTGAAGCGTTGGCGCAGGGCGCCGAAATCGAAGGGCGCCACGTCGCGCGGGCCACCGGTCGCGCCTTCGACCACGTGCAGATAAACCACGTCGAGGGCGTCGAGTTGTTCAACGACGTAATCGAATTGCGCCTGCGGATCGCTGCTGGATACGCCATTGGCCGGCGAAACGGGAGACAGGCGCACACCTGTGCGATCCGCGCCGATTTCATTGACAACCGCCGCCGTCACTTCGAGCAACAGGCGCGCACGATTTTCAATCGAACCGCCGTAAGCGTCGGTACGCAGATTGGCGCTGTCCTTGAGGAATTGATCCAGCAAATAGCCGTTTGCACCGTGAATCTCCACACCATCGAACCCGGCGGCGACCGCGTTTGCCGCGGCCTGGCGGAAATCGGAGACGATCCCCGGCAGTTCGCTGATGTCCAGTGCGCGCGGCTCGGAGACGTCTTCAAAACGGTTGTTGACGAACACTTTGGTGGCGGCGCGCAGTGCAGAAGGGGCCACAGGAGCGGCGCCGTTTTCTTGCAGATCAACATGCGACACGCGGCCGACATGCCACAGTTGCAGAAAGATTTTTCCGCCCTTGGCATGGACGGCATCGGTCACGGTGCGCCAGCCGTCTATCTGCGCCTGCGTGTAGATCCCGGGGGTGTCCTGATAGCCCTGGCCCTGTCGGGAAATCTGCGTGGCTTCGCTGATCAGCAGGCCGGCGCTGGCGCGTTGGCTGTAATAGGTGGCCGCGAACTCGCTGGGGACGAAGCCCCGGCCTGCGCGGTTACGTGTCAGCGGCGCGAGGACTACCCGGTTCGACAGCGTTAGGCTGCCAAGGGTGTAAGGGGTGAACAGATTCTGATTGGTCATCTGGTATTTCTTCCGTACCCGTTGATGGAGATCGGTGTTGCGTGCAATTAGGATGATGATCGAAATCTAAACTGTCAACGGTTTTGATTATGACCAGCATCTATGTATGATTGGACGCATGATTTCCCGGTAAACACGAGGTATTGCACGTGAGAGTGACCAAGGCCCAGGCGCAGGCCAATCGAGAGCACATCGTTGAAACGGCCTCAGAGCTGTTCCGTGAGCGCGGCTTTGACGGCGTCGGTGTGGCGGATCTCATGGCGGCTGCCGGTTTCACCCATGGAGGCTTCTACAAGCACTTCGGGTCGAAGGCCGACCTGATGGCCGAAGCCTCGGCCTGCAGTCTTGCCAAATCGCTGACTGGCGCCCAAGCGCTCGATGTTCCGGGCTTCATCAACGTCTATGTGACCCGAGAACATCGGGACGGACGTGGCAGCGGTTGCACCATGGCCGCGTTGTGCAGCGACGCGGCACGTCAATCGGATGATGTGAAAACGACATTTGCCGAAGGCATTGAACACACCCTGCAAACGCTGGGAGAGAAATATCCGACGGGACCGGATGCCGAGGCGGGAGAGGGGAGAAAGAAAATGATCGACCTGCTGTCTCGTGCTGTCGGCGCGATTATTTTGTCGCGTGCCTGCCCGGATGATTCTGCGCTCGCGGATGAGATCCTTGAGGTTTGTCGCGCTGAAATGTTTGCTTCGTTGCCGGTCGATGAAGTTGAACCGGTGTTGAAGGGAGATTAATTCAAAGCGTGAACGGCCTATTCGCGCTATCAAAATACGCTACACGTTTTTTTGACCCATTTGAATTGAGCGGGATTTGTAGAAAACCAGCTAAGAAATTTAGCTATATATTAGTTTTGCTATCCTCTTTGCGGTCAGTCATGCGTCGTCTGAATAAGGAAACTTCTATGACTACTGCACATGTTTTCATCGCCATCAGTCTAGATGGCTATATCGCCAGGTCCGACGGTGACATTGACTGGCTATTGCAGCGCGATGATCAGAGTGAGGATCACGGCTACCTGGGCTTCATCGCCGATAAGGATGCTATCGTGATGGGGAGGGGGAGCTATGAGAAAGTGCTGACCTTCGACACTTGGTTCTACGACCTGCCAGTAATCGTGTTGTCTCAACAGTTGGCCGATTCACAGGTGCCTAATGCGCTAGAGGGGAAAGTGCGTTTTTCCAACCTCACTCCTTCAGACCTGCTGGCGGAACTGGCGAGGCAAGGTGTGCATCGAGTCTATGTCGATGGCGGGCAATTGGTGCAGTCATTCCTGCGTGACGGGTTAGTCGCCGATATGGTGATCACCACTGTTCCCGTGCTGATTGGGTCGGGAAGACCATTGTTCGGGGCCCTTACGCAGGACATTGAATTGAAGCTAGTAAATAGCCGGTGTTTTCCTTCCGGTCTAGTGCAGTCAACCTATCAGTTGGCTCCTTGATTTTCCGGAGGGAGACCCGATCCAAAACGCTGGGCGCTCTGGGCGCTCTGGTCGCCAAGATGGCCAAGGAGCATGCTACATTGCGGCCGTAGCGCCGGAGCTGGCAAAGCATGTTTTCAGCCATATCGACCAGCGCGCCGAATCCGATATGAACCTACTGACGCGTTTGGCACGTGAACTGGGCGCCGTGGCGAAGCCGGTCGACGGTCGCCTGGTGGTGGTGCCCAGGGGCGTGGCTCAGATCGACCATGTCCATCACTCGGCCGCTGACGCCTGGAATGGTCGCCGAGGGGCGGATCGATGTGCACAACCATCGCGCCAGCGCGAACAGACTTTGGCAGGTCGAGTCGGTCATGCATGTCATTGGTTCGGGCGGGGTGTCATCGTCGGCGGCGGAATGTGTGACGCCAGCGTGAGGCCGTCGGGGGAGATCAAGGGACCTACTCGGCCACCGTACGCGGCCCCATGCCGCCCCGAGAAGGAGTTCCAACGCTTGTCTTAGCAGTTGATGGAGATCTTGCAGGCGCCGGTCTTGTAGTCAGGGTTGTCTTTGTGGCCGCAGCCCTGCAGCCCGAAGGGGGATCGGGTCGAGCCATGGCGTACCGGTGATGACCAGCTTGGTTAACGCCGTAGTCGGAATCTTTGCAAGCTCCGCTCGCTTGAGAAACCTCCCGAGTCACCTCGAAGAGCATAGAGGCTTGCCCTGTAGATGGCCGTTCTTCGAGAGCAACCAAAACTCCGGATTTTTTTATAGGCCCATTCCCAACCCCGAGACTTGGTCTTTTCGGCAGGTGTTAATTTCACTTCAGAGCCTCTAGCAGTGGAGTTTGCCGGGATCATAGCAATGTGCCTCTGTTAGAAAAGCGTCAAATAATAACCTTTCATGTATCAGGGTTAATACATATCCGGCGCTTGGTCTTTAGGAGGAAAAAACACGCTGATTACTCGGTTTTTTGGCTGGTGCGTAAGGGCAGGGGCAAACTAGGGGCTTGGGGTTCAGGTCGGCAGAACGCCTGGAAGGGAGGGCACTACTGTCGGAAAATGTACAACCTGGTGTCCCTCGTCCCGGTCTACCTTGTCGCGATCCAGCAACCCAGTGTAATGCGGGTTGTCGCCTTGATCTGCCGACCAAGTGTACTTGTACACCAAGTCACTCTTCGTGATTACAGCCATGTCCCTTCCTCGAGGTGACGGGCAGACAATTCTGCGCCATCTCGAAGTTCTAGCGGATGCAGAAAGTTTCGCAATGTCACCTCGTCATTCTCCTGCGGTGGCTTGCGCAAAACCTCCTCTGGAGGCCGCGTGTTTCCGTTTGCATAAGCACAAAAAATCGAATGTTTTGCCACTCTTAAAGGGGGGCATATTCGTTCTAAAACAATAGCTTAGGTCGTTACAGTCCCCGGCATGAGGTGCTAGGGGTCGAGTGTTCGAGTCACTCCGTCCCGACCATATTTCGTGAGGAGATCAAGCGCTTAGTGGCTTGGTCCCCTTTCTCGTTTCAGGTCTACGCAAAACTACCCAGTGATTTCGCTGATATTCAGATCCGGTATCGCCTCAGGCCGGACGATTTTCTCGTGGTCCCGCTGGTAGTTTTTGGTCATGCCCTCGCTCGCGTGCCCTGCGATCTTCTGTCCATCGTTTCCGGCGTTCTTCCACAGGTGCAGCGACAGCGCCCGCACTTCATGGAAGCTCGGCACCTCCTCCGTGCCAGAGCCGCTACATACGTCAACCCAATAGGCAGATGCATCGGCTAGCAAGTAGATGCTGTGGCGGGGGGGGGCGAGCAGCGCTTCCAGGTTTTTTCATCGCATGCGGTATGCCTGTTAGATAAGTCCTTCTCAATGTGTATTGTTTGGACGATGCAGTAGCCGCGATTTCTCACCGAGCGGAAAAGGTTATCTCCTCTAGCGGACCTCTTGAACTTCGCTTGTAGCCTGCTGAGGCACATCACCAGTCCCTTATAGTGGTCAAGGTTTTTGTTTAGTTTTTTGGCAATGGCATCATTACTTACTATCCGTTCTGTGCTGCTTATTAACAAGTCGAGTACTGCGTACTCCATCTTGGTTAGATTGATAGTTTTTTCATTGTTAGTAAGTAATCGCAGAGGCTCGACTAGCATCCATGCATTTGAACTTTGTGCGCGTATTGCGTTGAACATACTCTTTTCAACGGGGGCGTGCGCCTCGAAAGCGGAGGGTCGTCTGGAGGGGGGCGTATCGATATTCATCTAAGTGAGGATGTTTCTTTGGATGTATTGCTCTTCCGCTAGCTGGCTCGAAATAGAGAAATTCCTAGGTCAGCGGAGATGGCGCAGTGCAATGCAGAGTGTATTTCGGTTAAAACCGGCTAATTTCGGTGATGATACGTTTCAGCAATCGTAAAATCTTTAAAAAAGATCGAACGTACGTTGGTTTTGATAGGGAGGATTAAGGACATTCCAGCCAGTTGCGGGTGTCTTCGATTTCGTACGGATCCACGGTTTCGCCTCAGTATTTGAGGCGAGGTGGTAGCGGGGTAGCGATAAGATGCAGTGCTAATTCACTCCAGCGTCATCAGTACCGCGAGCGTCATCTTGATGAACTCTTCGTTCTTGTCGATGGTGTCCAAGGCGCCGCGCACGTTGTCGGCGACGTCGGCTGAGCCGCGGGCTTCGACCCAGTTGGAAAGCTCCATGATGGCGGCTTCGAGCGCGAGTTGGTTTTCGTTGATCTTGTACAGCAGGGAGGGGGACGGTCCGAATGTGGCATCGCAAATCCTCGGTTTTGAGGACAGCGTAGCACCACCTTACGTGAAGGATTTTTAACGATCAGCAGGACGCCGGAGGAGGGGGTTCAGCCGCTGAGTTCTGGAACACGTCCATAATAGTTATGGAACACATGCCGAGAGCCGAGATTTTCACCAAACCCCAGAAACGACAAAGCCCTGAAAAATCAGGGCTTTGTCGTATAAAGATGGCGGAGGCGATGGGATTCGAACTCATGGACCTGTTACAGTCGACGGTTTTCAAGACCGTTGCCTTAAACCACTCGGCCACACCTCCGTTTGCGTTGCGGGCGCCATAATACCTGAATGAAACACACTGTCAAACTCTCTGCATGGCTTGTTACAGAGCGTCTGTTATGATCTTTGCGACTGAACGTTTCAAACCAACAGGAGTGTCGCCATGCGCGAACAGGATTACGCAGTTAATAACAGCGTGCAGGCTGAGCAGCTAGAGGTTAGCCGCGTCCTGCGCAACACTTACGGCCTACTCGCCCTCACCCTCGCATTCAGCGGCGTGATGGCGTTTGTCGCACAGCAGATGCGTGTCGGTTACCCGAACGTCTTCGTGGTGCTGATCGGCTTCTACGGCCTTTTCTTCCTCACCAACAAACTCCGTGACTCGGCGTGGGGCCTGGTTTCTGCGTTCGCGCTGACCGGTTTCATGGGTTTCCTGCTCGGCCCGATCCTCAACCGTTACCTGGGCATGCAGGGCGGCGCGGAAGTGGTCAGCTCGGCCTTCGCGATGACCGCGCTGGTGTTCGGCGGCCTGTCGGCTTATGTGCTGATCACCCGTAAGGACATGAGCTTCCTGGGTGGTTTCATCACGGCCGGTTTCTTCGTGTTGCTGGGTGCGACGCTGGCGAGCTTCTTCTTCAAGATCAGTGGTCTGCAACTGGCGATCAGCGCAGGTTTCGTGCTGTTCTCCTCGGTCTGCATTCTGTTCCAGACCAGCGCCATCATTCACGGCGGCGAGCGCAACTACATCATGGCGACCATCAGCCTGTATGTATCGATCTACAACCTGTTCATCAGCTTGCTGCAGCTGTTCGGCATCATGGGCCGCGATGATTGATCGCCAGCCTTGAGTAAAAAACCCGCTTCGGCGGGTTTTTTATCGTCTGGGAATCGGGGTATCCACGTCTTTGCGAACCAAACAGCACTCACGCCATCGGTGGCAGCCGGCGTTTGATCGGGGTTTTCTTGACGATGGCGGTGTTGGTTTCGGCGTGGGTGTTGAGGCGGTCGAGGAGGGTGTCCAGTTGTTCCATCGAGCGCACATGCAGGCGGGCGATGAAGCAGTCGTCGCCGGTGACTTTGTCGCACTCGGTGAATTCGGGGATCGCCTGAATCTGCCGTTCCACTTCCTGCAACTGGCCCGGTAACGGGCGGATGCGGACGATGGCCTGGAGTTGATAGCCGAAGCATTTAGGGTCGATTTCGACGGTATAGCCCTTGAGTACGCCGCGTTCTTCGAGGCGGCGCAGGCGCTCGGCAACGCTGGGCGAGGACAGGCCGCTGATCTGTGCCAGGGCCTTGAGTGAGCGGCGGGAGTCTTCCATCAATGCGCTGATCAGCACTTGGTCGATGTCGTCGGTCATGGCGAATCCCCTGTTAGGCAATCGGCTGGATAAGCCTTGATAAAAAAGGCAGATACCGAGTTTAGCCTGCTTTTTGCGCTGGAGAAGCCCCTCGGCGGATTGGCATACTTTGGCCTCAAACACAGGAGGTTGATGATGGACAGAACACTACGTCGCGGCTCATTCGAGATGACCGCCGCCATGCTGATTTCCGGAACCATTGGCTGGTTCGTGCTGGTGTCCGGGCAACCGGTGCTGGACGTGGTGTTCTGGCGCTGTGTGTTCGGTGCCGCCACCTTGTTGCTGATCTGCGCGGCGTTCGGCTTTCTGCGCCCGGGCATTTTGACGTCCACCACTTTCGTGTTGGCCGTACTGAGTGGTGTGGCGATTGTCGGTAACTGGGTGTTGTTGTTCGCGTCCTATTCTCGCGCCTCGATTGCCATCGGCACGGCGGTTTATAACGTCCAGCCGTTCATGTTGGTGGGGCTGGCCGCGCTGTTTCTCGGGGAGAAAATCACCCTGCAAAAACTGTTCTGGCTGGGCATTTCGTTTCTCGGGATGCTGGCGATTGTCAGCGCACATGGTGAGCAAGGCGAGGGTGGCAACGATTACCTGATGGGGATCGCTCTGGCCTTGGGTGCTGCCTTCCTGTACGCGATTGCCGCATTGATCATCAAGCGTCTGACCGGCACGCCACCGCATCTGATCGCGTTGATCCAGGTCTGCACCGGCGTGCTGTTGCTCGCGCCCTTTGCGCACTTCTCGGCGATGCCGCAAGCGCCCAGTGCCTGGGCCAGCCTGGTGACCCTGGGTATCGTGCATACCGGTTTGATGTATGTGCTGCTCTACGGAGCAATTCAAAAGCTACCGACCGCCCTGACCGGCGCGTTGTCGTTCATCTATCCGATTGCGGCGATTTTCGTGGATTGGTTTGCCTTCGGTCATCGCCTGGAGCCGCTGCAATGGATCGGTGTCGCCGCGATTCTGCTGGCCGCCGCCGGGATGCAACAGGGTTGGGGCCTGAAGCTTCGGCGGGTGGCTACACAATAAACGGCCTCTCAGATGTTCCAGCGCGGTGCGGTTTTCGCCAGACGCTGGCGCATCTCGCCGATGTTCGCGGCCAATTGTCGGGTCAGCAATCGGTAGCCATCCAGTGGACTGTAGACCGGCATATCAAGCGTAGAGTCCAATGGCGGTTCGGCTGGCCGGCTGAGCCGTTGTGAAGCGCCCGATTTCAATGCCCGGGCCATACCGATCAGTTGCACCCGGATCTGTCGGTGCTCGGTTTTCAATGCCGATTGCAGGTGGGCCATTGCCTCAGAGTCATCGGCATTCGGCCGGCTATTGCCGAGGATTTCCAGGATGCTGACGCACATCCGCAGGTTGCGCTGAATCGCATCGAGTTCGGTCATGGAAACCCGCACCTCCTTGGACACAGAGGGCATCAGTGAGCGCAGTTGCACCATGACTGCGTTCAAGCGATTCATGAGCTTCAAGTGCTCGTCAGCGGCGACGGACTCGCCGTTGATGATACGGCCATAGATTGCCGCGCAGTCGCGCAACGCATCGGCCAGGTTGTAGCGCCAGGAGTACACCGCGTACAGCGGCAGGGCAAAGGAGAAAGCCAGTGCCAGGGCGATGCCGATCAGAATATCCACCCCGCGCCACAGGCCATCGGTGACCGGGTTGTCACCGTGCCCGGCAACGATAAACACGGTGATCGCCGACAGCAGCGCCGTATAACCACCCTTGCCGATGGCGTGGTACGAGAAAAACCCGCACACCACCGACATTGCGAAATAGGTCAGCCACGGCATCCCGAGCCAGGCCTGTTGCGCCACCAGCAACAAGCCGACACCGGCCCCGATCAAGGTGCCGATGGCTCGCTCGGCGGCTTTCTTGCCGATATTACCGTGGTGCTGCAAGCCGCCGATCACCACCAGCATGGTCACCGACGCCCATTCGCCGTGGGGCAGATGGATGCCGGTGGTCAGCAGAATCGTCGCCAGCAACCCCAAGGAAACCCGCACCGCATGGATCAGTTTGGCGTGGCGGTAGCGCCGGTACGGGTCCAGCAATGGACGCAGTATTCGGCGCAACAGCGGCGGCAGTCGAAGGCCTTTGATGATGCTCAGTCTGGTGTCCTCAGAAAATTTTGGTGTCCTCAGAAAATATAGTCGGTGGTCAGGAAGCTCGAGTTCCGGCCGCTGATGATCTCGCTGAGAAGCTCTTTGCTGCTTTCCTGGAACTTGGTCGCCACCAGGGTCCGGATCGAAAATACCCGCAGCGCATCATGCACCGACAACGTGCCCTCGGCGGAGTTCTTGCGGCCGTTGAACGGGTAGGTGTCCGGGCCGCGTTGGCACTGGGCGTTGAGGTTGATCCGGCCGACCTGGTTGGCGAAGGTGTCCACCAGCCTGCCGACCGCCACCGGGTTGGTGCCGAAGATGCTCAGTTGCTGGCCGAAGTCCGATTCCAGGACGTAATCGATCACGGTGTCCAGATGACGGTAAGGCACGATCGGCACGACCGGGCCGAACTGTTCCTCCTGATAGACGCGCATTTGCGGTGTCACCGGGTACAACACGGCCGGGTAGAAGAACGAGGCGCGGGCTTCACCGCCGTTGGGGTTGACCACGGCGGCGCCTTTGCTGACCGAGTCCGCCACCAGCGAATGCAGATAATCGACTTTGCTCGCCTCCGGCAGCGGTGTCAGGGCCACGCCGCTGTCCCACGGCATACCGGGTTTCAGTGAGGCGAGCCTGGCGTTGAATTTCTCAATGAACGCCTCGACCACGTCTTCATGGACGAAGAGGATTTTCAGCGCGGTGCAGCGCTGACCGTTGAACGACAGGGAGCCGGTAACGGCTTCGCTGACCGCGTTGTCCAGATCCACCTCAGGCAACACGATGCCGGGGTTCTTCGCATCCAGGCCCAGTGCCGCACGCAAGCGGTGAGGCCTTGGGTGGAGTTTTTTCAGGTCGCTGGCGGCCTTGTTGGTGCCGATAAACGCAAAGATATCGATCTTGCCGCTGGCCATCAGTGCGCTGACGGTCTCGCGGCCACTGCCGTAAATGACGTTGATCACCCCGGCCGGGAAGCTGTCGCGAAAGGCTTCCAGCAGCGGACGAATCAACAGCACCCCAAGCTTGGCCGGCTTGAACACCACGGTGTTGCCCATGATCAGCGCCGGAATCAGCGTGGTGAAGGTCTCGTTCAGCGGATAGTTGTAAGGCCCCATGCACAACGCCACGCCCAGCGGAACGCGGCGGATCTGGCCGAGGGTGTCCTGTTCCAGTTCGAAGCGGCTGGAGCGGCGGTCGAGTTCCTTGAGGGCGTTGATGGTGTCGACGATGTAGTCGCAGGTGCGGTCGAACTCTTTCTCCGAGTCCTTGAGGTTCTTGCCGATCTCCCACATCAGCAACTTGACCACCGCCTCGCGCTGTTCGCGCATGCGACCGAGGAAGGTCTCGACATGCTGGATACGCTCGGCCACGCGCATGGTCGGCCACAAACCCTGGCCCCGGTCATAGGCACGGACGGCCGCGTCGAGCGCGGTCAGGGCGGTGTCGGCATCGAGCAGCGGCGTGCTGCCGAGGATCACTTGTTCGTCGCCATTCGCGCCGCTCAGGTACACCGGGCTGCGCACCTGGGCGAGGGGGCCGGACCAGGTTTTCAGTTCACCGTCGACCAGGTATTCGCGCTGTTCGGTCTGGCCGTTGAGGCGATACTTTTCCGGGATGCCGTCGGCGGTGGGAAACAGGTTGCCAAGGATCGATGCTGTGGTCATGTCGCTACCCCGTCTGGATTGGGTGATGCACTGATGAATCGTTTTAGCAGACCTCGGCCTGGCTTGTCATGATTCATCTTAGGGTTTTTTGGGCTCGGCGTTGTGGATCGCGAATCTGTCGGCTCATCCGCTCATGAAAGCCGATCTTTTCCCCTTGAGAACACACAAGTAACGATCCCCCGGTTAAACTTCGCGCTCTTTCTCAAAGGAGTTCATATGAGTTACTACCAGCCGGGCATCCTCGCCACCCCAGTTCCGCCTCAAGCTCGTCATATGTTCTTCGCCCTCGAATCCGCCGAGGCACTGCCGGCAGCGCTGGATAACCTGACGCGCCTGGTGGACGGAAAATCGGCGGTGGTCGGTTTCGGCGAGTCCCTGGTCAAGGCGCTGCACGCGCAGATCGACGGCTTGCGCGCCTTTCCTGCGCTGGTCGGTGTCGGCGTCGACAACCCGTCGACCCAACACGCGCTCTGGTGCTGGTTGCACGGTGTTGACCGTGGCGAACTGCTCAATCGCAGCCACGCGATCGAAGCCGCGCTGGCACCGGCCCTGCGTCTGGTGCAGATGAACGAAACCTTCCGCCACATGACTGGCCATGACCTGACCGGTTACGAAGACGGCACCGAAAACCCTCACGACGAAGCCGCTGTCGCCGCCGCGCTGCTGGGCAAGGGCGCTGAGGGGCTGGTCGGTGGCAGCTTCGCCGCGATCCAGCAATGGCAGCATGACTTGAAAGGCTTCCACGCGATGCCGTCCCACGAGAAGGACAACATCATGGGCCGGCGCCTGAGCGACAACGAAGAACTCGACGACGCGCCGATCTCTGCCCACGTCAAACGCACCGCCCAGGAAAGCTTCGCACCGGAAGCCTTCGTGGTCCGTCGCTCGATGCCGTGGATCGAAGGCGATCGCGCCGGCCTGATGTTCCTGGCATTCGGTTTTTCCCTCGATGCATTCGAAGCCCAACTGCGACGCATGAGCGGTCTGGAGGACGGCATCACCGACGGTTTGTACCGCATCAGCCGACCGATCACTGGTGGCTACTACTGGTGCCCGCCGCTCAAGGACGGTCGCCTCGACCTGCGCGCATTGCGTGTCGGCTAAATAGCGGATCGCGTACACCTGTAGGAGCGAGGCTTGCCCGCGAAGGCGGTGTGTCAGGTAAAACGCTTTCGCGGGCAAGCCTCGCTCCTACAAAAAACCATTAAAAGGATTTGCTGACACTCGCCACCAGGGTCGCGCTGCACACATCGTCGAACCCCCAGTTGCTGATGCATTGGCTTTTCGACAAATCGGTGTCGATGTAACTCAACCCCAGCAGCACCCCGGCCACTTCGCGGGTCAGCTTCGCCTCCCACTCGTGGTAAGCCTCCTCGCCATGCCCCGAGGCCGAATACAGGCGCGGGTCTTTGAAGTCCATTTCGCCGTAGCGCAGTTTCAGCCCCAGCCCATAGGGCAACTCGGTTTCGTAGCCAACGTAGCGGTACAACGTGCTCTGTTTGCTGTCGATGCCCGGTGCATCGGCAGAGTAATAGGCCGCGAGTTTCACGCCATAGACGTCGAGAATCCCGTAGACCTCGCTCTGATTGAACTGGCTCTCTTTTGGATACGCGTATTTGAGATAGCCGACATCCAGGCTGATGGCGTCGGTCGCCTGCCACAGCCAACCACCGTAGTAGTCGACTTCCTGGCGGGTTTTCAGGCCACCGCCGAAATCGACGTTCGAACTCCAGGCGCCCAGGTACAGGCCGCTGCTGTGGGCCAGGGTTACACCGGCTTGCGCGGCGGGGTCGTTCTGGGTTTGCGAAATCCCGCGAGTGCGATAGTCGCTGGCCAGGGTCAGGTCGACCAGCACGGCGAAGTCGTCATTCAAGGGCAGGGCCTGGCTGCCCAGGGGCAACAGGCTGAAGGATGCGAGGGCGAACAGGGTGAACGCTTTCATGGTGCAGTGCCTTTGTTGTGATTGTTATGGGCAGATTTGAGACAACGCTGCTCCAGACCCCAGCGATGAACGCGGAGTTGGGCTGCGTGTACAGGCGATTTTTCTCAGAGTGTCGGGGCGTAGACTTCGCGACCGGCGAACCAGGTTTGCAGCACTCGGGTGTCGTGCAGGGCTTTCTCATCGACGCTGAACACGTCGCGGTCCAGAACGATGAAATCGGCTTGCTTGCCGGGGCTCAACGAGCCGATTTGCTTCTCTAGACCGATAGTGCGGGCGGCGTTGAGGGTGTAGGCGTAGAACATCGTTTCCCGGTCGATGCGTTCGTCGGCGTTCAACACACCCAACGGGCCGTTTCGGGTGATCGCCTGGGCGATGGCGTTCCATGGATTGGGTGAAGACACCGGCCAGTCGCTGGCTCCGGCGATCGTCGCGCCCTGTTTGAGCAGCGAGTGCGCCGGGTACTGATAGCGGAAGGCGAGGGCGCTGACGTAAGGCTTGATCATGTCCAGGGTGTAATCGTCGGCGGAGGCCCAGAGCAACTGCATGGAGGCGATGACGTTGAGCGGTTTGAACCGCGCAAACTCTTTCGGGTTGACCATTTGCAAGTGGGTGATCGAGTGAGTCACGCCGCTCTGGCGATCCTTGCGCGCCTGGGCGATGCCGTTCAGGGATTCTCGTACCGCGCGGTCGCCGATGGCGTGGATGTGCACCCGCCAGCCGCGTTGATCGATGGCACTGACCAGTTCGCCGAAGTGCTTCGGATCGATCAGCAACTCGCCCTGTTTTTGCGAGTTGGTGTAAGGATCGATCATCGCCGCGCTCTGGGCCGGGTATTCGATCACGCCGTCGGCAAAAATCTTGATACCGGGCAGGGTCAGGTTGGGGATGCCCTGGAATTGCTGGCGGACCTTGTCCAGCGTGTCGAGATCGGCCGGTACGCTTTTCGGATTGGCCACCAGCAGGGCCGCGACGTGGGCGGTCATGCCACCGCTTTGCGACAGCGCTTTGTACACCGGCAGTACGCCGACGGTTTTCTCCGTGGGTTTAAGGGCAAACACCGGCTCGCCGGGGGCGGCGTTGGCAGCGGGGTCCATCCAGGCCGTAATGCCCAGGCTGTTGTTGTAGCGCACGGCGGTTTGCGCGGCGCGCAGCATGTCGGCGGCACTGGGCGCGGGCATTTTTAACGCAACCCGATCCCAACCGGCGTCCACCAGAAAACCGTTGGGGCTACCATCGGCAAGCTTGCCTATGGTGTCGAGTTCGGCGGCCGGCAGGTTTTGCAGCAGGATGGCGTCGATGCCCGCGCGTTCGAGCATGACGTTGTTGGCCCAGGCGGTGTGGTGGTCGCTGCCGGTGAATACCACGGGCACCTTGGCCCATTCGCCGCTGTTGAATTTTTTGCCGAGGGCCTCGGCCTGGGCCCAATACGCCGAACTCATGCCGGCCACGCTCAGCACATCGCCGTGTTTCGCCTTGCCGTCATCACGCCATCCGCGCAGGCGTTTTTCCAGCTCATCGAGGTCGACCACCTCATCTTCCATATTGGCCGAGGCCATTTCCAGACCGCCGAAAATCGCGTGGGAATGGCTGTCGATCAGGCCGGGCATCAATGTCTTGCCGCCGAGGTCGATCACTTTCGTTTGCGATTCAACCAGGGCTTTTATCTGTGCATCGCTGCCAACTTGTAGCACTTTGCCGTCCTGCACCGCCAGGGCCTGCACCTTGGGCTGGTTGCGGTCGGCGGTGAATATCTTGCCGTTGAGCAGCACCAGATCGGTCGCTGCCATGGCTTCCATCGAGGCAAAAGCCACAGCGGCCATCAATAGATTCGGGAGGAATCTTTTCATTGAATGTTTCCTTGTTATTGCGTCTGATGGCCAGATTAGTGGCTGCTTATGCTCAACAGAACGCCTCACTCACGAAAAACGTTTTTGCCGGAATGGAAAAAGAATGGACAAGTTGGGTGCGTTGAAAATGTTCGTGGTCACGGCGCAACTGGGCAGTTTCAGCCGCGCCGCCGAGCAACTGGGCAAGACCCCGTCGGCCCTGACCAAAGCGGTCAATCACCTGGAGGCCGAGCTCGGTGCCCGGCTATTCGAGCGCAGCACCCGGCGGATTCTGCTGACGGAAGTGGGGCGGCTCTACCTGGAAACCGCGCGTCAGGTGTTGCAGCGGCTGGACGAGGCCGGTGAGGAAATCGAGCAGTTGCAGCATGGCCTGCGCGGCAATCTGAAAATCACCGCGCCACTGGCCTATGGGCATGCCTTTCTCGATCAGGTGTGTGGCGGTTTTCTGGAGCAGTATCCGCAGATCAATCTGCAAGTGGACCTGTGCGATGAGTTCGTCAATCTGCTGGAAAGCGGCTACGACCTGGCCCTGCGCGAAGGCCATGACGACCTGCCGGGGCTGATCGCCCGCGTCGTTGGCAGCAATCGTCTGGCGTTGTGTGGCAGCCCGGCCTATCTGGCGCGCAAGGCGTTGCCGGTCACCCCGCAAACCCTCGATGAGCACGAATGGTTGCTGTATCGCCATCCCTTGCTCAGCCGCGAATTCTGGTGGGCCGAGCGCGATGGGCAGCGCTTGAGCCTGCCGCAACCCCAGGCGCCACGGCTGCGCAGCGACAATTACGACTTGCTGCTGGCCAATGCGCTGGCCGGACGCGGGTTGTTGCACACGCCGCTATGGAGCGCTGCGCCGTATCTGGCCGACGGTCGACTGGTGCGGGTGATGGCGGACTACGACATCGATCCCGACAGCTTTGGCCCGCACATTCTGGCGGTGTACCCGAGCCATCGGCGAGCGACCGCCAAAGTCGTGGCTTTTATCGATTACATCGCCGGGTTTCTGGCCTCTCGCGGGCTGAGCTGACTGGCGGTCCTTGCCAGGAAAAAGCCGAAAGAGTACAAATGTACTCCATGACGACTTTAACTCCCCGCCGTACCGCCATCCTGACCTTCATCCGCGATCGCATCGCCGAACACGGTCAGCCCCCGAGCCTCGCTGAAATCAGCGAGGCCTTCGGTTTCGCCTCCCGTAGCGTGGCGCGCAAGCACGTGCTGGCGCTGACCGAGGCGGGTTTCATCGAGGTCAATCCGCATCAGGCGCGCGGCATCCGCTTGTTGAACCAGCCGCCGCGGCCCGAGCTGCTGGACGTTCCGGTACTGGGCCGCGTGGCGGCCGGTGCGCCGATCGGTGCCGATGCCGAGGTCCACAGCCGCTTGCTGCTCGATCCGTCGATCTTCTCGCGGGTGCCGGATTACATGCTGCGGGTCCAGGGTGATTCGATGATCGAGGACGGCATTCTCGACGGCGATCTGGTGGGCGTGCGGCGCAATCCTGAAGCGCTCAACGGCCAGATCGTGGTGGCGCGGCTCGACGGCGAAGTCACCATCAAGCGTTTCGAGCGGGTCGGCGATGCCGTTCGCCTGTTGCCGCGCAATCCGGCTTACCAGCCGATCATTGTTCGAGCCGATCAGGAGCTGGCCATCGAAGGCGTGTTCTGTGGTCTGGTGAGGCAAGGGTGATGGGCGCCGTCGTTGCGCTGGATACGCTGTTCAATGGCGGCCAGGTCTGGAAGGGCCGACCTGCGCCACCGGCCGTCAGCCCGCAACCCACGGGGCATGCGGCGCTGGATGCGGCGTTGCCGAGCGGTGGCTGGCCGGAAGCGGCGCTGAGCGAAATCCTCCTGGCCGGGCAGGGCGTGGGTGAGTTGCAACTGGTGTGGCCGACGCTGGCACGGCTGTCGGCGGCGGGCGAGCGCATCGTGCTGGTGGCGCCGCCTTACGTGCCGTATCCCCAGGCCTGGCAGAACGCCGGGGTCGATCTGCGCCAGTTGTCGATCATCCAGGCCAGCGAGCGCGATGCGCTGTGGGCGGCGGAACAATGCCTGCGTTCGGGCAGTTGCGGGGCGGTGTTGTGCTGGCCGCACAAGGCCGATGACCGGGCGTTGCGACGTTTGCAGGTGGCGGCCGAAACCGGGCAGACCCTGGCGTTCGCCTATCGCTCGCTCAGTGAAGCCATCAACCCGTCGCCAGCGGCCCTGCGCATCGCCATCGACGCCAAGCCTGCTCAGTTGCGGGTGCTCAAGTGCCGGGGCGGGCTGGCCCGTTCGGCGCCGATTGCCTTTGCCGTGGGGCATTGAGGTTGCCATGCGCTGGGTGTGCATTGTCTTCCCGCAATTGGCGCTGGACGCGGTACTGCGTCAGCGCCCCGACCCCGATGAGCCGTTGGCGCTGCTGACCGGCCCGGCCCAGCGGCGGGTGCTGCAGGCGGTCAACGGTGCGGCACGGGCGCTGGGTTTGCGACCCGGTCAGTCGATGACCGCCGCCCAGGCGCTGAGCAAAGGGTTCGTCACCGCCGAATACGATGCCGCCGAAATCGAACATTGGCAGCAGTTCCTGGCCGCCTGGGCCTATCGGTTCAGCTCCCAGGTCAGCGTGCATTACCCGCGCGCCGTGGTGTTTGAAATCGAATCCAGCCTGGGCTTGTTCGGCCCTTGGCCGCAGTTCGAGGCGCGGCTGCGCGCCGAGCTCGCTGAGCTGGGGTTTCGCCATCGGATTGTCGCCGCGCCAAATCCGGTGGCGGCGCGGGTGCTGGCCAACGTTTATGACGGTCTGGTGGTGCCGGACAATCAAGCCTTGCAGCATCACCTCGGGCAACTGCCCGTCGATCGCATTGCCCTGGAGCCCAGCGTTGCTACGGCGTTATCGCGCATGGGGCTGCGCACCTTGAGTCAGGTGCAGGCGCTGCCCCGGCATAGTCTGGCCCGGCGTTTCGAGGCCCAGGTGCTCAAGCATCTGGACAGCCTGTTCGGTGAGCGGCGGCTGGCGCTGGCGTTTTACCTGCCGCCGGACCGTTTCGATGTGCGCATCGAACTCAATTTCGATGTGCAATCCCATCAGGCATTGTTGTTTCCTTTAAGGCGATTGACCGGCGATCTGTCGGCGTTCCTCTGCGGCCGGGACAGCGGCGTGCAACGTTTCGACTTGCACCTGGAACACGCCGGCTTGCCGGACACCGTGATCAAGGTCGGCCTGCTCAGCGCCGAGCGCGATCCGGCGATGCTGTTCGAACTGGCCCGAGGGCGGCTGGAACAGGTTCAGGTCGAAGCCCCGGTGCGCGGTTTTCGTCTGCGCGCCGAAGATCTGCCGGCCTTCGTGCCCCAGCGTCAGGAGCTGTTCGACGACCGTCCGCAGCAGTCCTTGCCCTGGGAGCAACTGCGTGAACGCTTGCGCGCACGGCTGGGGGATGACGCGGTGCAGGGCTTGCGCTTCCAGGCCGATCACCGGCCGGAATGCGCGTGGCAGACCACTGTCGACAGCCAGGCCTGCGAGGGGCTGCCTGCCGTGCAACGTCCAGGCTGGTTGCTGACTGAACCGCAGGCGGTACACGAAAGCTCGACGCGCATCCTCATGGGGCCGGAGCGCATCGAGTCCGGCTGGTGGGACGGCGACGACGTGCGCCGCGATTACTACCTGATCGAAACCCGTTCCGGTCAGCAGGGCTGGGCCTATCGGGCGGTGGGCGAAGACGGTCCGTTGTGGCTGCAAGGCTGGTTCGCATGAGCGTCGACTATGCCGAGCTGCACTGCCTGTCCAACTTCAGTTTCCAGCGCGGTGCCTCCAGTGCGCTTGAGCTTTTTCAACGGGCGAAAAAGCAGGGCTATCAGGCGCTGGCGATCACCGACGAATGCACCCTGGCGGGTATCGTCCGTGCCTGGCAGGCGGCCAAGACCGTGGAGTTGCCGCTGATCATCGGCAGCGAAATACGTATCGAAAATGGCCCGAAACTGGTGCTGCTGGTGGAAAACCTCGAGGGTTATCAAGCCCTGTGCCGACTGATTACCCGCGCCAGACGCCGCACACAGAAAGGCCAGTATCAGGTGCTGCGGGAGGATTTCAGCGAGCCGTTGCCGGGGCTGTTGGCGTTGTGGGCGCCGGACGCCGTCGATGATTTTGCGCAGGGCCATTGGCTGAAGCAGAGCTTCGCCGAGCGCCTGTGGCTGAGCGTTCAGTTACATCGCGGGCAGGACGACACCCGGCGACTGGCAGCACTGCTGACCCTGGCGCGGGAACTGCGGATCCCGGCGGTGGCCAGCGGCGATGTGCATATGCACGCCCGCGGCCGGCGCGCCTTGCAGGACACCATGACCGCCATCCGCCATCACGTTCCCGTGGCCGAGGCCGGGTTGCGTCTGCACCCCAATGGCGAACGGCATTTGCGCAGCCTCGACGACTTGCGCGATCTCTACCCGCAGGCGCTGCTCGACGAGACGCTGAACATCGCCCGGCGCTGTACTTTCGACCTCGGTCAGTTGCGTTATCAATATCCCCGGGAACTGGTGCCCGAGGGGCACACGGCCACGTCCTGGTTGCGGGTACTGGCAGAAAAGGGGATTCGCTGGCGCTGGGAAAAAAGCCCCAAGGCCGAGGTGTTGGCGCAGATCGACAAGGAACTGGAGCTGATTGCCGAGCTGGGGTACGAGAGTTATTTCCTGACGGTTCACGACATTGTGAATTTCGCCCGCCAGCAACACATCCTTTGCCAGGGCCGCGGTTCTGCCGCCAACTCGGCGGTGTGCTTCGTGCTGGGGATCACGGAGATCGACCCGGAACGCAGCACGCTGCTGTTCGAGCGTTTTCTCTCCAGGGAACGCAACGAACCGCCGGACATCGACGTGGATTTCGAGCATGAGCGGCGCGAAGAAGTCCTGCAGTATGTGTTTCAGCGTTATGGCCGGGCTCGTGCGGCGCTGACGGCGGTGGTCAGCACTTACCACGGTGCCGGCGCAATCCGCGACGTGGCCAAGGCGTTGGGTTTGCCGCCGGATCAGGTCAACGCCCTGGCCGACTGTTGCGGCCACTGGAGTAATCAGGCGCCGCCCGTCGAACGCCTGCGTGAAGGTGGTTTCGACCCCGATAGCCCGGTGTTGCGTCGAGTGCTGAGCCTGACCCAGCAACTGATCGGTTTTCCCCGGCACCTGTCCCAGCACCCCGGCGGTTTCGTGATTTCCGAGCAGCCTCTGGACAGCCTGGTGCCGGTGGAAAACGCCGCCATGGCCGAGCGCACCATCATCCAGTGGGATAAGGACGATCTGGATGCGGTCGGGCTGCTCAAGGTCGATATTCTGGCGCTGGGCATGCTCAGCGCGATTCGCCGTTGTTTCGATTTGCTGCGTCGGCACCGGGGCCGCGACCTGAGCCTGGCGACGGTGCCGGCCGAAGACCCGCAAACCTACGAGATGATCGGCCATGCGGACACCATCGGGGTGTTCCAGATCGAGTCCCGGGCACAGATGTCGATGCTGCCCAGGCTCAAGCCCAAGAACTTCTACGATCTGGTGATCGAGGTGGCGATCGTTCGTCCGGGGCCGATTCAGGGCGGGATGGTGCATCCCTACCTGCGGCGGCGTAAGGGCGAAGAAGAGGTGAAATACCCGTCGAAAGAACTTGAAGCGGTGCTGAAACGTACGCTGGGCGTGCCGCTGTTTCAGGAGCAGGTGATGCAGATCGCGATTGTCGCCGCCGACTACAGCCCCGGCGAGGCTGATCAGTTACGCCGCTCCATGGCGGCCTGGAAGCGCCACGGCGGACTGGAACCGCACAAGGAACGCCTGGCGGACGGAATGAAGAAAAACGGCTACACGGCGGAGTTCGCCGCGCAGATCTTCGAGCAGATCAAAGGCTTCGGCGATTACGGTTTTCCCGAATCCCACGCCGCCAGTTTCGCCTTGCTGACCTACGCCAGTTGCTGGTTGAAATGCCACGAGCCGGCGGCTTTTGCCTGTGCGCTGATCAACAGCTGGCCGATGGGGTTCTACAGCCCGGACCAGATTCTCCAGGACGCCCGCCGCCATCATTTGCAGATTCGCCCGGTGGACGTGCGGGCCAGTGACTGGGATTGCAGCCTGGAACCGATCACCGGCGCGCAGCCGGCGATACGCATGGGGCTGCGGATGATCAAGGGCTTTCGCGAAGACGATGCCCGGCGCATCGAGACGGCAAGGTCGAAAGGGGCGTTTGCCGACATCGCCGACCTCGGCGAGCGGGCACGACTCGATGCTCGCGCCCAGGAGCAACTGGCCGATGCCGGTGCGCTGCGCGGGCTGGCCGGTGACCGGCATCGGGCGCGCTGGGAGGTGGCGGGGGTGCAGAAGCAGCTCGGTTTGTTTGCCGGTCTGCCGAGTCAGGAAGAGCCGGCGGTGGATCTGCCTAAACCCACCGTGGGCGAGGACCTGCAAGCCGATTACGCCAGTGTTGGCACCACCCTCGGCCCGCATCCGCTGGCGTTGCTGCGGGGGGAACTCAAGGCCCGGCGCTGTCGCAGCTCCAGGGAATTGCTGATGGTCGAGCATGGGCGTCCGGTCAGCGTCGCCGGGCTGGTCACCGGTCGACAGCGTCCGGGAACCGCCAGCGGTGTGACCTTCGTGACACTTGAAGACGAATTCGGCAACGTCAACGTGGTGGTCTGGCGCGACCTGGCCGAACGGCAACGGCAGGTATTGGTCGGCTCGCAATTGCTCAAGGTCGACGGGCGCTGGGAACAGGTGGGCGAGGTGCGGCACCTGATTGCCGGACGCTTGAGCGACCTGAGTTCATTGCTCGACGGTATCCATGTGCGCAGTCGGGATTTCCACTGAGCCTTGGCGGTGGATATGTCACCTGCGCAGGAGCAGCTTGTCGCAGGGGCCGGTCGAGAATCAGCTATACCTCAATGAAACCATTGGCGTCGGCAGTGCTCGAAACAAACGGGCAGGCACCGTCTCCTCATGCTGTTGCACTGCCTGAAAACATGTCATTCACAAGACATAGGCCAGTCGATGCAGTTTCTAGACAATAGCCACGGTTGTACCGGTTGGAGCGGCGAAATGGCCGAACGCATTCGTGCGTTCGACTGGAGCCTGACCGAACTCGGACGCATCGACACCTGGCCCGGGAGTCTGTGCAGCGCGGTGCAGTTACTGCTCGCTTCACCGCTGCCGATGGTGATGCTGTGGGGCCGCCCCGGTTACATGATCTATAACGACGCCTACTCAAGATTTGCCGGTGGCCGCCATCCTTACCTGCTGGGCTCCCCGGTGGAGTTGGGCTGGCCGGAGGTCGCCGAATTCAATCGGCATGTGGTGGACACCTGTCTTGCGGGCGGCACCTTGTCTTATCACAACAAAGCCCTGGTATTGCTGCGCGACGGCGTTCCCGAAGACGTCTGGATGGACCTTTACTACAGTCCTGTCTCCAATGATGACGGGTGTCCCGCCGGGGTCATGGCAATGGTGGTTGAAACCACTGACCATGTGATTTCCGAACGCCGACGCCAAGAAGCCGAAAACGCCTATCGTGCCGATAATGAAAGGGTTCGCCTGGCCCTCAATGCCGGGGCTTTGCTCGGCTCGTTTGTCTGGGACATCAAGGCTGATGTGCTATCGGGCGACGAGCGATTCGCCCGCACGTTTTCCTATCCGCCAGGCCAGGACCTGGCCAACTTGCCACCAGCCATCGCCCAAATGCAGATTCATCCCGATGATCGCAGCTGGGCCCGGGAGCGGATGAATCAGTCGGTGGAAACCGGCGTGCCCTATAACGCCGAATATCGGGTCCTGCGTCCCGATGGCAGTTACCTGTGGGTGCTCGCCAGCGGGTGTTGCGAGTTCAATGAGCAAGGTGAAGCGTTGCGCTTTCCAGGGGTGTTGATCGACATCCACGAACGCAAGATTGCCGAAGAGTCCTTGCTCAAGTTCACCCGCAACCTGGAGCAACGAGTCGCTGAAGAAGTCGAGGCGCGGCTGGCGGCCGAAGAGCAGCTGCGTCAATCACAGAAACTCGAAGCCATTGGCGGTCTCACCGGCGGGGTGGCCCATGACTTCAACAACCTGTTACAGGTGATCGCCGGCAACCTGCACTTGCTGGCGCGTCATGAGCCGGATAACGCCAACGTGCAGCGCCGGGTCGGCGCCTCAATTGCCGCAGTCGAGCGCGGGGCCAAATTGTCTTCGCAATTACTCGCCTTTGCCCGACGTCAGCCGTTGTCACCGGCCGTATGCGACCCACGGCAGATCTTCGAAGACCTCGGGGAATTATTGCAGCGCGCGCTGGGAGAGACGATCCAGATCAAGGTGTCCGCACCTGACGATCCATGGCACTTCTACGTGGACTGCAATCAACTGGAAAACGCCATTCTCAACCTTGCGATCAACGCCCGAGATGCCATGAACGGCGAGGGGACCATTGCCCTCAGCGCAGAGAACATCGTCCTCGACCGCAAGTTTTGCGCCGGCAAGGGCATCGTCGCTGGTGATTATGTCTGCGTGACGGTGGCGGACTCGGGCGTCGGCATGCCGCCGCAAGTGCTTGCACAGGCCTTCGAGCCGTTTTTCACCACCAAGGCTGATGGTCAAGGCACCGGCTTGGGTTTGAGTATGGTGTTCGGGTTCGTCAAACAGAGCGGCGGGCATATCGAGATTTCCAGCGTCGTCGGGCGGGGCACTCGGGTGCAGCTGTATTTCCCTCGCAGCTTGCGCCCGTTGCCTGACGAAACAATGCGCCATGCTCCGCAGCACCGGGGCGGGCATGAAACCATTCTGGTGGTCGAGGACAACGAAGCGGTGCGCAGTTCGGCCGTGGACTTGTTGTGCGAAGAGGGCTATCAGGTCCTGACCGCGGCCAACGGTGACCTGGCGATGCAGATGTTGCTCGACGGTGCGACAGTGGACCTGATCTTTACCGACGTGGTCATGCCCGGCTTGATCAAAAGCTCGGACCTGGCCGCCTGGGCCAAGGTGCAAAACCCTCCGGTGGCGGTGTTGTTTACCTCCGGACACACCCGCGACATCATTTCGCGCGATCACCAACTCAGCTCTGACACTTATTTGCTGAGCAAACCTTATGGTCCCGAGGCGCTGACACGAATGGTTCGTACGGTACTCGGTAGTTGATTCAAGGGGGGCTTTCCAGGCGCTCGGGCAAGGGGGTATCGCGTTTGCGACAGGACGACGAACGGACGCCGCTGGTCTGATAGACGGTCGACAGAACCGGGTAAGCGAGGCCATTCTGATAATTGGCGAACGCCATCGATCACGTTTGCCACCGATTAACAAACGGAGGTGTTCCATGCCGGTGACCCATGACCTTTATCAGGACTTGCGCTGCACGAAGGAAGAGATCCAGCAAAAACGCACCAAGGATCCGTTACTGGATTCACTGCTCAACAAGTACACCCAGGCGGACGCAGAGGTGGTGAAGGCCGAGTCCGCACAATCGGATGCGCCTAGCGATGAGGTACTGAAGAAGCTCAAGGAGAAGCGTGTGCAGGTCAAGGACAAGATCGCTGAGCGACTTAAGACGCCGTCCTGAGGACGCTGTGCAGAATCACCGACGACCGGTGACTGAACAATTGGAACGGGGATCAATACGAGATCTGCGTTGATTCAAAATCAAAAGATCGTCTGAACGCGGTCCGAACCTTCGGGCGATCTTTTGGCTACACCCTCTATTTCAGTGCTGCACTCAATGGCAACCGCGCCATGTGCCGGGCTTTCAGCGACCCCAGATACAACCAGTCCCCATATTCGCGCACGGTGGTGATGGGTGAGTAGTTGCCGCTGCTGGCGTCCTGCAGATTGGCAATCACTTTGCCGTCGAGGTCCAGCCCCAGGACGAAGGCGCGCTTCTCCAGGGGCTTGGGCAGAATAGTCATCGCCCGCACGATCATTTTGCGTACCAGAGGGTAGGGCGCCGTGGTGTCGAGCAGTGCATTGCGCGGTGCATACAGCGCCACCCAGAAACGGTCGCGGCCATTGAATGCCAGGTTGTCCGGCAGCCCCGGCAAATTGTCGATGAACAGATCGTGGGTGCCGGCTTTCGGCCCGGTCAGCCAATAGCGGCTGATGCGATAGGCGCCAGTTTCATTGACCAGCACAAACGCGTCGTCAGGCCCCAGTGTCACGCCGTTGGCGAACTCCAGTTTGTCCAGCAGGACCGCCGTATTGCCTGTCTGGAAGTTATAACGCAGCAAACGGCCGTCGCCACCGTGCTCGATGATCGCCTCGCCGTCCTTGCCGTAGCCCCAACGGCTGGAGGAGTCGCTGAAATAAGCGTAATGCCCGGGCTTGTCGATGGCCACGTCATTGGTAAAACCGAAGGGCAGGTTGTTGGCCGTGGTGGTCAATGGAATCAACCGGCCCTGAGCGTCGAGCGACAGCAAGCCTTTGACCCCGTCGGCGATCACCAACAAACCATTGGGGTGCCGCGCCAGGCCCAGCGGCCGGCCACCGGTATCAGCCAGCACCTGGGTGGTTTTGCCGTCGAGGCTGGTGCGAATCAATCGGCCGTCATGCAGGCCGGTGATAAGGGCGTCTTTCTCCAGCAGCAACGCCTCAGGGCCGTCGATGTCAGCAGCACCGACCCGTTTCACGCCTTTGAGTCGCTGATTGTCGGCGTAGATGCCCTCGACGAGGGAGGGCGCCGTTGGCGGTGTCCAGGCTACCGGTTGAACCTTGGTCGGCAATAGAAACAGCAAGGCACTGATCACGATGATCAGCAGCAGCAACCAATGCCGAAACTTGAGGGGTCTTTTCATGCGCTGACTCCTGTCAGGGCCAGATGTTTTTGCGCCATCTCGCGTAACGCCAGCATCGACTCCGCCGATTCGCGCTCGATGCGCCGCTTGAGCACCAGACGATTGGCAATGCGCATTGCCAGGCCGCTGAAGCTGTATTCCAAAGTGCGGACAAACCGCGTGTCATCGCCCTCAACCTCACACTCGTAAGTCACCATCAACGACAGACCATGACTGCCTCGGGCCCGAGCCCTCCAGCGGCGTCCGGGCAGGTATTCGTCGACTTCCCAGCTCAAATGCCCCTCAAGCCCGCCGGCCCGAATGTCTTCCTCGAATCGCTCCCCGGCATACAGCGGGCCGCTCTGGCCGTCGACCTTGAGGGAGGACGGATGCCACTGCGGCCAATGGGTCGCGGTGCTGGCGTAGGCGAGCACAGCCACTGGGTTTCCAGCGATGTCGATCACATGCTGCATACGGGTCATGGACGTTCTCGTCAGGTGCGGGGGCGCTTGCTCCGGTTCCCAGTAGAGGGTGCCGAACAGGTAGTCCATCAGGGGCAACACGATATTGAAATTGCGTTCCTGCATCAGCTCACGACGGTGATGCAGCTCATGCAGACGGCGCATCTGGCGGATCCACGGCAAACGCGTCACTGGGTTGCCGGGCGGTAGATGTTCGCAGGCATGGAACACCTCGTAGGTCAGGTAACCGAGCACCATGCAGCCGCCAAACAGCCCCGCGACGTTGCTATTGAACTGAGCCAGCAGCCACCAGCCAGGCGCCGTGATGACGAGGGTGTGCAACACGATCAGCCAGGCTGGAAACAGAATCACCCGCCAGTCCCGGGCGCTGTCGTAGGTCATGTGGCCGGGGGTGAAAAAGCTGTGATGGTCACCGGCGTGACGGGCGTAGAACATCCGTGCCAGGCTCTTTTTGTGGTGCCCCAGATGCCGATGCACGACGTACACGCCGAAGTTGAAGAACAAGAGGGTCAGCGGCACCGCCAGCCATTCCAGCGGTTGCACCTGATGCACCGTGCGCCAGAATCCGCCGATGGCCAGCAACCCGAACAGCAACACAAAGGCGCCGTGCAACCAAGGGTTGTAGAGCGGATGAATGTCGGCACGGTAGCGCGCGCGGAACGCTTCGGTGGTCTGCCTCACTGGGTTCACCTGTGGTTATTGTTATAACCAGCAGATTAGCCGATCCCGCCGCACAGGCAGGCCGAACCTTGAGGACACAAGCGCCATGCTCCGGTGCGAGACGCCCGTATGGTGTCAGGTCAGCGGGTTCCAGCGCTGGGACCAGTCGTCGTCCGTCTTGATCACTTCCCGCAGCAAGTCGAACGCCCGTTGCAGAGTCGCCGAGTCGCGGTCCCGGGAGTAAACCAGATAGGTCGGGTAGCTGAACTCCGGAGCTTTGGGCACTTGTTCCAGCAAGCCGTTTTCCAGGTAACTCTGGACCACCCGAGTGCGGAAATAGCCGCTGCCGCCGTTTTCCAGGATGTATTGCAAGGCCAGCGGGCCGAGGTTGAAGCTCAGGGCTGCCTTGGCTTTTTCCGGCAGCGCGGCATCGTGCTGACGACGGAAGTCAGGGCCCCAGTCGATATACACGTAAGGATCGGGCCGTCCGGCCAGGCGCACCAGGATCAGTTTTTCTTCCAGCACCTGCTCGACTTGCAGGCGTGGCCAGTACTCGGGCTGATAGACCAGCGCCGCATCCAACACCCCCAATTCCAGTTGGCGCAGCAGGTTTTCGCCATCGCGGATTTCCATGCGCAGGGCGTGGCTGGGAATCTTCTCGCGCAGTTCCCCGGCCCAACTGAGCATCAACGGGTTGCACAGGCTGACCTCGCCACCGATGTGCAGCACGTCGCGGTAGCCCTCGGGCAGCGGCAAGTCCCGGCGTGCGGCTTCCCAGGTCTGCACCAGTTGATTGGCGTAAACCACAAAGGCCTCGCCGTTCGGCGTCAGGCGCGCGCCGGCGCGATTGCGCACAAACAGCGTGCTGCCCAGCTGACTTTCGAGCTTCTGCACCCGGGCAGTGATCGCGGTCTGGGTGACGTGCAGCTTTTCAGCCGCCGCGGCCAGGCTGCCGTGGCGGACAATTTCCAGAAAGGTGCGGGCGAGGTCGATGTCCATGGGCAGGCCGATGTGGGAGGTGCGGGCATTGTAAGAGCAGCCATGGTCTTCCGATACCGTCTGTGGCGAGGGAGCTTGCTCCCGCTGGGGCGCGAAGCGGCCCCAAGCTCCCTCGCCACAGAGTTCACTGTCCGGCCTGATCACCCGTGCCAAACAATCAGTCCGCCAACTCAACCTCCCTCACCACCGCCCAATCGGCTACCAACCGCTGCGGCGTGCCACACGCCTTGCGCTTAAGCACAAAATTTTTGCTCTTCTCGGCGAACTGTTTACGGTTTTGCACCATGTCCTGATGCATTTCTTCCAGCTCGGCATTACGGCAGTGCTGCATCAGTTGAGGATCGAGCTGACTTTTGCGCTCACGTATCGCCTGGTACGCCGGATCACTCAACGCACCATTGGCACGCTGCAATAACCAAAGACCAAACTCATCCGGGCAGCGCGGACCGATTTCCTGGACCATGCCTAACTGCAAGGCCTGGAGGGCGCTGATCGGCAGGCAGTCTTCAGTGAGTTTTTCCGCCATCGCCGGGCCGACGGCGCGGGGCAGGCTGTAGGTCCAGTATTCGGAGCCGTACAGGCCCATGGTTTTGTAATGGGGGTTGAGCACGATGTCGGAGCGGGCGAAAACAATATCGGCAGCCAGCGCCAGCATCACGCCACCGGCCCCGGCATTGCCGGTCAGGCCGCTGACCACCAGTTGCCGGGCGCTGAGCAGTTCCTGGCAGACGTCGTCGATCGCCTGAATATTGGCCCAGGCTTCCAGCCCCGGAACCGCTGCGGCCTGGATCACGTTGAGGTGCACGCCGTTGGAGAAACTGCCGCGTCCACCCTTGATCAGCAGCACTTGGGTGTCCCGGGACTTGACCCAGCGCAGGGCCTCCACCAGTCGTTGGCACTGTTCGGTGCTCATGGCGCCGTTGTAAAACTCGAAGGTCAGCTCGCCGACATGCCCCGACTCGCGATAGCGGATCGGTTGATAGCTTTCGTTGTTAAACGGCTGAGAGGCGATCGACCAATCAAGGGTCGGGACGTGCGCAAGCTGTTCAGCGAGCACATGCCGGGCCGGACGCTTGAAGGTTTGTTCATCGGGCCGGGGTTTGCGTCGCAGCGAGCCGATCCACAGGCTGTGATCACCAGTCGCGACCAGCACCGCATCGTCGTGCACCGCGAGAATCTCCCCCGGCGTGCCGCTGCGCGAGTCCAGATGAGCGTCATACAGGTAATACTGACCGCCGGCCAGGCTGGCCAATACGCCGGGCTGACCGTCGGCGGCGTCGATGCTGCGTTTGATGAAGTGTGCGCTGTCGTGCCAGCTGAAGATCCGGTCAGCTTGCTTCATGTTCGGCTGCAAGCGGCCAATCACATGGCGTTGGCTGTAGTCCAAAGGCACTGGCTCGAAACCGTCGATAAACTTTTCCACGACTTCGCGGATACAGGTGATTGCCGCGTCGCTGACGCGCCCGTTGTACAACTCGGATTTGCGCAGACCCTGGGGCAGGTTGAATTCACAAGTGGCCCAGACCGGCCCGGCGTCCATTTCCTCCACCGCTTGCAACGCGGTCACGCCCCAACGGCTGAGTTCACGGGTGATCGCCCAGTCCAGCGCACTGGCGCCACGGTCGCCGACGATACCCGGATGAATGATCACCACAGGACGCTGGAGATTGCTCCACAGTTGTTGTGGCACCCGATCCTTGAGGAACGGGCAGATCACCAGATCGGCGCCGGAATGCTCGATCTGTTCGCACACCGCGTCTTCATCGGTGAACAGCACCACGCTGGGCGAGTGGCCGGCCTGACGCAAGTCCAGCCAGGCCCGCTGGGTCAGGCCGTTGAACGCCGATGCCAGCAGAATGATCTTCAATGACCGCATGATTGACTCTTCCTTGAGAATGATCGGCCGCAGGCTCCCGATGAGCCGTCCTTGGCCTTCGATGGAAGAGCGATAGTAGAGAGTGTGGGGGGGAGGGCAACTGATCGAGATCAAGCTTGTGTCAGCGAGTGTTGCAGAGGCTCAAAATCAAAAGATCGTCCGAACGCGTCCCGCGCCTTCGGACGATCTTTTCTCTTTTCAAAACGCAAAACACGAACAGCCAAACGCCCCCCAGAACCCTTGAAAGTCACTGACCGGTGCCGACGACAATCGCGCTCGTTCATGGCTATGGGCATGCACCGCGCAAGCGCCCACACACTGGTGCACTTGCGCGGTCATTGGCGCCAGGGGTTTCCAGTGCCCCGGCACATTCACCACGGGCGACCACTCAGGCACCACCGGGATTGGCGGTGGCCCCAGTTTTTCAAACTCGACGCTACCGTGGACGATCTTGCCGTCGACAATGGTCAGCACCGACTCGATCCACTTTATGGCTTCGTCTTCGATGTGAAAGTAATCTGCCGACAGCGCAATCAGGTCCGCCAGTTGCCCGACTTTGATCTGACCTTTCTTGCCCTGTTCGGAGGAGAACCAGGCGCTGCCGTGGGTGAACAGTTCCAGTGCGGTATCGCGGCTCAAGCCTTGTGGGTACAGGGCTAATCCGCCGACGGTGCGGCCGCTGACCAGCCAGTACAGCGAGGTCCAGGGGTTGTAGCTGGAGACGCGCGTGGCATCGGTGCCGGCGCCCACTGGAACGCCCTCGGCGAGCATGCGTGCGATCGGTGGCGTAGCTTCGGCCGCTTTGGCGCCGTAACGGTCGACGAAGTATTCGCCCTGGAACGCCATGCGGTCCTGAATCGCGATGCCGCCACCCAGGGCCTTGACCCGTTCGATGTTCCGGGGGGTGATGGTTTCGGCGTGATCGAAGAACCACGGCAAACCGTTGAACGGAATATCCCGGTTGACCTTCTCGAACACGTCGAGCATGCGGCTGATGGATTCGTTGTAGGTGGCGTGCAGGCGGAAGGGCCAGCGCTGTTCCACCAGATGGCGCACCACCGGTTCCAGTTCCTGCTCCATGGTTTGCGGCAGGTCGGGGCGTGGTTCGAGGAAGTCTTCGAAATCCGCTGCCGAGAACACCAGCATCTCGCCGGCGCCGTTGTGCCGCAGGAAGTCATCGCCCTGGCCGTAATGGGAAGTGCTGGTCCAGTTCTTGAAGTCGGTCAGTTCTTCCTTGGGTTTCTGGGTGAACAGGTTGTAGGCAATGCGCACCGTGAGCTGTTGATCTTTGGCCAGTTGCTGGATGACTTGATAGTCGTCCGGGTAATTCTGATAACCGCCGCCGGCATCGATGGCGCTGGTGATGCCCAGTCGATTGAGTTCGCGCATGAACTGGCGGGTCGAGTTGACCTGATACTCCAGCGGCAGCTTCGGCCCTTTGGCCAGGGTTGAGTAGAGGATCATCGCATTCGGGCGGGCGATCAGCATGCCGGTGGGGTCGCCATTGGCATCGCGCTGGATCTCGCCGCCCGGCGGGTTCGGCGTGTCACGGGTGTAGCCGACCACTTTCAGTGCGGCACGGTTGAGCAGGGCGCGGTCGTAGAGGTGCAGGACGAATACCGGAGTGTCCGGCGCGGCTTTGTTCAGATCTTCAAGGGTCGGCATGCGTTTTTCGGCAAACTGGAACTCGTTCCAGCCACCGACCACCCGCACCCATTGCGGGGTAGGGGTGCGGTCGGCCTGATCCTTGAGCATGCGCAACGCATCAGCCAGGGACGGCACGCCTTCCCAGCGCAGTTCGAGGTTGTAATTGAGGCCGCCACGAATCAGGTGCAAGTGGGAGTCGTTGAGGCCGGGAATCACCGTGCGCCCATGCAGGTCAACGATTTGCGTGCCGGGGCCTTGCAGGGCCATGGCCTGGGCATCGCTGCCGACCACCACAAAGTGCCCGTCCTTGATCGCGACGGCGCTGGCCTGGGGTTTCTTGCGGTCGACGGTGTGCAGGCGTCCGTTGTATAGAATCAGGTCGGCGGGGGTGTCGGGCATGGTTTTACTCCCTGCGGTTAGCGGACTGATCCAGGCACCGATGGCGCCTGCCGAAAGACCTTGCAGTACACGGCGGCGACTGAAGTCATTGTGCTCGTCAGGTGGGCTCATGGCAGTGCTCTCCACACAGTTCTTCATAAAAGAAGCGAGGGCAAACAGCCGATGTCTGACGCATGCGGCCAGAAGGAATATAGACGGCATATCCACAGATAGCCGTTTTCCGAGGGTGAAAAACGACGAATCCCGCCACGAGGGGCGGGATTCGCATGCAGCCAGAGAGGCTCCCGAGAGCGGGAGCCGTCGTCTTAGCCTGGGAACAGCTCGGACAGTTTCATGGCCAGCATCATGTCGCCTTCAGCGCGCAGCTTGCCGCCCATGAACGCTTGCATGCCGTCGGTCGAACCGTCGACGATGCCTTCCAGGGTTTCGCCGTCCATCACCAGAGTCACCTGGGCGTCCGGGTTTTCGCCTTCTTGCAGCTCGCAGGTGCCGTCTTTGACGATCAACGAGAAGTTCTTGGTGTCGTCGATGCGGAAACCGAATACCAGGTCCAGACCGGCAGCAGCGGCTGGGTTGAACTTGGCTTTCATTGCTTGTACGGCATCAGCTACGGAGGTCATGGTTCGATCCTTTCTTGGGTAATAAGAGCTGGGTGAATACAGCCAGGGTCACAATAGTCCGGAATCAACGAAACGTGATGAGTTCCGGGGCCTTCAGCAGTTGCAGGTGTGTATGACTGTTGAAGGAAGCCAGGGCCACCTCGCGACCACGAAACTTGAGCAGGTTGAGCGAGGTGTTGACGATTTGCCAGTTCAGCTCAAAGGCCTGCCGGGCAGGCATTTGTGTAATAAGGTGGAGCAGGGCAGTGATGGTGCCGCCGGAGGTGAACACGGCGATTTTCTGGGTGTTGTCGGCATGTTCGAGCAGCCGCTGCAGGCCAGCCTGCACACGATCGACGAAGCCCGGCCAGCTTTCCAGGCCCGGTGTGTCATAGGTACCGGCGAGCCAGCGCTCGATAATCAGGGCGAAGATACGCTGGAACTCGGCACGGTTTTGCGCGGCGTTGCGCAGGATCTCCAGCGCCTCGGGTTCGTCTTCCAGCATGGCGGGCAGCAGGGCGCGGATCACCGCGTCGGCGTCGAACTCGTTGAAGGCCGAATCGATTTCCAGGGGCGGCACCGGCAAACCGACGGTGGCGTACTGTTCCAGCGCGCTGGTGGCCGTGTGTTGCTGACGGCGCAGGTCGCCCGACAGGCAGCGATCGAAGCTCACACCAAGCTCGGCCAGGTGCCGGCCAAGGACTTCTGCCTGGCGAATACCGGTCGGCGACAGAACGTCATAGTCGTCTGCACCAAAGGAGGCCTGGCCATGTCGAATCAAATAGATGCTGCCCACGTCCGCGTCATCCCGGTACGTTGAAGGTTTGGCGAGGTTATGAGGATGACGGTGAGCTGTCAATGAAAAAACATACGCTTGTTTGAAATGCCCGTTACAGGCCTGTTGCTAGTGTCCTGTCTTACAAATACGTTTCTCTTTTGACGAGTGTTGTCGTCAGGCGAGGAGCGGCAATGCAGCATGACGGCAACGGACGCCGTAAAAAGGGAACAGTATTTGTGAGACAGGACACTCGAGGTTTCACGACTGGTCGCCGGGCCGGCTCATGGGTATGCTGAAGGTATCCCGCGCGTGTTCATGCCGCGCATCGTGTTGAAGGAGTCTCTGTGGAGTTTTTGTCCGAGTACGCCAGTTTCCTGGCTAAAACCGTAACACTGGTGATCGCCATTCTGGTGGTCCTGGCCAGTTTTGCGGCGTTGCGCAGCAAAGGTCGGCGCAAGTCGACCGGCCAACTGCAAGTCAGCAAACTCAATGATTTCTACAAAGGGCTGCGCGAACGCCTGGAGCAGACCTTGCTCGACAAGGACCAGCTCAAGGCTTTGCGCAAATCCCAGGCTAAAACCGAGAAAAAGCAAAAGAAGAAGCCCGAGGCCAAGCCGCGGGTGTTCGTGCTGGATTTCGACGGTGACATCAAGGCGTCGGCCACTGAAAGCCTGCGCCACGAAATCACCGCGCTGCTGACCCTCGCCACGCCAAAGGATGAAGTGGTGCTGCGCCTGGAAAGCGGCGGCGGCATGGTTCACAGCTATGGCCTGGCATCTTCGCAACTGGCGCGCATTCGCGAGGCCGGCGTGCCGTTGACCGTGTGCATCGACAAGGTCGCGGCCAGCGGCGGCTACATGATGGCGTGCATCGGCGAGAAAATTATCAGCGCACCGTTCGCGATTCTCGGCTCGATCGGCGTGGTGGCGCAGTTGCCCAACGTCAATCGCCTGCTGAAAAAGCATGACATCGACTTCGAAGTGCTCACGGCCGGTGAGTACAAACGCACCCTGACAGTGTTTGGCGAAAACACCGAGAAGGGCCGGGAGAAATTCCAGGAAGAGCTGGACATCACCCATCAGCTGTTCAAGAACTTCGTTTCCCGCTATCGCCCGCAACTGGCTATCGACGAAGTGGCCACCGGTGAAATCTGGCTCGGTGTTTCGGCACTCGACAAGCAACTGGTGGACGAGCTCAAGACCAGCGACGAATACCTCGCTGAGCGCGCTAAACAGTCCGAGCTCTATCATTTGCATTACGCCGAACGTAAAACCCTGCAGGAGCGCATCGGCATGGCGGCCAGCGGTTCGATCGATCGCGTATTGCTGAGCTGGTGGAGCCGGTTGACCCAGCAACGCTTCTGGTAACCGTACCAGGCATCACCGTCAGTAAAAAAACCGTGGATTGCCCACGGTTTTTTTTTGACCTTCAGAAAGTGTCCACTCACCCTCAAGAAATAACGAATTTTCCTAATGCCATTGTCGATCGGTCGCGCTTTCGTGTGGAGTCAGGTGGGGTAGGGTGACTGGCCTGAATTGACTGCAATGGATTGCACCATGAATGAGCTCCTTCACCACGTTGCCGCACCTCATCCAGCCCCATCGTTGCGAATGCGCGACGAACTGAAAGCTGCACTGGACATCGCTCTCCCCCAAACCCCCGGCCAGTTGGGCGCACACCTGATCAAGGAAAAATGGGGGCAGGACATCGACCCGCAGACGACCTTGATGGTCACCCTCGATTACCACTACAAGGGCCACCCTGAAGAGAACGGTTTCCAGCAGGGCCAGGTGGCGAACTCGCGGTCGCTGTTGCAAGCGCTGCTTTCAAATTACCAGACGGTTGGGGACGGCCGTTTTGCTGAAACCGCCTTTGGTCTGTACACACCGCCGGACGTCGGCCCGACGGTGCGGATTGTCGAGCATGTCGATGAGTTCGCTGATTACGGCAGCGGCAATCACGACACCTATGAAGGCATCTATCGGCAAACGACGCCGCAGACTTACGGTCCCGCCTCACAACTGAAGCTGAGGCCGGCCGATTTCAAGAAATGGGTCTGGGAGCTGGACTTCAAGCACGTGTACGAGACCTATCTTGAAAAGGTCTGGCCCTCTGACGAGGTGCTCACTGCGTCCGGCCCGTACGCCTTGAGGACATCGGTCAAGGCAGCGTTTGTGATGACGGCCTGGTTGCAGTTCAAGGAGCGCTGCCTGTCGCAAAAAGGACTTGAGCTCGCGATGGAGGCGGCTGGCTTGCCGCCCGGTCAGGCATGGGAAACGCTGACCATCGAACAACTGCAAGCGGCGACGCGCACCCCTTTGTCCGTCAGGGCCGGCCGTTTGAAGCTATACCGTTACACCGCAACAGATATCTGGGCGTTCCGTGACACTGCCAGTACCCGAGTGCTGCTGTACATCCCAGGCAACTCTTCCTCGCTGCACGAATTCACCGATGCCACTCAACTGCACCAATGGGTCGTCGCGCAGGGCAAGCTCAGCGAGACAAAACAGGCATTGGCCGCCCATTTTGCCGAAGATGATCGAGAGGACGGTACGTTTCATGCGGGGGTGCTGACGGCATTGGACGGCATGGCGCAGTACCCCGCGATGCATCGGCTGACCAACAATGCCGGTTTTTTCAATAACGACGGCTATTGGGACCCCGCCGATTACATTGGCTACGACAATCCGCCATCGGCGACCGATCCGTTTGCGCAACTGGTGCTGACGATGAAGCAGGCCGCCCACGCCAGTATCGAAAGCATTCGTACCGATGCACAGGTCAATCGTGACAATTTAAGTGCGGTGGTCGAACCGGTGGTGCAATGGATCAACCGGTTCGGGCCATTGGCGTTGTTCGTCCCGGGAGGCGAAGGCATATTGGCGCTGGCCGGGCTTATTGACGCCGGTTACGGTCTTGATCAGGCAGTAAACGGTGAAACACCACGTGAACGGTCGGAGGGCGTGTCGCGCACCGTGTTCGGTTTGCTTAATGCGCTGCCGATCGGCGCACAGGCGGCGCTGAAGGATGAAGCGGCCGTCGAGTCAGTACGTCCGTCTTCGCAAATCGCCGTTGCCCCGACGCCCGAGCCACCGGTTTCCGTGCTGTCCTCCCGCGTGGAGCTGATCCGCGGAATCGGCCCGACTGTGGCGTCTTTCAGCGATGAAGTCCTGGCACAGATCGGCAAGGTCAGTGTGATTGACGATGACATGCTGCGACTGATGCAGACGGGGCGTCCACCAACGCCTTTACTGGCGGATACGATCAGTCGCTTCAAGATCGATCAGGATCTGGGGGCGGCCGGCACGCCTGAGCAATTCAACAGGCGTTACGCCGCACTTCAACAGTCGGAACATGAATGGGTGCGGCTGTTTCAGCAGCAATACCCGGCGCTGCCCAAAGGTGCCATCGAACAAATGCTCGACCGCTATGGCGTGGATATCCAGCAAGCCCCCGATGTGACCGAGGTCAGGCAAGTGTTCACGCGTCTGGACAGCAAGGCGCGGCAGTACCAGCAGCATGTGCGGCTCAATCGCGCTTATGAAGGACTTTATCTGCGTTCGGTGGCGAGCCCGGACTCGGACATCCTGGCCTTGCACTCGCTGCAAAACCTGCCGGGCTGGCCGCGGAACCTGCGGATCGATGTCCTTGATCAATCCGTCGCGGGGCGAGTGCTGGACCGCATCGGCGCGCAGGATGCCACGGAGGTCCGGCGCTTGGTCAGAGTCGGACAGCACTATCTGCATCAGGCCTCGCCAACAGACTTTTATACGGCGCTTCTCGGTGTGTTGACGGACGACGACCGTTCAGCGCTGCTCCTGACGTCGCCTGGTTCAGTCGACGAACTACGACTCGCCATCAGCGACCAGGCGTTGCCCCGATCACAGGTGATGCTCGGGCTGCAAAGAATGGACGGTGGGTTGCCATTCGATGCCCACGGGCTCAGCGGCGGCGGTTTTCCGGGAACGCCCCAGGCCGAGGCGCTGACGCACCAGATGATGAGGCTGCAACTCAAAGAGGTCTATCCAGACTTCACCGATGCCCAGGCAGATGCGGTTCTTCAACGCGAAGGTGTAAACGCGCAGGCGCACATTGAGTGGTTGAAGCAACAGCTGCAGCAACTCGACATCGACCTGACCGCCTGGGTAGATCAGGTGGCGGATGACATTCATGACATGGCTATCGATTTCCTGGCCCCGAATGATCCCGAAGCAGCGGGATTGAGCGCTGCACAAATCGAGGCCTATAACGTTCAGTTGGTGCAGACCGAAATGCAACAGGAGCGAGCGATTCGAAATGAGTTGGCCGAGGAGCTGGTCTCCATCTGGCAACGACGCAGGGCGCTGCAGGATCCGTTACTGCCTGCTGATCAGATACGCGGCGTCAGGCTGGATCTCGACTTCGAGAATTATCACCGGTTACCCACGTTGAATGTCCGGTTCAATAATATTCTCGAGTTATCGATGCGCGGCTTTCACCTGACTGAAGAAGAAAGTCTGAACGGATTTCTCGAGTGTTTTCCAAATCTTGAAGTGCTGAACCTGGAAAATGTCGACCTGAGTCACTTCAACCATGGCGGCCTTGCGGAGTGTGCACTGCCTCCTTCGATCAACCAGATGGCGCGTCTCTCTTCGCTGAATCTGAGGTCGACGAATCTGACGTTCAATGAGCGCGCCGCCTCTCAATTGACCGGGTTGACACACTTGCAGACGCTGGACCTGAGCAACAACCCGCTGGGCGTCCCGCCTTTGGTGCTCGGAATGCACGACTTGCGCTGGCTGAACCTGAGCAACACCGGGATCACTGGTTGCCCAGTCGGAATCATGGAGCAGTCCTATCTGACGTCATTGGACCTGCGTAACAACCAGATAACCCGAGTGCCGCCAGCAGTGCTGAACCAGGCTATCTCGAGGGGCCGTGTGCTGCTGCAAGGCAATCCATTGACGGATGAGGACACCTTGTTGCGCATTGTCGATCATCGGCGGCGAACGGGTATCAACCTGTGGTTAAGTGATCCCGGGGTTAATTACGGGAATGTCATCGAGTGGTTGCGCGAAGGCGATGGGGAGTTGCAAGCGACGCGACGATTGATCTGGCAGAGGCTGGCAGCCAGGCCCCTTGGCGCCCGGTTCTTGAGGGTAATGGATGGACTGAGCCTGACGGCGGACTTCCGGGTCGATTATCTGCCGCTTCAGGCGAGGGTGTGGCGACTGCTCGGTGAAGCCGATGCTTCGCAAGCGCTTTGGGAAAGACTGGTCCAGGATATTGAATCGGCCGAGGTCGATCCTGAAAACCCGTTTGCGCTGTTCACGGCACTTGAGGACCGTGCCCGGTTTTATCGGAACTGGGAGGCCATGGGGCGACCGTTTCCGATAGGCACGCAGTAAGGGAAAAACCTTGAACCCCGCAAGGGGTTCAAGGTGTGACGATCAACGGCGACGGAACAGCGGCAGCGGTTCGTCGGTGGCGGCCTGATAGGTCACCGAGAAGTCCTTGAGGCCTTCAAGGGCTTCGTAGGGGTCTTTATCGGCGCGAATGGCAAACGCATCGAAACCGCAGCGGTGCATGTAGAACAACTGGTCGCGCAGCACATCGCCAATTGCCCGCAGTTCGCCTTTGAAACCATAGCGGTCACGCAGCAGACGGGCGTTGGAGTAGTTGCGACCATCGGTGAAGGCCGGGAAGTTCAGGGCGATGACCTGGAAGTTCGCCACGTCATCACCGATTTCTTCAGCTTCTTCATCGGCATCCAGCCACACACCCAGGCCGCCATCGCGGGCCATGAGCATGCGGCTGTGTTCGCGCCACATGTGCAACGGGACGATCAGGTCGTCGCAGTTGCTGATTTCATCGATGTTGAAATCTTTCGGCAGCAAGTGCCAGGTTTCGTCGACGACTTCGTTGTTCTTAATTATTCGCTGCATAGACGCGCTCCTTGAAGAGGTCGATGCCGATACGCTGATAAGTGTCGATGAAGCGCTCGTCTTCGGTACGTTGTTCGATGTACACGTCGATCAGCTTCTCGATCACATCAGGCATGGCTTCCTGGGCGAAGGATGGGCCGAGGATCTTGCCCAGGCTCGCATCGCGGCTGGCGCTGCCACCCAGGGACACCTGATAGAACTCTTCGCCTTTCTTGTCCACTCCGAGAATACCGATGTGGCCGACGTGGTGGTGACCACAGGCGTTCATGCAGCCGGAGATGTTCAGGTCCAGCTCGCCAATGTCGAACAGGTAGTCCAGGTCGTCGAAACGGCGCTGGATCGATTCGGCGATCGGGATCGACTTGGCGTTGGCCAGGGAACAGAAGTCGCCGCCAGGGCAGCAGATGATGTCGGTCAGCAAGCCGATGTTCGGCGTGGCGAAACCTTGCTCGCGCAACTCGCCCCACATGGCGAACAACTGGCTCTGCTCGACATCGGCCAGAATGATGTTCTGCTCGTGGGAGGTGCGCAGCTGACCGAAGCTGTAACGGTCGGCGAGGTCGGCAACGGCATCGAGCTGCTTGTCGGTGATGTCGCCCGGTGCAACGCCGGTCGGTTTCAGGGACAGCGTCACGGCGACGTAACCCGGCTTTTTGTGGGCCAGGGTGTTGCGGGCACGCCAGCGGGCGAAGCCCGGGTGTTGCTTGTCGAGGTCGGCCAGTTCGGCCGTCTGATTGTCCAGAGCCTTGTAGTCTGGATCGACAAAGTGCTTGGCCACGCGATGCACTTCGGCCTCGGTCAGCGTGGTCTGGCCACCGCGAAGGTGTTCCATTTCCGCATCGACTTTCTGCGCGAACACTTCAGGCGTCAGGGCCTTGACCAGAATCTTGATCCGCGCCTTGTACTTGTTGTCGCGACGGCCGTAGCGGTTGTAGACCCGCAGAATGGCGTCGAGGTAGCTCAACAGGTCCTGCCACGGCAGGAATTCGTTGATGAACGCGCCCACCACCGGAGTACGGCCCAGGCCGCCACCGACCAGCACACGGAAGCCCAGTTCGCCCGCGGCGTTGTGCACCGGCTCGAGGCCGATGTCATGGACTTCGATGGCCGCACGGTCGGACGTCGAACCGTTGATGGCAATTTTGAATTTACGCGGCAGGTAAGCGAATTCCGGGTGGAACGTGGTCCACTGACGGACGATTTCGCACCATGGCCGCGGGTCGATCAACTCGTCGGCGGCGACACCGGCGAACTGATCGGTGGTGACGTTGCGCAGGCAGTTGCCGCTGGTCTGGATCGCGTGCATCTGCACGGTCGCCAGCTCAGCCAGGATGTCCGGGATGTCTTCCACGGCCGGCCAGTTGAACTGCACGTTCTGCCGGGTACTGATGTGGGCGTAGCCCTTGTCATAGTCGCGGGCAATCTTGGCCATCATTCGCGTCTGGCGCGAAGTGAGTTGGCCGTAAGGCACCGCCACCCGCAGCATCGGGGCAAAGCGCTGGATATAAAGGCCATTTTGCAGGCGCAGGGGGCGGAATTCTTCTTCGCTCAGCTCGCCTGCCAGATAGCGTCGGGTCTGATCACGGAACTGCTTGACGCGGTCCTCGATGATCCGCTGATCGTACTCGTCGTATACGTACATATAAGTCCTGTTCTCAGGCTTGGGCCGGTCGGATACAGCTGCGTTTTCGCAAGCTTTCATCCGATTCTGCCTCGGCAATTCTGCGCGCACGGCCGCGCACTCCCAACGGAGCCGACGCAAGATACCAGTTTGCAGTTATGCGCAAAAGTGATGTTTGAGTATATGCAAAGAACCAAAACGACTAATGAAAGTCGTTGTGATAAAACCCTCATTTGTCGTGCGGGCAATCATCGTCTTAACTGTGCTCGAGTCTTTATGCAATCACCGATAAAACCGACAAGAGGCGATGCAATGAGCAACCCAACCAAAGCAAGGAAAAGCGATAGCACGGTCGATGCCTGGGCGATTCTGTTCCTGATCATCCTGGTCGTGGGTACGGCGGTATTCTGGGTCAGCCATCAATAAACGACCCCGTCCGGGCCCGGCGCCGACGATTGTTGGACAAAAAGCCGGAATATGCGCCGTTTCCAGGGACTTCGCTGGCTATAATGCGCGGCGGATTTTCGGGGGCTCGGACGATCAATGTTGAAGTTCTTCTATGGTGTAGTGCTGGCGCTTGGCGCGGTGCTGGGGCCGTGTGCCCAGGCGGCGTCCGTATTGTTCCTCAATCCCGGGACCAGCCAAGAGACGTTCTGGGTCAGTTACTCGCAGTTCATGCAGACCGCGGCCAAGAACCTGGGCATGGATTTGCAAATCCAGTATGCCGAGCGAAACGCCGAGACCACACTCAAACAGGCCCGCGAAGCGCTGCAAGGGCCGAGTCGGCCGGACTATCTGGTGTTCTCCAACGAACTGTATGTCGCCCCCGAAATCCTGCGCCTGGCTCAAGGCAGCGGTGTGAAGCTGTTTTTGGTCAACAACGGCCTGACCGCCGACCAGATGCGTCTGCTCGGCGCCCAGCCGGACAAGTATCCCGACTGGTTGGGTAGCCTGGTGCCCAACAATGAGGAGGGCGGCTACCTGATGCTCAAGGAACTGATTCGCCTGCATGGCCCGGTAGCACCCGGTGAGGTCATTGAACTGGTGGCCTTTTCCGGCCTGAAAATCACGCCGGCCGCGCAAGAGCGTGAGCAGGGCATGATGCGGGCATTGGCCGAACACCCCGAAGTGCGGTTGCGCCAGTTGGTGTACGGCGGCTGGACCCGCGAGCGCGCCTATGAACAGGCCAGGTTATTGTTCAAGCGTTACCCGCAAACATCGCTGGTCTGGTCGGCCAACGATGAAATGGCGTTCGGTGCCATGCAGGCATACGCCGAAACGGGAGGCCAGCCGGGCAAGGGTGTGCTGTTCAGTGCCATCAACAATTCACCGGCCGCGTTGCAGGCGCTGTTGGAAGGGCGGCTAAGCGTGTTGTTGGGCGGGCACTTCACTCTGGGCGGCTGGGCTCTTGTGCAGTTGCATGACTACGATCAGGGGGTGGATGTCAGCCAGTACGGCGGGCGCGACCGACAGATTCCCTTATTGCAGTTGATCGACCACGCGCAAGCCCGGCGATTGCTGGGCTTGAGTACCACTCAGGATTACGACGTGGATTTTCAAAAGCTCTCGGCCAAGGGGCGGCCGACGTCGTACCGCTACCCGTTCAACCTGCAAACCTTGATGCATTGAGCCGGCTCAGATCCCGGCCAGGTGCAACACCAGTTTGACGATGCCGAACAGCGTCAGGGCGAACACCACCGTGAACAGAATCCCCAGAATCACAAAATGACTGGGCTTGCCATGGGTGAAGTCCCGGGCCCGGTTTTTCCCGCTTTGCACCCCGAACGCCGCCGCCATGACGCTGTGCAGCATCTGCCAGAAGGTCGGCGGCTTGTTGTGATTATTGTTGTCGACTGGATCGTCCATAAATCCCCCGTCACGAATGTGTATGAGGCAAGCATAGACAACAGACTCGAACTCTGTGGGAGCCGTTGTGGCGAGGGAGCTTGCTCCCGTTGGGTCGCGAAGCGGCCCCAAAAAATGGGACTGCTACGCAGTCCAACGGGAGCAAGCTCCCTCGCCACAAAGGCTCGCTCCCACAGGGGAAGGGGTTAGTTGTCGTAACCCAGGTTAGGCGCCAGCCAGCGCTCGGTCACGCTCAACTCCTGGCCTTTGCGCGAGGTGTAGCTCTGCACCTGATCCTTGTCGATCTTGCCCACGGCGAAATACTGCGCCTGTGGGTGAGCGAAGTACCAGCCGCTGACCGCCGCCGCCGGGAACATCGCGTAGTGCTCGGTGAGGAATACGCCGCTGCGGCCGGCCTTGAGCTCTTCCGCTTCCGGGTCCAGCAGCTTGAACAGCGTGGCTTTCTCGGTGTGATCCGGGCACGCCGGGTAGCCCGGAGCAGGGCGGATGCCGGTGTATTGCTCTTTGATCAGCGCCTCGTTGTCCAGCGTCTCGTCCTTGGCGTAGCCCCAGTAGTCTTTACGCACTTGCTGGTGCAGCCACTCGGCGCACGCCTCGGCCAGACGGTCGGCCAACGCCTTGACCATGATCGAGTTGTAGTCGTCGCCCGCTTCCTGATAGGCCTTGGCCACTTCTTCGGCGCCAATCCCGGCGGTGGTGATGAAACCACCCACGTAGTCGGTCACGCCGCTGTCCTTCGGCGCGACGAAGTCGGCCAGGGAGAAGTTCGGCTTACCGTCGGTCTTGATGATCTGCTGGCGCAAGTGATGCAGCTTGGCCAATGGCTTGCCGTCGTCGCCATAGACTTCGATGTCATCGTCGCGCACCTGGTTGGCCGGCCAGAAACCGAACACCGCACGGGCGCTGATCAGCTTCTCGTCGATCAACTTGGCAAGCATTTCCTGGGCATCGGCGTACAGCGCGGTGGCGGCTTCACCGACCACTTCATCCTGCAGGATGCGCGGGAACTTGCCGGCCAGGTCCCAGGAGATGAAGAACGGTGTCCAGTCGATGTATTCGGCCAAAACCTTCAGGTCGATGTTGTCCAGTACCTTGGCGCCGGTGAACGTCGGTTTGACCGGCTCATAATTGGCCCAGTCGAACTGCGGTTTCTTGGCGATGGCTGCCGGGTAGCTCAGGCGCTCGGTGCGGGCGCTGCGGTTGGCGGTGCGCTCGCGAACGTCGATGTATTCCAGGCGGGTCTTCTCGACGAAACCGGCTTTCAGTTCCTTGGACAGCAACTGCGTCGCCACGCCCACGGCGCGGGAGGCGTCGGTGACGTAGATCACCGCGTCGTTGCTGTACTTGGGCTCGATCTTCACCGCCGTGTGCGCCTTGGAGGTGGTCGCGCCACCGATCATCAGCGGCAGATAGAAGTCCTGACGCTGCATTTCGCGGGCCACGTGAACCATTTCGTCCAGCGAAGGCGTGATCAGGCCGGACAGACCGATGATGTCGCATTTCTCGTCTTTGGCGACCTGCAGGATCTTCTCCGCCGGCACCATCACGCCGAGGTCAACGATGTCGTAGCCGTTACAGCCCAGCACCACGCCGACAATGTTCTTGCCGATGTCGTGCACGTCGCCCTTGACCGTGGCCATGAGGATCTTGCCCTTGGCTTCCGGCTTGTCGCCTTTTTCCAGTTCGATGAACGGGATCAGGTGGGCCACGGCCTGCTTCATCACGCGGGCGGACTTCACCACTTGCGGCAGGAACATTTTGCCGGCGCCGAACAGGTCGCCGACGATGTTCATGCCAGCCATCAACGGGCCTTCGATGACTTCGATCGGGCGCGCGAACGACAACCGCGATTCTTCAGTATCTTCAACAATGTGCGTGGTGATGCCCTTGACCAGCGCATGCTCCAGACGCTTGTTGACGTCCCAGTTGCGCCACTCTTCGGTCTCGGCTTCCTTGACGCTGCCGTCGCCCTTGTACTTGTCGGCGATGGCGAGGAGGGCGTCGGTGCCTTCCGGAGTACGGTTGAGGATCACGTCTTCAACGGCGTCGCGCAGCTCCACCGGGATCTGGTCGTAGATCTCCAGTTGGCCGGCGTTGACGATGCCCATGGTCAGGCCGTTGCGGATTGCATACAGCAGGAACACCGAGTGAATCGCCTCGCGCACCGGGTTGTTGCCACGGAACGAGAACGACACGTTGGACACGCCGCCGGAGCTCAGGGCGTAGGGCAGTTCGTCGCGGATGTAGGCACAGGCGTTGATGAAGTCCACAGCGTAGTTGTTGTGTTCTTCGATACCGGTGGCCACGGCGAAGATGTTCGGGTCGAAGATGATGTCTTCCGGCGGGAAGCCGACTTCGTTGACCAGAATGTCGTAGGAGCGTTTGCAGATTTCTTTCTTGCGCGCTTCGGTGTCGGCCTGGCCGGCTTCATCGAAGGCCATCACCACCACCGCGGCGCCGTAGCGTTTGCACAGTTTGGCGTGATGAATGAACTGCTCGACACCTTCCTTCATGCTGATGGAGTTGACGATGCCCTTGCCCTGGATGCACTTGAGGCCGGCTTCGATCACTTCCCACTTGGAGGAGTCGATCATGATCGGGACGCGGGAGATGTCCGGTTCGCCGGCAATCAGATTGAGGAAGGTCACCATGGCCTTCTTCGAATCGAGCATCCCTTCGTCCATGTTGATGTCGATCACCTGGGCGCCGGCTTCGACCTGCTGCAGGGCGACTTCCAGGGCCTCGGTGTAGTTGTCTTCACGGATCAGGCGGGCGAACTTGGCGGAACCGGTGATGTTGGTCCGCTCGCCGACGTTGACGAACAGCGAACTGCGATCGATGGTGAACGGTTCCAGGCCCGACAGGCGGCAGGCCTTGGGGATGTCCGGAATTTCACGCGGGGCGTAACCGGCGACCGCTTTGGCGATGGCTTCGATGTGGCCCGGCGTGGTGCCGCAGCAGCCGCCGACGATGTTGAGGAAGCCACTTTGGGCGAACTCTTCGATGACCTTGGCGGTTTGGGCCGGCAGTTCGTCGTACTCGCCGAATTCGTTCGGCAGGCCGGCGTTCGGGTGCGCCGACACGTGGGTGCTGGCCTTGTTCGACAGCTCTTCCAGGTATGGGCGCAATTCACGGGCGCCGAGGGCGCAGTTCAGGCCGACGGAAATCGGCTTGGCGTGGGCCACGGAGTTCCAGAACGCTTCGGTGGTCTGGCCGGAGAGGGTGCGGCCAGAGGCATCGGTGATGGTGCCGGAAATCATGATCGGCAGCTCGACGCCCAGCTCTTCGTAAACCCCTTGCACGGCGAAGATCGCCGCTTTGGCGTTGAGGGTGTCGAAAATGGTTTCGATCAGGATCAGGTCGGCGCCGCCTTCGATCAGGCCTTTGGTGGCCTCGGTGTAGTTCTCCACCAGTTCATCGAAGGTCACGTTGCGGTAGCCGGGGTTGTTCACGTCGGGCGACAGCGAGCAGGTACGACTTGTAGGGCCGAGCACCCCGGCGACGAAACGCGGCTTGTCCGGGGTTTCCAGGGTCTTGGCGTCCGCCACCTTGCGCGCCAGGCGTGCGCCTTCTACGTTGAGTTCGTACGCCAGGCCTTGCATGCCGTAGTCGGCCTGGGACACCTGGGTGGCGTTGAAGGTGTTGGTTTCCAGAATGTCGGCGCCGGCATCCAGGTAGGCTTTTTCAATAGAGCCGATCACATCCGGGCGGGTCAGCACCAACAGGTCGTTGTTACCTTTGACATCGCTCGGCCAGTCGGCGAAGCGTTTGCCACGGTAATCCTGTTCCTCGAGCTTGTAGCTCTGGATCATTGTCCCCATGCCGCCGTCGAGAATCAGGATGCGCTCTTTGAGGGCGTGCTTGAGAGCTTGAAGGCGAACGCTGCGATCGGACATTTGGACTACTCGGTAAGGCCATGACGAAGGGCCGGGATAATAACAAACCTGTGTGCTTTTGGAGCATATGCCGGTTTTGCATGAATATCGTTCATGTTGGTGCGCGGGTCGGACCGGTAGAATCGCGGCGTTTTCTCATGATCAGGACCAGGGATATGTCGTATCGCGTCGTCACCAGCCTATTGATGCTGTTTTTAAGCGGGGGCGCCGCTGCGCAAGGTCCGGACATTTCCTACGTTCGCGACATTCAACCGATCTTCACCGAAAAGTGCGTGGCCTGCCATGCCTGCTACGACTCCGCCTGTCAGCTCAATCTGGGCAGTGGCGAAGGGGCGTCCCGAGGTGCGACGAAGGCGCCGGTCTATGACGGCGAACGGAGCAAGGCCGCCGCGCCGACCCGGTTGTTTTATGACGCCTTCGGCAAGCGTGCCTGGCAGCAAAAGGGCTTCTATTCAGTGCTCGACGCCCAAGGCAGCCAGGCGGCACTGATGGCGCGGATGCTTGAACTAGGCCATAGAACGCCGTTACAACCCAACGCCAAATTGCCGGAAGAGATCGTCCTGGGCCTGAACCGGGAAACGCTGTGCGCCATGCCGGCGGAGTTCGACGGTTACGCCAGCTCTCATCCGAAGGAGGGCATGCCGCTAGCGGTCACCGGTCTTACCGATCAGCAATACCAGACGCTGCAGCGCTGGCTGGCCTCTGGCGCGCCGATCGATCAGCAGGGCCTGGTGCCCAGCGCCAGGGAAGCCTTGGAAGTGGTGCAGTGGGAAAACCTGCTGAATGCGCCGGGCGCCCGGGAGAGCCTGGTCGGGCGCTGGCTGTTCGAGCACTGGTTCTTGGCCCATATCTATTTCAAGGACGGCGAGCCGGGGCATTTCTTTCAGTGGGTACGTTCGCGCACGCCGACGGGGCAGCCCATCGACCTGATCAACACCCGCCGTCCGAATGATGATCCGGGCACTCAGGTCTATTACCGTCTGTGGCCGGTGCAAGGCGTGATCGTGCACAAGACCCACATCACCTACCCGCTGAGCGCGGCGAAGATGGCGCGGATCAAGAGCCTGTTTTACAACGGTAACTGGCAGGTCAACGCGTTACCGGGCTACGGGCCGGAGCGGCGGGCCAATCCGTTTGCCACGTTCGAAGCGATCCCGGCCCAGGCGCGTTACCAGTTCATGCTCGATAACGCCGAATACTTCGTGCGTACCTTTATTCGCGGCCCGGTCTGCCGGGGCCAGATCGCCACCGACGTGATTCGCGACAACTTCTGGGCACTGTTCCAGGCCCCGGAACATGACCTTTACATCACCGACCCGAAATATCGCGGCAAGGCTACGCCGTTGCTGGCGATGCCGGGGCAGAACGATGACGTCGGCAGTGTCCTGAGCCTGTGGCACGACTACCGCAACAAACGCAACGAATATGAGGCCCTGCGCCGGGACAGCTATGCCGACTTGCCAGCGCCGAGCTGGTCGACCCTGTGGGCCGGTAATGACAATGCGTTGCTGAGTATCTTCCGGCATTTCGACAGCGCCTCGGTGACCAAGGGCCTGATCGGCGATGTGCCGCAGACGATGTGGCTGTTCGATTACCCGTTGCTGGAACGCACGTATTACCAGTTGGCGGTCAACTTCGATGTGTTCGGTAACGTGTCCCATCAGGCCCAGACCCGGCTGTACTTCGACCTGATCCGCAACGGCGCCGAGCAGAACTTCCTGCGCCTGATGCCGGCCAGCTCACGGGACGGCTATCTCGACGATTGGTACCAGAACAGCGGCAAGTTCAAGATGTGGCTGGATTACGAGGACATCGATAACGACAAGCCGACGGCGCTGACGCTGGACGAAAACGACCCGAAACGAGATTTCGCCTTGCAGTTGCTGTCCCGTTACGGCGAACTCAATGCCAGGCCCGATCCGATCAACCGCTGCGACGGCGCTTACTGCTCGCGGCCGAACATTGATCCGGCGTTGCAGAACGCCGAGCAAGCCTTGAGCCGCCTGACGTCGCGCCCGGCCGCGGGTTTGAAAGTCATCGATCAGTTGCCGGAGGCCACGATGTTGCGCATCGAGACCTCAAGCGGCAAGCGTGAGGTCTACAGCCTGCTGCGTAACCGCGCCCACAGCAACGTGGCGTTCCTGCTCGGGGAGTCGCTGCGTTATCAGCCGGGGCTCGACACGTTGACGATCTATCCGGGTGTTCTGAGCAGCTACCCGAACTTCATGTTCAACATTCCGGCCGGGCAGGTGCCGGCGTTTGTCGACGAGATGGAAAATGCCAAAGACGCCGCGAGTTTCGAAAAAATCGTCGAACGCTGGGGCATTCGTCGCAGTCATCCGCAATTCTGGCAGTATTTCCATGATCTGAGCCGGTACATCCACGACACCGACCCGGTGGAAGAGGGCGTGCTGGACATGAATCGCTACGAGAATCTCTGAAATGCCTGCAACCCGGTGTGGGAGCCACAGTTCCCGACAAAAATACTAGGACTTTGTGCGGCGCGTCGATTGGCGTAAACTGCGTCCAAGCCTGCGAGGAGTTTCCATGACCGCTATTACCATTACCGACGCCGCCCATGATTACCTGGCCGATCTGCTCTCCAAGCAGAACACCCCGGGTATCGGCATCCGCGTCTTTATCACCCAGCCTGGCACCCAGTACGCCGAAACCTGCATTGCCTACTGCAAGCCGGGCGAAGAAAAACCTGAAGATACAGCGCTGGGGCTCAAAAGCTTCACCGCCTATATCGACTCGTTCAGCGAAGCGTTTCTGGACGATGCGGTAGTCGACTACGCCACCGACCGCATGGGCGGCCAACTGACCATCAAGGCGCCAAACGCCAAAGTACCGATGGTCAACGCCGACAGCCCGGTCAACGAGCGCATCAACTACTACCTGCAAACCGAGATCAACCCGGGGCTGGCCAGCCACGGCGGTCAGGTCAGCCTGATCGATGTGGTCGAAGACGGCATCGCCGTGCTGAAGTTCGGCGGCGGTTGCCAGGGCTGCGGCCAGGCAGACGTCACCCTGAAGGAAGGCATCGAGCGCACCTTGCTCGAGCGCATTCCCGAGCTCAAGGGTGTACGTGACGTGACTGACCATACGCAGAAAGAAAACGCCTACTACTAAGGTGTTCGCTGCGACATAAAAAAACGGTGCCCGTGAGCACCGTTTTTTTATGGATGATCGATAACCTGTGGCGAGGGAGCTTGCTCCCGCTCGACTGCGAAGCAGTCGCAATCCAGCCGATGCATTTTCCCGTGATGAATGCGTTGGCTGATTTTGGGACCGCTGCGCGGTCCAGCGGGAGCAAGCTCCCTCGCCACAAGTGCTTCAGGGTCTGTATAGGTGCGCATGCCCCGCGCGATACAGCGACGATTCACTGAAGTGATCGCTGCCCAGCACTCGACCCACCAGAATCAGCGCCGTTCGGCGAAAACCCTTGGCTTGTACCTTCTGCGCAATGTCCGCAAGCGTTCCCACCACCCAATCCTGATCCGGCCAGGTCGCCCGGTGAATCACCGCGATCGGGCAGTCGGCGCCGTAGTGCGGCAGCAATTGGGCAAGGATCTTCTCCAGATGATTGACCCCCAGGTGGATCGCCATGGTCGCCCCGTGTTGCGCCAGGCTGCCCAGTTCTTCGCCAGCGGGCATGGCGGTCTTGTCGGCGTAACGGGTCAGAATCACGCTCTGTGACACGTCCGGCAGGGTCAGTTCGGCCCCCAAAAGGGCCGCGCAGGCGGCGGTGGCGGTGACGCCGGGAATGATTTCGAAAGGGATGTCGAGTTCACGCAAGTAGCGAATCTGCTCGCCGATCGCGCCGTACAGACTCGGGTCGCCGGAATGCACCCGGGCCACGTCCTGGCCGTTGGCGTGGGCGGTCTTGATCAGCTCGACGATCTGTTCCAGGTGCAGTTCGGCGCTGTTGACCACCTGTTCGGCCCGGTGGCCTTCCAGCACGGCGGCGGGGACCAGGGAGCCGGCATAGATGATGACCGGGCAGCTACGAATCAGCCGCTGGCCTTTGACGGTGATCAGTTCCGGGTCGCCGGGGCCGGCGCCAATGAAGTAGACGGTCATCGTCGTTTCCTGTCAGAAATAGGGCCTGGGCATGCTTCAGATGAAGAATGCTCATGATCGAAGGCGGGGATTATCGGGGATTTTACGCGGCGCTGGCCAATGCCAAGGTGGCCTGGGCGTATTTTTGTCGTGGAATCAGCAACTTTGCCGGTGCCTGGGCCAATTGTTCGGCCAGGGCCAACGCAGCGCTTTCCGCCACGCCGTAGCAACCGGTGCGTTCAAACGCGATGTCCGAGTGGTGGCTCAGTTGTGCTTGATAGGTCGCCAATTGTTCGCTGCTGAAGTACATCAGCGGCAACGCCAGCTGTTCGGCCAGTTCGATCAGGCCAGGTTCATCGCGCTTGAGGTCGATGCTGGCCAGGGCCTTGATCTCACGAAGCTCGATTTGATGGGCCTGTAGCGCCTGATCGAGCAGCGCCCGCAGCGTGCTGACGGGGCAGCCGCGCTGGCAGCCCAGGCCGACCACCAGGGTCGGCACTGTGCCGTTTTCAGTCATGCGCTGTAATGGCCATCGCTTTTGCGGCGGAACAACCAGGCGCTGATCAGGCCCAGGGCCAGCCAGAACGCCACGTTGGTCAACTGCGAAGCGATTTTGAATTGCGCTTCCAGGGCTTCCGGCGCCAGCATCGAATGGACTTCCGGTTGTGGTGCGCCAATCACATGCGGCACGGCCAGGATCGCCACGCCGAGAGCTTTCATCAGCCAGTGACGGCTGAACACGATCAACGCGATGCCGACGGCCGTGGACGCGGCAGTGCCGATCCACCAGATTTGCCGTTGCGCCAGATCAGCCGCGGCAGTGCCCGGCAGCTCAGGCGGCAGGCCGAGAGTCGGAGCCAGCACGAACGTCGCATAACCGGCCAGGCCCCAGAGCAGGCCCTGAGAGGTTTTGGTCGGTGCGCGCAGGGTGTAAAGACCGGCGAGCATCAGGGCGAAACCGACGGCTACCACCAGGTTGCCGCCGGTAGTGGACAGCACGCGCTGCCAGCCGTCTTCCGGTTCCCAGGCTTCGGCATCGTGGGTATGAGCGACTGCGCCCGCGGCGTGCTCGTGGATTTCAACAGCAGCCGGCTCGGATTTTTCGTAGGTCTCGGCCTGCAAAATCAGCGGGGAGACCCAGAAGCTTTGCAGCAGGGTCAATAGCAGGGCGGCCAGCAGCCCGGTGAAACCTGCGGTTTGCGCAATACGCTTGATCATCTCAGCAGGTCTCAATGGCACGGAAAGGCGGAGCTGTGACGGGTATCGTGCGCGGCGTTGTGCACCGCTTCGATGTGCGAGAAACCGGCGAAATACACAAGGCTGGCGCCAAGGATCGACGCACACACGGCGGCGGTCAGGCGTTGAGTCAGGGTCGTGGTGGTGCTGGCGATGCTCTTGTCGGTGTTGCTGGCGGTGCTGCTGATGATCGTCATGGCGCTTCCCTCTGGTCTGTCAGCGGGTGAATAGAGCGCATGAAAATCTCCGCACGCCAAGGGCTCGCAGAGATTTCGAACAGCGCCCGCCCACCGCGGGTTTGTTATTCAGTGAACGTAAAAGTCACTTTGTGTTGCGGGCCGGTCTCCGGGCTCGCGAGGGGCTGGGCTTGCGCCTGGACCTGCAAGCATCACCTTCCCATGCCATATGACCGGCACAGTGGATCTGACGCTTCACTCGCTTACCGTTGCGGGGGCAGCACCGGACTGACATGGCTTTAGAGTAAAGCACATGATTCACCGGTTTCCCGTTTCACCCTGTGAAGGGCACCCGTAACAAGGCGTGTAGGAGAGCATGGGCGAGGGCGGGGAGTCAATTGGCAGGGGTTCTCACTAACACCCAATACCTGTGGCGAGGGGGCTTGGTCCCGCTCGAGCGCATAGCGGTCGCATCGGATTCATGCGGTCTGTCTGTAAGATTTGCAGTGCATGGTTTCACGACTGCTTCGCAGCCGAACGGGAGCAAGCTCCCTCGCCACAGGCAAGCCCCCTCGCCACAGGTGATCGCATTCGCCGACAAGACATTGACCCGCCCCCACACGATGCGTAGCCTTGCGCTTTCGAGGTTCTTCGGCGTCTGTCGAAGCTAAGAAGGGAACGCGGTCGATGCCGCGGCTGCCCCCGCAACTGTGAACGGTGATGTTCGCTGCCACGCCACTGCAAACCCTGTGCAACGGGTTCGCGGGAAGGCGCAGCGAATGCCGGGCCAACGCCCGGCGCACCGTCAGCCAGGAGACCTGCCTCGACACAGATTCTCACTTTCAACCGGGCGGGGTGATCCGGTGGCGAACTCTTCAGGCACGCGCGCCCGCGTTGCCGGTTGTCGTCCCGTATGCCCGCCACCTTGCCAAAGGGCATCCGATGAAAACACTGGCCAAACTCCCCGTCACCATCGTTACCGGCTTCCTCGGTTCGGGCAAAACCACCTTGCTGCGGCACATGCTCGACAACGCCCAGGGCCGTCGCATCGCGGTGATCGTCAACGAGTTCGGCGAGCTGGGCATCGACGGCGAGATCCTCAAGCAGTGCTCAATCGGCTGCACCGAAGAAGAGGCCAGCGGCCGCGTCTACGAATTGGCCAACGGCTGCCTGTGCTGCACCGTTCAGGAGGAATTCTTCCCGGTGATGCGCGAGTTGGTTGCTCGCCGCGGCGACCTCGACCACATCCTCATCGAAACCTCGGGCCTGGCCCTGCCAAAGCCTTTGGTTCAAGCCTTCCAGTGGCCGGAAATCCGCAGCGCCTGCACCGTTGACGCGGTGATCACCGTGGTCGACAGCCCGGCCGTCGCTGCCGGCACTTTCGCTGCATTCCCGGATCAAGTGGACGCCCAGCGCAAACTCGACCCGAACCTGGACCACGAATCGCCGCTGCACGAACTGTTCGCCGACCAACTGGCCAGCGCCGACCTGGTGATTCTCAACAAGGCCGACCTGATCAGCGCCGCAGACCTGGCCCGCGTGCGCCTGGAAGTCGCCGAAGAGCTGCCACCGGCGGTGAAAGTCATCGAAGCCAGCAGCGGTCGCTTGCCACTGGACGTGCTGATCGGCCTCGGTGCCGGTTCCGAAGAACACATCGACAGCCGTCACAGCCATCACGATCATCACCATGAAGGTGAAGACGACCACGATCACGACCATGACGCGTTCGACTCCATCTCGATCGAGCTGCCACAAGCCGACGAAAGCCTGCTGATGGACGCGCTGACGCAACTGGTGGTGCAGCACGGTATTCTGCGGGTCAAGGGTTTCGCGGCGGTGCCGAACAAGCCGATGCGCCTGCTGATTCAGGGCGTGGGCACGCGTTTCGACAAGCACTTTGACCGTCAGTGGGGCGCCGAGGAAGCGCGCACCACCCGTCTGGTGTTGATCGGTCAGGCGCTGGACGCCGTTCAACTCGAAGCGCAATTGCGCGCTGCGCTCAGCGTTTAATCCATGCACCTGCTCAGGACCCAGCCCGGCGGTTTCGTGTCGGATGACAACATTGCCGACCTTGGACAAACCCCCGCCGAGCTGGTGATCCTGTGCAGCGGCGATTCCAGTCTGGCGTTGCTCGCCGAGGCGGCGCAGCAGCTGCCCGACGATTACCCGAGCCTGCGCCTGGCCAACCCGATGCAGGTGCAGAATCACGCCTCGGTCGATCTTTATGTCGACGAAGTGCTGCGCCACGCCAAGGTGATTCTGATCTCGCTGCACGGCGGCATCGCCTATTGGCGTTACGGCATCGAGCGTCTGGTGGAATTGTCCCAGCGCGGTGTGCAGTTGATTCTGGTGCCGGGTGACGATCGCCCGGACCCGGAACTCAGCGATCTGAGCACCGTGGCCCCCGAAGACCGCGACCGGCTCTGGCACTTCCTGCGTCAGGGCGGCATGGCCAATGCGCTCGACCTGTTTCGCTGCCTTGCCAGTCGTTGGCTGGGTCGTGATTATCCATGCTCCGAGCCGCAAACCCTGCCACGCACCGCGATCTACCACCCGCAAAAAAGCCCCGCGCACCTTCAGGATTGGCAAGCCGATTGGCAGGCCGATCAGCCGGTGGCGGCGGTGCTGTTTTACCGCTCGCACTTGCAGGCGGCGAACACCGGTTTCATCGATATTTTCTGCCAGCGTTTGCAGGCGGCAGGGCTCAACCCGTTGCCGATTGCGCTGGCCAGTCTGAAAGAGCCAGGCTGCCTGGCGGTGGTCGAGGACTGGCTGGATGAAGTTGAGGCGGGGGTGATTCTGAACACCACCGGTTTCGCCCAGTCCAGCCCTGAAGCGCCGCATCTGCGGCCGTTTCGTCGCAACATCCCGGTGATTCAGGCGATCTGCGCCCAGGACAACGAGCCCGGTTGGCGTGCCAGCGAGCAAGGCCTCGGTCCCCGTGACTTGGCGATGCACATCGCGCTGCCGGAGCTGGACGGGCGAATCATCAGTCGGCCGATCAGCTTCAAGGATCTGGCGTGGCGCAGCGAGCGCAGTCAGTCCGATGTGGTTTGCTATCGACCACAACCGGAACGCATGGATTTTGTCGCTGAACTGGCGCGGCGCTGGATCGATCTGGCGCGGCTGCCCAACAGCGAAAAACGCATCGCCCTGATCCTCGCCAACTACCCGACTCGCGATGGACGCATCGGTAATGGCGTCGGTCTCGACACCCCGGCCGCGGCGCTGAACATCCTGCGTGCCCTGTACGCCGAAGGTTATCCGTTGCCGGCCGAGCTGCCGGACAGCGGCACCGCGCTGATCCAGCAACTGCTCGGTGGTGTCAGCAATGATCTGGACACTATCGATCAACGTCCGTGCCAGCAAAGCCTGGCGCTGGATGATTACTTTTTGATGTTCAACGCACTGCCCGAAGCCAATCGCGAGGCGGTGCTGCAACGTTGGGGCACGCCCGAAAGCGATCCGATGTTCCGTGGCGGGCGAATGATGATTGCCGGGTTGCGCTTCGGCCTGACCTTCGTCGGCATTCAACCGGCGCGGGGTTATCAGGTTGACCCGAGCGCGGTCTATCACGACCCGGACCTGGTGCCGCCCCACGGTTATCTGGCGTTCTACTTCTGGTTGCGCAACACCTACGGCGCCCACGGCGTGATCCATGTCGGCAAGCACGGTAACCTCGAATGGCTGCCGGGCAAGGGCGTCGGGTTATCTGAAAACTGCTGGCCCGACGCGCTGCTCGGACCGCTGCCGAACATCTATCCGTTCATCGTCAACGACCCGGGCGAGGGTGCCCAAGCCAAGCGCCGCACGCAAGCGGTGATCATCGATCACCTGATGCCACCGCTGACCCGCGCCGAAACCTACGGCCCGCTGCGCAACCTTGAGTTGTTGGCTGACGAATATTACGAAGCGCAGTTGCTCGATCCGCGCCGCGCCCGGGAACTGCAACGCGACATTCTGCAACTGGTGCGCGACACGCACATTGATCGCGAACTGCAGCTGGACGAGAAGCTCGACAGCGATGCCGACGCGGCGATCTGGTTGCCGCGCCTGGACACTTACCTGTGTGACTTGAAGGAATCGCAGATCCGCGATGGCCTGCACGTGTTTGGCGAGTCGCCGACCGGGCGATTGCGCATCGACACTTTATTGGCTTTGCTGCGCATTCCTCGCGGTGACGGTCGTGGCGCGCAATCGAGCGTGCTGCGGGCGCTGGCCAAGGCGTTCGAATTGGGCTTCGATCCACTGGATTGCGTGTTGGCTGATCCTTGGAACGGTCCTCGGCCGGATGCCTTGCAGGCGGTCAGTGATGAGCTGTGGCGCACGGCGGGGGATACCCGTGAGCGTCTGGAACTGTTCGCCGCGCAACTAATCTCGCGGACGTTGAATGCCGAGCCTGGCCCGTGTGGGAGCGAACCTTTGTGGCGAGGGGGCTTGCCCCCGTTGGGTCGCGAAGCGGCCCCAAAAAACGGGACTGCTGCGCAGTCCAACGGGGGCAAGCCCCCTCGCCACAAGGCCCCTCACCACCTAGACCCGCTCCCACAGGAGGCAGATTGGTCCGACGTGAGCGCGATCATCGACAGTTTGCGCGAGGTCGTCGCCCCGCGCCTGGACGCCTGCGGCCCGGCGGAAATGCGCGGCCTGCTGGACGCCCTCAGCGGGCGATTCGTCCCGGCCGGGCCGAGTGGTGCGCCCAGCCGTGGACGGCTGGACGTGTTGCCCACCGGGCGCAATTTCTATTCGGTGGACGTGCGCAACCTGCCGACCACCACGGCGTGGCGCATCGGTTTTCAATCCGCGAACCTGATTCTTGAGCGGCACTTGCAGGATCACGGCGATCACTTGCGTCAGCTCGGCCTGTCGGTCTGGGGCACCGCGACCATGCGCACCGGCGGCGATGACATTGCCCAGGCCATGGCCTTGATGGGTGTGCGGCCGGTGTGGGCGACGGGCAGTCAGCGGGTCGACGACTTCGAGATTCTGCCGTTGAGCCTGCTGGACCGGCCGCGGGTGGACGTGACCTTGCGCGTCTCCGGATTCTTCCGCGATGCCTTTGCCAACCTGATCCGGCTGTTCGACGCCGCCGTGCAAGCGGTCGCCGCGCTGGATGAACCGGACGATCTCAACCCGTTGGCAGCCAAGGTTCGTGCCGAGCGCGAAGCGCTGCTGACGTCCGGTCTGGATGAAGAAGCGGCCAGGCGACAGGCCGGCTGGCGGATCTTCGGGGCCAAACCGGGTGCTTACGGTGCCGGCGTGCAAGGTGCCATCGACGGTCGTTTGTGGCAGAGCCGCGAAGACCTGGCCGAGGTTTACCTGAACTGGGGCGGCTACGCTTACGGCGGCTCCGATGAAGGCACCGCCGCACGCGAGCAGTTCGCCCAGCGTCTGAGCCAGGTGCAGGCCGTGCTGCAAAATCAGGACAACCGCGAGCACGACTTGCTCGATTCCAACGACTATTACCAGTTCCAGGGCGGCATGCTGGCGGCCGTCGAAAGCCTCGGCGGCGCAGCGGCGGCGAGTTATCACGGCGACCACAGTCAGCCGGACTTGCCGAAGATCCGCACATTGAAGGAAGAGCTGAACCGGGTGATCCGTTCCCGGGCGGCCAATCCGAAATGGATCGACGGGATCAAGCGTCATGGCTATAAAGGCGCGTTCGAACTGGCGGCGACGGTCGATAACCTGTTTGCGTTCGACGCCACCACGCAGTTGATCGACGATCACCAGTATGCGTTGCTGGCGGACGCCTATTTGCTTGATCCGGCGACCCGGGAGTTTGTTCGCGAACACAATCCCCACGCCTTGCGCGACATGACCGAGCGCCTGCTCGAAGCGCAGCAACGGGGGATGTGGCAGGAGCCGGGTGAATACCGCGAGGCGCTGGAGAATTTGTTGCTGGACATAGAAGAAGACAGTTAGCCGGTGAGCAAAGGAAATTTGTGGCGAGGGAGCTTGCTCCCGTTGGGCTGCGCAGCAGCCCCAAAACAAAAAACCAGGCTCTGTCAGGCACACCGCATTTTCAGGTTTTACGACTGCTACGCAGCCGAGCGGGAGCAAGCTCCCTCGCCACAGAGTAATCACCGACCATGACCGAGATTTGAACATGACCGACACCCCCCATTTCCCGCTCTCCGCCGTGGTCGGCGCCGATGACTTGAAGCTCGCCCTGTACCTGACCGCCATCGACCCGAAAATCGGAGGCGTGCTGATCGAAGGCCCGCGCGGCATGGCCAAGTCGACCCTGGCCCGAGGCCTGGCGGACCTGCTGGCCAGCGGTCAATTCGTTACCTTGCCCCTGGGCGCCACCGAAGAACGGCTGGTCGGCACCCTCGATCTCGACGCGGCCTTGAGCGAAGGGCGCGCACAGTTTTCTCCGGGTGTATTGGCCAAGGCCGACGGCGGCGTGCTCTACGTCGATGAAGTGAACTTGCTGCCCGATCACCTCGTGGACCTGCTGCTCGACGTGGCCGCCAGCGGCACCAACCTGATCGAGCGCGACGGGATTTCCCATCGGCATTCGGCGAAGTTTGTGCTGATCGGCACCATGAACCCGGAAGAGGGCGAACTGCGCCCGCAACTGCTCGACCGCTTTGGCCTGAACGTCGCCCTCAGTGGCCATACCGCACCCGCCGAGCGCGGCCAGATCATCCGTCGTCGACTGGATTTCGACAGCGATCCGCAAGGGTTCTGCGCCGAGTGGGAAAGTCAGCAACACGCCCTGCGCGAGCGTTGCCAGAAGGCGCGTGCGGCCCTGGCGAGTATCCCGCTCGACGATGCCGCACTGGCGCAGATCACCGAGCGCTGCTTTGCTGCCGGCGTCGATGGCTTGCGGGCCGACCTGGTCTGGCTGCGCGCGGCGCGGGCACATGCGGCGTGGCGCGGTGCGAACGCCATTGCCGAAGAGGATATCGACGCGGTCGCCGAATTTGCCTTGCGTCATCGTCGTCGGGAGCATTCGACCTCTGCGCCGCAAAACTCCCAAGCGCCACAGCAATCCCCTGCGCAAACCACCAACCCGAACGAAGGTCAGGGCCAGTGGGGCGAAATGCCCGCCCAGGCGCTGCCGGTCGGTGCTCGACGTGAAGTGCCGAGCTGGCCAAAAAAGCCCTAGGCATTCGCCCTCGATCAGACGCGGGGGCGAATGCCAGACCCCGCGCAGGCCGGCTGGATCACGGTAAACAGGGCAAGCGTCACGCCGCCCGTAGCGGATCGGTCAACTGGCCCGGCACCTTGCTCAATGGCCGACCGCGTCAACGCGATGACCTATTGTTCCATCTGCGGACCCGCACCCCGCATGAACTGTGGCTGGTGATCGTCGATGCCTCGGCTTCGACCCGGCGCCATCAGGCGTTGAGCGATGCCAAGGGCTTGCTGGCGCAACTGTTCGACGATGCCTATCGCCAGCGCGCACGCCTGGCTTTGCTGACCGCCAGCGGTCACTTGCCGAAGTGGCAGGTGCAGGGGTTGAAAGCTTCTGCGGGCTTACGCGATTGGCTTGAGGGATTGGGCGCCGGCGGCGGGACGCCGATGCTGGCGGCGCTTGGCGAGGCGGGGCGCTGGCTGGCGGTCCGGCAAAAGCGTTTTCCGGCCGAACAGCAGCGGCTGCTGCTAGTGACAGATGGACGGTTGAAGGACTGGTCGACATTGCCGGAGCTGGATTGTCCGGGGTTGCTGATCGACATCGAGCGCGGTCCGATTCGGCTCGGGCGGGCAAAGGTGTTGGCAGCTCAGTTACAGATTGATTATCGGCATATCGATGAGCTGATTTAAGGTTGAATTTTGTGCTGACAGTGCTGGCCCCATCGCATCGCTGCCCTATGCTCTGTAAGCAAACCCATCACAGGAGTGACCCATGCGCGTTCTAGCCCGCAACGATCAGGACGATTTCCGCGTCAAAGCCTACGCTGGCACCAACGGTGTGCTGCTGGCCATCGACCTGGCCGAACCCCGCCGCAAAGGCCTGTTGGGGTTTGCCATCGAAAAACAGCAAGGTGACAAACCCTGGTTGTTTCTGTTCAACAGCCTGACCTTCCCCGGCAAGGATCATACGTTCCCTCAGTTTCACGCCACCCCCAGCGATGCCGCGCCTTTGCAGAAATTTCGCTGGGCCGATTACGCGGTCAATCCGGGTGTGACGATCCATTATCGGGTTCACCTGGCTTATGGCACTGCCGATGCGCCACAGTTGGGTGAAAGCCTGGAAGTGACGGTCACCACGGACGATGGCCTGCCCAAGGGGCAGAACGTGATATTCAACCGGGCAGTGGCTGCCAGTCAGGCGTTCCAGCGCAAATTCGCCGACCTCGATGCGCTACTCAGCGTCAACAAGACACTGCCCATCGAAGAGTGGCCCGATGCGCCGCGCCAATGGCTGGAAAATGGTCTGCTCGCACGCTTGCTCGGGTTTATCGAGCGTGCCGTGGATGGCCAGTGGGCGCTGGACATCGCGATCTATGAATACCAGTTGCAGGCGATCGTCGATGCGGTGAACGCCGCCTTCGAGCGTGGCGTAAAGGTTCGGGTCCTGTACCACGCCCAACCTGGCGAAGACACCACGGCGCTGAACGAAGCCAGCCTGGAAAAAATCCCGGCGGCGAACAAACGCGGGCGGGTCACCCACAATATCTTTCACGACAAGTTCATGGTCCTGAGCCGGCTCGATGCCGCGGGGCAGCATCAGCCCGAAGCGGTACTCTGCGGCAGTACCAACTTCACTGCCAACGGCGTCTACCGTCAGGCCAACGTCGTGCATGTGCTGGACGACGCTCGGATCGGCGCCACTTACCTGCAAACCTTCGAGCAGGTCTGGGCCACACCGACGGACGTCGGCGCCACGCGGGACTGGCTCACGGAACACAATCCGATGCAGCCTGACCAGCCGCTGTTCGCCGGTTTTTCACCGCGCTCGGGCGAGGGCGACTTGAGTGAGTTCATCAAGATCATCAACGCCGCCAAAAAAGACCTGCTGTTTGTCACCGCATTCACCTTGCCGGACAAAATACTCAACGCGCTGCTCGGCCAACCCCACGACGACATCTTGCGTTACGGCCTGCAAAACACGGTCAGCAACATCACCGGTTTCCATGCCGACCGCACCGCCGAATTCGCCGCCACCGCGCTGCTCAACACCGGCCTTGAAGGCTGGCTCAAGGAAAACATGAAAGGCCAGAAGGGCAACCTGCTGGTGCACACCAAAGCCATCGTCGTCGATTTCACCAGCGACTCACCGACCATCATCAGCGGCAGCCACAACCTCAGTGACGCGGCCAGCAACGGCAATGACGAAAACTACCTGATCATCCGTGGCGACACCGACCTGGCCGATCGTTACGGGCTGGAACTGCTGCGCTTCTACGAACATTACCGGTTCCGCTACTTCGCAAAGAAACTGCAACTCAAGCAGGTCCGGCCGTTGGCGGCGGATGACAGCTGGACCGATGACTATTACCGCGAGGGCGACCTGCGGATGTTGTCGCGGCTGCGTTTTTCCGGACGATAAACACACCGGCGGGCACTTTTTGTAGCAGCTGCCGAGCAGCGCAAGGCTGCTGCTACAGGTCAGTTATTTGCCCATTGCATTACTCATCAAACGTGCATTCAACCGCTCCCGTGCCCGAGGCGCAGTGCATAAAGTGCTGAGGGTTCTCTGCAACCACGGCAAGTCGTGGCGGGGTTTGTGGGCAATCTGTTTGGGCCTGAGCTTGCCGATGTGCTTTTTGAAATGTTCTTCCAGGGTTTCCGGGGTGCCTATGCCCTTGAGCTTCGTCAGCAGCTTCCCCTCCTCGTAGAACAGCAAAGTGGGTGTGCCTTTGACTTCCGGATGCCGAGGGGACTTGCTCGTATCCAGCATATAGATGCACGCATGATCTTTGTACTTCTCGGCAATGGCCCGGAAAACCGGTCCGGCCCCTTCGCAGGCGGGACAGTGGTCGTTGCCGAAATACAGAATCACCGGGCGCCAAGTGTTGAGCGCTTTGCGGTAGGCCGGATCCAATGACTGGGTGGACATCGAACTCATTGAAATCTCCTTTTCAAAGACTATCGAAGGCCCTTTGACGTTAAAGGAGGCGAGCGGGTGGGTCTACTGTCAGAAATTACAGGTGTGCTCTGCTTCTTTTTGACCTGCAATGCACCGCAATGTGACTCAACCACACACAGCCTGTAGCCAACGGTAGCGTTCAGCCAGCTGTCTTTTCGTAACACTTTCTTCGCGCCTGTGCGCATCCATTTGATTCAAAACACTTTTCAAATCCTCCGAGATTCCGGCCACAACCTGTGGCACACTTTCTGCTGTCTATTCCGTTGTTACATACCATGTTCCGGTATAGCGGAATAAACACAGCCCTGGAGTGCTTGCCATGCATCGTCGACTTTCCTTGTTTAAAGCGTGTGTTTTCGTACTCGCGGCTTCGGCCGCTGCCGTGGGTGTCGCTCAAGCGGCAGACAGCAAGCTCGACAGCGTGCTGGCCCGTGGGAAATTGATCGTGGGTACGGGCAGTACCAACGCGCCGTGGCACTTCCAGGGAGCCGACGGCAAGTTGCAGGGTTTTGATATCGATATCGCGCGGATGGTGGCCAAGGGGTTGTTCAACGACCCGAGCAAGGTCGAGTTCGTGGTGCAGTCGTCCGATGCGCGGATTCCGAACCTGCTGACCGACAAGGTCGATATGAGTTGCCAGTTCATCACCGTGACCGCCAGCCGGGCCCAACAGGTCGCGTTCACGCTGCCGTACTACCGTGAAGGTGTTGGCCTGTTGCTGCCGGCCAACAGCAAGTACAAGGAAATCGAAGACCTCAGGGCCGCCGCCGACGGCGTGACCGTGGCGGTGCTGCAGAACGTGTACGCCGAAGAACTGGTGCATCAGGCGCTGCCCAAGGCCAAGGTCGATCAGTACGACAGCGTGGATCTGATGTATCAGGCGGTGAACTCCGGCCGTGCCGACGCGGCGGCCACCGATCAGTCGTCGGTGAAATACCTGATGGTGCAGAACCCAGGCCGTTATCGCAGCCCGACCTACGCCTGGAGCCCGCAGACCTACGCCTGTGCGGTCAAACGCGGCGACCAGGACTGGCTGAACTTCGTCAACACCGTGCTGCATGAAGGCATGACTGGCGTTGAATTCCCGACTTACGCGGCGTCGTTCAAGCAGTGGTTCGGTGTCGACCTGCCTACACCTGCAATCGGTTTCCCAGTCGAATTCAAATGATCCCGTGAGAGCGGGGCGGTGATAAATCGCCCCGCTCAAGGTACTGTTGACCATGAACTATCAGTTGAATTTTGCCGCCGTGTGGCGCGACTTCGACACCTTGCTGGCGGGGCTCGGTCTGGGTCTTGAGCTGGCGCTGGTGTCGATCGCCATCGGCTGCGTGATCGGCCTGCTGATGGCGTTTGCTTTGCTGTCGAAGCACCGCGCATTGCGGGGGCTGGCGTCGGTGTATGTGACGGTGATCCGTAATACGCCGATTCTGGTGTTGATTCTGTTGATCTACTTCGCGTTGCCGAGCCTAGGTATTCGCCTGGACAAGATCCCCTCGTTCATCATCACCCTGTCGCTGTATGCCGGGGCGTACCTGACTGAAGTGTTTCGTGGCGGGCTGTTGAGCATTCCCAAGGGACTACGTGAAGCCGGGTTGGCGATTGGCTTGGGCGAGTGGCAGGTCAAGGCGTACATCACCGTGCCGGTGATGCTGCGCAATGTGCTGCCGGCGCTGTCGAACAACTTCATTTCGCTGTTCAAGGACACCTCGCTGGCGGCGGCGATTGCCGTGCCGGAGCTGACCTATTACGCGCGCAAGATCAATGTCGAGAGCTACCGGGTGATCGAAACCTGGCTGGTGACCACAGCGCTCTATGTTGCGGCCTGTTACCTCATTGCCATGATGCTGCGTTACCTCGAGCAGCGTCTGGCGATTCGCCGATAGGAGGCCCCATGTACGAATCCCCCAGCTGGTTGCATGAGTTATGGGTGGCCCGGGATGTCCTGTGGCAGGGCTTTCTGACCAGTGTGCAGTGCTCGGGCCTGGCGATTTTGCTGGGTACGCTGGTCGGCATCGTCGCCGGCCTGGTACTCACCTACGGCACGTTTTGGATGCGCGCGCCGTTCCGGTTCTACGTCGACATCATTCGCGGCACGCCGGTGTTTGTATTGGTACTGGCCTGCTTCTACATGGCGCCGGCACTGGGCTGGCAAATCAGCGCCTTCGGGGCAGGCACTTTGGGCCTGACGCTGTTTTGCGGTTCCCATGTCGCCGAGATCGTGCGCGGTGCGTTGCAAGCGCTGCCCAGCGGTCAGATGGAAGCGAGCAAGGCCATCGGCCTGACGTTTTACCAGGCACTGGGTTATGTGTTGTTGCCCCAGGCGTTGCGGCAGATCTTGCCGACCTGGGTCAACTCGTCCACCGAGATCGTCAAGGCGTCGACCTTGTTGTCGGTGATCGGCGTCGCCGAGCTGCTGCTCAGTACTCAACAGATCATCGCCCGGACCTTCATGACCCTGGAGTTTTACCTGTTCGCCGGATTGCTGTTTTTCGTCATCAACTACGCCATCGAATTACTCGGCCGGCACATTGAAAAGCGGGTGGCCTTGCCATGACACAAGCTCAAGTTTCGACCCAGAATCAGGCGCTGCTGGACATCCGCGGCCTGCACAAACAATACGGCCCGCTCGAAGTGCTCAAGGGCGTCGACCTGACCATGCAGCGCGGCAATGTGGTCACGCTGATCGGCTCCAGCGGCTCGGGCAAGACCACGCTGCTGCGCTGCGTGAACATGCTCGAAGAGTTCCAGGGCGGGCAGATTCTGCTCGACGGTGAATCCATCGGCTATGACGAGGTCAACGGCAAGCGCGTGCGCCACCCGGAAAAAGTCATCGCCCGCCATCGCGCCATGACCGGCATGGCTTTCCAGCAATTCAATCTGTTCCCGCACCTCACCGCGTTGCAGAACGTCACCCTCGGTTTGCTCAAGGTGAAAAAGTTGCACAAGGACGAGGCGGTAGCGCTGGCGGAAAAATGGCTGGAGCGGGTCGGCCTGCTGGAGCGCCGCGATCATTACCCCGGTCAGTTGTCCGGTGGTCAGCAACAGCGCGTGGCGATTGCCCGGGCGATTGCGATGAACCCGAGTTTGATGCTGTTCGATGAAGTCACCTCGGCCCTCGATCCGGAACTGGTGGGCGAAGTGCTGAACGTGATCAAGGGCCTGGCCGAGGATGGCATGACCATGTTGCTGGTGACCCACGAAATGCGTTTTGCCTTCGAGGTCTCGGACAAGATCGTGTTCATGAATCAGGGGCGGATCGAAGAGCAGGGGCCGCCCAAGGAACTGTTCGAGCGCCCGCAGTCGCCGCGACTGGCGGAATTTCTCAAGAGCACCCGCTTTTAAGCCTTCACTTTTTAATCAGGAGAAACACCCATGAGCATTACTCGTTACGGCACCGGCAGCACCGCCGGTGGCGGCCAGCCCCGTCCTTTTGCCCGCGCCGTCGAAGCCGATGGCTGGCTGCACGTGTCCGGCCAAGTGCCGGCGGTGGATGGTGAAATCATCGTGGGCGGGATTGTCGAGCAGACTCACCAAACCATGAAAAACCTGATCGCGATTCTGGAAGAGGCCGGTTACGGGCTTGAAGACGTGGTGCGCACGGGCGTGTGGCTGGAAGACCCGCGGGACTTCTGGAGTTTCAACAAGGTGTTTTCCGAGTACTTCAAAAGCGAACACGCCCCGGCCCGGGCCTGCGTGCAGGCGAACATGATGGTCGATTGCAAGGTCGAGATTGATTGCATCGCGTACAAGAAAAAGGCCTGAACCGCAGTGAATTCTTCGCGGGCAAGCCTCGCTCCTACAAACGGCGAAATCCTGTAGGAGCGAGGCTTGCCCGCGAAGGCGGCCTTCTGGGTAAACTCCCGGCACTTTGAATGGGACCACTGAAATGACCGAAGACACCATCAAGCGCCGGGCTCGCGGTCTGGACCGGGCGTTCGACATCCTCGATTTCCTCAAGGAAATCGGCCAGCCCCTGCGCCCGAACGAAATCGCCAGCGGCATCGGCAGCCCGAAATCCACGGTCTACGAACTGGTTGCGTCCTTATTGGAGCGGCGCATCCTCGAACCCGTGGGCAAGGAAGGTCACGTTTACCTCGGTCGTCAGCTGTACTTCCTCGGACAGGCGCATTTGCGTCATTTCGACCTGTCCCGCGAGGCCGATCACGCCTTGCAGGAAATCGTCAGCCAGACCCGCGAAACCGCGCAGATGTGCCTGCTCAACGGACGCAAATACACCGTGGCATTGATGAAAGAGGGGGAGCGGCATTTCCGCATTTCCTCGGACATCGGCGAAAACGCGCCGATCCCCTGGACCGCTTCCGGGCGCCTGCTGCTGGCGCACCTGAGCGATCAGCAGATCGTCGATTTGATCGACCCCGACGACTTCATCCTGCCCGACGGCGAACGCCTGCCGCTGGAACAGTTTCTCCGGGAGATCCGCCAGGCCGCCATCGACGGATTCTTTTCCTTCGACAGCGTCGCCGACACCTTTACCCATTGCTTCGCCGCCCCGGTCAAAGACCCGAGCGGCGTGGCCATCGCGACCCTGTGCATCGTCGCCCCACGGGCCGATGCGAAGAACAATTACAACGACTATCGCCGGGTGCTGATCGACAGCGCCAACAGCCTCGCCCGGCGTATCAACGAATAACAGCGGCTGCCTGCGGCCGTGTGTGAGGAGATCGACCATGTCTACTGCCATCAATACCGCCGCCGTGGAAAAGGGCGCCGCCCAGACCGGCGCCAACCTGGTGCGGGACGTCAGTCTGCCGGCGCTGGTGCTGCACCGCGACGCGCTGGAACACAACATTCGCTGGATGCAGGACTTCGTCAGCCACAGCGGCGCGGAACTGGCACCTCACGGTAAAACCAGCATGACCCCGGCGCTGTTTCGTCGCCAACTGGACGCCGGTGCCTGGGGCATCACCCTGGCCAGCGCCACGCAAACCCGCGCGGCTTACGCCCATGGTGTGCGCCGGGTGCTGATGGCCAATCAACTGGTCGGCACGCCGAACATGGCACTGATCGCCGACCTGCTGACAGACCCGACTTTCGATTTCTATTGCATGGTCGATCACCCGGATAACGTCGCCGACCTCGGCGCGTTTTTCGCCTCGCGGGGCGTGCGCCTGAACGTGATGATCGAGTACGGCGTGGTCGGCGGTCGTTGCGGTTGCCGCACCGAAGCCGAAGTGCTGGCACTGGCCAAGGCTATCAACGCTCAACCGGCGTTGGCGCTGACCGGCATCGAGGGCTACGAAGGGGTGATTCACGGTGATCATGCGGTGAGCGGCATCCGCGAGTTCGCCGCCTCCCTGGTGCGTCTGGCGGTGCAGTTGCAGGACAGTGGCGCGTTCGCGATTGCCAAGCCGATCATCACCGCGTCGGGGTCGGCGTGGTACGACCTGATCGCCGAGTCGTTCGAAGCGCAGAATGCCGGCGGGCGTTTCCTCAGCGTGCTGCGCCCCGGCAGTTACGTGGCCCACGACCATGGCATCTACAAAGAAGCGCAATGTTGCGTGCTCGACCGTCGCAGCGACCTGCACGAAGGTTTGCGCCCGGCGCTGGAAGTCTGGGCGCATGTGCAGTCGTTGCCCGAACCGGGTTTTGCGGTGATCGCCCTGGGCAAGCGCGACGTGGCCTACGACGCCGGTTTGCCGGTGCCGTTGCTGCGTTACAAGGCCGGCGTGGTGCCGGCGACCGGCGATGATGTAAGTGCCTGCAAGGTGACGGCGGTGATGGACCAGCACGCGTTCATGACCGTGGCGCCGGGAGTTGAGTTGCGGGTGGGCGATATCATTTCGTTCGGGACTTCGCACCCGTGTTTGACGTTCGACAAGTGGCGTATCGGGTGTCTGGTGGATGAGCAGCTGAATGTTATCGAGACCATGGAAACCTGTTTCTAAGAGCCCCCACAACATGAACAACATCAGCCCTCTGGGCCCCAACATCCCGCGCATCGCCCTGATCGGCGAGTGCATGATCGAACTGCAGCAGCGCGCCGACGGCTCTCTGCAACAGAGCTTCGGCGGCGATACCCTGAACACCGCGGTCTATCTGGCCCGTGAACTGGGCGATGGCGGCACGGTGGATTACGTCACTGCCCTGGGTGATGACAGTTTCAGCGATGCGATGTGCCAGAGCTGGGCCAGCGAACACATCGGCCTGGGCATGGTCCAGCGTTTGCCCGGTCGCTTGCCCGGTCTGTATTGCATCCAGACCGACGCGGCTGGCGAGCGGCGTTTTCTCTACTGGCGCAATGAAGCGGCCGTGCGCGATTGCTTTACCACCCCGGCGGCCGCGCCGATCCTGGCAGCGCTGCCGGATTACGACGTGCTGTATTTCAGCGGCATCACCCTGGCGGTGCTCGGTGAGCAGGGCCGGGAGAAACTGCTGGACACCCTGATCGAAGCCCGACAGCGGGATGCGCAGATCGTGTTCGACAACAATTATCGACCACGCCTGTGGGCTTCGGTCGAGGACGCACGAGCGGCTTATCGCGAAGTGTTGCCCTATGTCGACTTGGCGTTGCTGACGGTTGATGACGAGCAGGCGCTGTTCCACTTTTCCGATTGCGCGGCGGTGTTTGCCGCTTATGAGCAGATGGGCACTCCCGAAGTGGTGCTCAAGCGCGGTGCCGAGGCGTGTCTGATTCGCTGTGACGGCGAGTCGTTCGAAGTGCCGGCGCAAGTGGTCGAACGGGTGGTGGACACCACGGCGGCGGGGGATTCGTTCAGCGCGGCGTATCTGGCTTGCCGCCTCAAGGGTGGGAGCCCGGTCGAGGCTGCTGAAGCGGGGCATCGCTTGGCGAGTCGGGTGATTCAAGTGCCGGGGGCACTGATCCCCAAAGATTGAAATGCAATCTTTGGGGGATGCTGTGATTTTTTGTGACGAGGGAGCCTCACCCTGTACATCGAGCCAACCGATCAGTCCCGGTAAAACACCTGCACCAAGTGATACCCGAACTTGCTCTTGATCGGCCCATGCACCACCCGCAGCGGTTTTTTGAAGATCACCGCATCGATTGCCCCGACCATCTGCCCGGGCCGTACTTCGCCAAGATCCCCGCCGCGTTTGCCGGACGGGCAGGTGGAGTATTTCTTGGCCAGCACATCGAAGGCTTCACCCTTGGCGATGCGTTGTTTGAGCTGCTCGGCTTCTTCCGAGGTTTTCACCAGAATATGGCGGGCTTGGGCTTTCATTGGGCGTACCTTGCAACGGTGGTGGCTATGTTGGTGCCAGCGTGGGGCGCGCGATTATGCCTTAACTCAGCCGGCTTGGCCGATCATCGTGCGAATCTTGTTGGCCAACAGGTCCATGGAAAAGGGTTTGGCCACCATGTCCATGCCTTCCTCCAGGAAGCCCTGGCGTTCGGCGGCTTTCTCGGCATAACCGGTAATGAACAGCACTTTGAGCTCCGGGCGGTGCTGACGAGCGATTTCCGCCAGTTGCCGACCGTTCATGCCCGGCAGCCCGACGTCGGTTACCAGCAGATCGACCCGCAGGTCGGACTCCAGCAAGGGCAGGGCGCTCTGCGCATCTTCGGCTTCATGGGCGTGATAACCCAACTCTTTGAGCAGGTCGAGCACCAGCATGCGCACCGCCGGATCGTCTTCCACCAACACCACGGTTTCACCGGCAACCGCTGGCGGTGCTTCGCCGGTGACCGGCAGCTGCGCGTGTTCCGGCAGGGCGACGTGCAACCGTGGCAAATACAGGCGAACGCTGGTGCCCTGGCCAGGCCGGCTGTGCAGGCTGACGTGCCCGCCCGACTGCTGGGCGAAACCATAGATCATTGACAACCCAAGGCCGGTGCCCTGGCCGATGGGTTTGGTGGTGAAGAACGGATCGAAGGCCTTGGCCAGTACTGATGGGGTCATGCCGGCACCGTTGTCGCTGACGGCAATCATCAGGTAATCCCCGGCCCTGACTGGCTCCAGCGGAGTGACGTCGCTGCCGTCGAGGTGAACATTGGCGGTTTCGATCAACAACTCGCCGCCATCGGGCATCGCATCCCGGGCGTTGATCACGAGGTTGAGCAAGGCGTTTTCCAGTTGGCTGACATCGGTACTGACCGGCCAGACCTCATCGGCCAGCTTCAGTTTGAGCTCGATGTGATCGCCCTTGGTCCGGCTGAGCAAGTCTTCCAGGGAATGCACCAGCTGGTTGGCGTCCAGTGGCCTGCGATCCAGTGACTGACGCCTTGAGAATGCCAGCAACCGATGGGTCAGGGCGGCGGCGCGATGGGCCGAGGACACCGCCGCTTCGGTGAAGCGACCGATCTCGGCCGCGCGCCCATCGGCGATGTAGCGCTGCATCAAATCGAGGCTGCCGATGATCCCGGTGAGCATGTTGTTGAAGTCATGGGCGATGCCGCCGGTGAGCTGGCCGACCGCTTCCATTTTCTGCGCATGGCGCAAGGCGTCTTCGGCACGCTCACGCTCGAACATCTCGTTCTGCAGTCGCTGGTTGGCTTCGGCCAGTTGTTGGGTGCGAGCGCTCACGCGTTCTTCCAGGGTTTCGTTGAGGTTGCGCAGCGCCTCTTCAGTCTGTTTGCGCTCGGTCTCGTCGATCACGAAGATGTAGAAACCATTCACCGCGCCGTCTGCGCCGTGGCGTGGCAGGTAGTTCATCAGGGCCTGGCGGGTGCTGCCATCGCGGTGATCGGCGCTGATGCTGAAACAACAGGTCTTGCCTTTCAGCGCCTCGGCGATGTATTCGGCGCGCAGGGCATAGGCTTCATCGCCAAGCACTTCACGAATGGTGCGGCCGTAAAGCTCTTGGGGCGTGAGGCCATACCATTCCAGATAGGCGGCATTGTTCAGGCGAAAGCGCTCTTCGCGGTCCACATAACTGATCAGGATCGGCATCGCGTTGATGATCAGTTGCAGCTCGGTCTGGCTTTGGCGCAAGGCCTGTTCGATGTGTTTGCGTTCGGTCAGGTCCAGCGCGGCGCCGAGAAAGCGGATCGGCCGGCCATGGTGGTCCTTGTAGCAACGACCCCGGGCAAACACCCAGCGCAACTGGCCATCGGCTTGCAGCAAGCGATATTCCTCGGCGTACTCGCTGCCATGGGTGATGCAGTGCTTGATGCTGCGGGCGATCATGGCGCGGTCTTCCGGGTGCACGCCGTGGAGGTATTCGCTGATTGGCAACTGGCTGGCCATGGCCGGATCGACGCCATGCAATTGCGCGAAGTGCGCATCGGCGATGAAACGGTCTTCGCCAATGTCCCAGTCCCAGGTGCCGACGGCATCGGTGGCGGCCAGTGCCAGTTGCAGGCGCTGCTCGGTGTCTTGCTGGGCCTTGAGGCTGGCGGCAGAGCGTTGTTCCAGTTCGAGGGCGATGCGGCGACGTTCGTTGGTTTCGATGGCCGTGACCAGAATCCCGGCAACCTCGGCGCTTTCGTTGCGAATGGGGCTGTAGGTCAAATCCAGCCAGAAGTCAGAATCCCGACCGTCGCGTTGCAAGGTGAAGCGCTGTTCGCTGTAGGTCCGCACCTGACCCTGTAGGACGGCGCTGTAAATCGGGTCGGTAAAGTCTTTGAGTTCCGGCCAGATCTGGTGCGTCGGTTGTCCGAAAGCGTGAGGGTGTTTGCTGCCGGCGAGGAAGGCGAAGCCGTCGTTGTAGATCTGGGTGAGCTGCGGGCCCCACAGCAATAGCATCGGCATTGGCGAGTGGATCACGATGTCCACCGCGGTGCGCAGGCTCTGCGGCCAGTTTTCGGCGGCGCCCAGCGGGTTGTTTGTCCAGTCCAGTCGGGCAATCAAGGCCTGGGCATCGCTGGCGGTCGGTGGTGCGTTCATCTACATGTCCTGCGCATGAGTCAGTGTGGCGGCGTCTACTATCCTTGCAAGGCGGTAGACGCTGGATGACCCGCATGGGGTCATTTTTTTCATTGAATGCTTCGCGGGTGCTTTTTGCCATGGAAATCGATGCACTGTTGCAGATTCTGGCCAGCCGCCATGGCTCCGATCTTTACCTGTCCACGGGCGCGCCACCCAGCGCGAAATTTGACGGTGTGCTCAAAGCCCTGACCGATCAACCGTTCAAGCCGGGAGAAGTGGCGGCCATTGCCGCGTCCATCATGGACGCCGAACAGCGCCAGGAGTTCGATCGGGACCTGGAAATGAACCTGGCACTTTCCCTGCCCGGGGTCGGGCGTTTCCGGCTCAATATCTTCAAGCAGCGCAATGATGTGTCCATCGTGGCGCGCAACATCAAGCTCGACATTCCACGCTTCGAAGACCTTAACTTGCCACCGGTGCTGCTCGAAACCGTGATGCTCAAACAAGGGCTGATGCTGTTCGTCGGTTCGACCGGCTCGGGCAAGTCGACCTCGCTGGCGGCGCTGATCGATTACCGCAACCGCCATAGCAGTGGCCATATCATCACTATCGAAGACCCGGTCGAGTTTATCCATCGGCACAAGAAGTCGATCGTCAATCAGCGCGAGGTCGGCGTCGATACCCGCAGTTTCCACGCTGCGCTGAAAAACACGTTGCGCCAGGCACCGGACGTGGTGTTGATCGGCGAAATCCGTGACCGCGAGACTATGGAACATGCGCTGGCGTTTGCCGATACCGGTCATCTGGTAATTTCCACGTTGCATGCGCACAACGCCAATCAGGCGCTGGATCGGGTGATCAATTTCTTTCCCGAAGAGCGTCGGGGGCAGTTGCTCAACGACCTGGGCAACAACCTCAAAGCGTTTGTGTCCCAGCGTCTGGTGCGTACCCGCGACGGGCAGCGCCGGGCGGCGGTGGAGGTGATGCTGGGCACACCAACCATCGGTGACCTGATCCGGCGCAATGAGTTTGGCGAACTCAAGGGGATCATGGAGAAGTCTTCAGAGGTGGGGATGCAGACGTTTGACGGGGCGCTGTTCGCGCTGTTTGCCGAGGGCGCAATCGATGAGGCAGAGGCGTTGAAACATGCTGATTCGGTGAACAATCTGCGTTTGCGCCTGAAAATGCACGCCGAGGCCACACCCGGCCCCCATACGCCGCCGGGTGAATGGGGGTTGATGGACTGAAGGGGCCGACGCTGTTCAAAAATGCGGGAGCGGGTTTGCTCCCACAGTAGATCTACGGCGTCAGTCGTTCAGTTCGGGGCGGTTTCGAAATTGCTCCAGGGCTTCGGGGTTGGCCAGTGCATCGGTGTTCTTCACCTTCTGGCCATGCACCACGTTGCGCACCGCCAACTCGACCACCTTGCCGCTGATGGTCCGCGGAATGTCCGTCACCGCGACAATCTTCGCCGGCACATGCCGTGGCGTGGTGTTGGCGCGGATGACCTGGCGGATCTGTTGTTGCAGCGCTTCGTCCAGCTCGACGCCTTCGCGCAAGCGCACGAACAGCACCACTCGCACGTCATCCTGCCATTGCTGACCGATGGCGACGCTGTCCAGCACCTGCGGGACTTTCTCCACCTGACGGTAGATTTCCGCCGTGCCGATGCGTACGCCGCCGGGGTTGAGCACCGCGTCGGAGCGGCCGTGGATCAGCATGCCGCCATGGGGCAGTTGTTCGGCGTAATCGCCCTGGGCCCAGACGCCGGGGAACAGGCTGAAATACGAAGCGCGCAGCTTTTCCTGTTGCGGGTCGTTCCACAAGCCGATGGGCATGGCCGGGAAATGCCGGGTGCACACCAGTTCGCCTTTTTCACCGATCACAGGCTTGCCATCGTCGTTCCACACTTCGACCGCCATGCCCAGGCTCTTGCATTGCATCTCACCACGGCGCACCGGCAGGACCGGGTTGCCAATCACAAAGCACGAAACGATATCGGTACCACCGGACATCGAAGACAGGCACAGGTCGGACTTGAACGCGCGGTAGACGTAATCGAAGCTTTGCGGCGACAGCGCCGAGCCGGTGGACAGGATGGTTCTCAGGCTGCTCAGGTCATGACTTTCGCACGGCTTCAAGCCATTGCTTTCCAGCGCTGTGAGGAATTTCGGGCTGGTGCCGAAGACATTGAGGCGTTCGTCGTCGATCAGGTCGATCAAGCGCTCCGGCCCTGGATGAAACGGCGAGCCGTCATACAGCACCACGGCGCTGCCGACGGCCAGCGCCGAGACCAGCCAATTCCACATCATCCAGCCGCAGGTGGTGTAGTAGAACAAACGGTCACCGGCACCGAGGTCGGTGTGCAGGCCATGTTCCTTGACGTGTTGCAGCAGCACGCCGCCGGTGCCGTGCACAATGCACTTCGGTACGCCGGTGGTGCCGCTGGAGTAGAGGATGTACAGCGGATGGGCGAAAGGCACGGGAACGAATTGCGGCTCGCCGCCCGGGTCGTAAAAATCGTCCCACAGCGTCACGTTGGCCTGGCAGCGGAAATCCTCGATGCGCGCTTGAGGACGCGCATAAGGCACAACAATCAATTGCTGCAAGGACGGCAACTGTCCGAGGATTTCATTGACCTTGGTGGTCTGGTCGATCTCTTTGCCGGCGTAGCGGTAACCGGCGCAGGTGATCAGCACTTTCGGTTCGATCTGGCCGAAGCGATCGATCACCCCGTGGGTGCCGAAGTCCGGTGAAGAACAGGACCAGATTGCACCCAGGCTGGTGGTGGCGAGCATGGCCACCAGGGTCTGCCAGGTGTTCGGCATACACGCTGCCACGCGGTCGCCGAGGCCGACACCGGCGGCTTTCAGGCTATTTTGAAAACCGGCGACGTGGCTTGCCAGTTCGGCCCAGGTCAGCTGTTCCCGTTGGCCGTTTTCACCAATGGCGACCACGGCCACGGCATCGTCACGACGGCGCAGCAGGTGTTCGGCGAAGTTCAAGGTAGCGCCGGGGAACCACTGGGCGCTGGGCATTTGCGCGCCTTCGATCAGCACCGCGTCTGGCTGATCGTGAAAACGGATGTCAAAGAAATCGACGATGGCCTGCCAGAAGGCTTCACGCTGGTCGATGCTCCATTGGTGCAGGGCAGGGTAGTCGGCGATCCCAAGGGTGTGTCGCTGATTGACGAAACGCCGGAAGGCCTCCATGCGGCTCTTGCCGATGCGCTCGGTGCCGGGTTGCCAGAGGATGTCGGACATGGCTTGGCCTCTTTTTCTTATGTCTACACACAGTCTACTGTGGCGAGGGGGCTTGCCCCCGTTGGGTCGCAAAGCGGCCCCCGGATAGACGCCGCACTTTCGATGCACGGTCAGTCGCTGGCGACTGCTTCGCAGCCGAACGGGGGCAAGCCCCCTCGCCACAGAACTCCCTCGCCACAGGGTCCGGCGGCAGGCTACTGCGCCAACCACCCACCATCTATATTCCACGCTGCGCCACGCACCTGGCTACCGGCTTCGCTGCATAAAAACAGCACCAACTCACCCAGCTGCGGCGGCGTCACGAATTCCAGGGAGGGCTGTTTCTCGGCCAGCAAATCGTGTTGCGCCTGCTGCGGGTCGATCCCGGTCGCGGCGCGATCATCAATCTGCTTCTGCACCAGCGGCGTCAGCACCCAGCCTGGGCAAATGGCGTTGCAGGTAACGTTGGTGGTGGCGGTTTCCAGGCCGACCACTTTGGTCAGGCCGATCACGCCATGCTTGGCCGCGACATACGCCGCTTTACCCACCGAACCGACCTGGCCGTGCACCGAAGCGATGTTGATGATGCGTCCCCAGCCCTTGGTACGCATGCCCGGCAGGCTCAAGCGGGTGCTGTGGAACACCGACGACAGGTTGATCGCAATAATCGAGTCCCAGCGCTCCACCGGAAAATCTTCCACCGCCGCCACGTGCTGGATGCCGGCGTTGTTGACCAGGATATCCACGCCGCCGAACTCACGCTCGGCGTACTCGATCATATCGGCGATCTGCGCCGGGTCGCTGACGTCGGCCGGGTGATGGCCGACCTTGCCACCGAATTGCTCGACCTCAGCGATCACCGTCGACGCATCGCCGAAACCGTTGAGGATCAGGTTGGCGCCAGCCTTGGCCAGGCTCAGGGCGATCCCCAGACCGATGCCGCTGGTGGAACCGGTGACCAGTGCGGTCTTGCCCGAAAGAGTCGTCATGAATACCTCACACAATGCCAGTGGCGTAGAAAGTACCGATCACCACAAAAACAGCGAGTGTCTTGATCAGCGTAATACAGAAAATGTCTTTGTAGGCCTCGCGGTGGGTCAACCCGGTGACCGCCAGCAAGGTAATCACCGCGCCGTTGTGCGGCAGGGTGTCCATGCCGCCACTGGCCATCGCGGCGACCCGGTGCAGCACTTCCAGGGGAATATTGGCGGCGTGGGCAGCGCTGATGAAACTCTCGGACATCGCCGCCAAAGCGATGCTCATCCCGCCTGACGCCGAGCCGGTGATGCCGGCCAGCAAGGTCACAGTGATCGCTTCATTGACCAACGGGTTGGGAATGCTCTTGAGCCAGTCGGCCAGCACCAGAAAACCTGGCAACGAGGCGATCACCGCCCCGAAACCGTATTCCGATGCAGTATTCATCGCTGCCAGCAATGCGCCGCTGACCGCACTTTTACTGCCTTCGGCCAACCGGCCGCGAATAGCCTGAAAACCGAACACCAGCACCATGACGATGCCCACCAGCAAGGCTGCCTGGACCGCCCAGATCGCCGTCAGCTTGGCGATGTCGGTGGTCACCGGAACTGCCATGCCCGGCAGCGAGAGGCTGTGGGTCTTGCCGTACCACACAGGAATCCAACGGGTGAACAGCAGGTTCATCAGGCCCACCATCAACAGCGGCGACAGCGCGATCCACGGGTTGGGCAGTTGGATGTCCGGCGCGGTTTCCGGCTCGTTGCGCAGTTCTGAACCGTAACCTTCACCCGTGCGCTGGGCCTTGTTGCGCTGGTGCTGCAGAAACAGCATGCCGGCACTGAACACGAAAATCGTGCCGATCACACCCAGCCACGGCGCCGCCCAGGCGGTGGTGTTGAAGAAGGTGCTGGGGATGATGTTCTGGATCTGCGGCGTGCCAGGCAGGGCGTCCATGGTGAACGAGAACGCGCCGAGGGCGATGGTCGCCGGGATCAGGCGTTTGGGAATATTGCTCTGGCGGAACATCTCGGCGGCAAACGGGTACACCGCAAACACCACCACAAACAGCGACACACCGCCGTACGTGAGCAGGGCGCAGACCAGCACGATCACCAGCATCGCCTGACGGGTGCCGAGCAAGCGAATCGCCGCCGCGACGATGGAGCGGGAGAATCCCGACAACTCGATCAGCTTGCCGAACACCGCGCCGAGCAGGAACACCGGGAAATACAGTTTGACGAAGCCGACCATCTTTTCCATGAACACCCCGGTGAAGACGGGGGCTATGGCGGAAGGGTCGGTGAACAGGACGGCGCCGAGGGCGGCGATCGGGGCAAAGAGGATAACGCTGTAGCCACGGTAAGCAGCCACCATCAGCAGCGCGAGGGCTGCCAAGGCAATGATCACACTCATGGTGTGTCTCTCCTGGATTGTTATTTTTGTAGGGTGAAGCTTGGTGGGAGGGCTATAGCGGGTTTCGTGCCAGATATATAAGTTGTTGAAATATAAGGGGATTATTTGTTTGTGGAAGTGGTTTTGGTGATTTTTGTCTCTGTATTGAGATTTTTGGCGATTGTGCTGACGCTTTCGCGGGCAAGCCTCGCTCCTACGGGAGTGTGGTTATCTACGAAATTGCACGACCTGTAGGAGCGAGGCTTGCCCGCGAAGAGGCCCTATCTACCAATAGAGATGCATGTCTCTTTATAGAGACTCGGCAATCCCCAGCGCAGCCATCTTCTTGTACAACGTCGACCGCCCCAGCCCCAACCGCGCCGCCGCTTCGATCACCTTCCCACCGCATTGCGCGAGGGTCGATTCAATCAACTGCCGATCAAACCGTTCGCGAGCCTCACTGAAGGTTTCATGGGTAATCGGCTCAATGGGCAGAGGCGCCGCACGCTCCACCGGGGTAAAGCTGCCAATCGCCGCGCGGATATCCGCCGCGTTCAGCATCAAGTCATCACTGAGCAACGCCGCCCGCTCCAGCACGTTGCGCAGTTCACGAATGTTCCCCGGCCAGGCGTGTTGCCCCAACAAATCCAGGGCTTCGCGGTTCAATTCGTGCTGGCTGCGCAGTTCCTCAAGGATCGCTTCACTGAGGGCCGGAAGGTCGTCGAGGCGATCACGCAGGGGCGGGACCTGGATCGGCAGCACATTGAGGCGGTAATACAGATCGGCGCGAAACTCGCCGCGTTTGATCGCTGCTACCAGGTCAGTGGAGGTGGCGGCGATCACTCGCACATCACTCTGAATCACCTCGTTGGAGCCCACCGGTTCGAATTCCTTCTCCTGCAACACCCGCAGCAACTTGCTTTGCAGCGGCAGCGGCATGTCGCCGATTTCGTCGAGAAACAGCGTGCCGCCCTGGGCGATTTGCAACTTGCCGGCGCGGCCCTTGCGATCGGCGCCGGTGAACGCGCCGGGCGCGGTGCCGAAGAACTCGGCTTCCAGCAGCGACTCGGGAATCGCTGCGCTGTTGATGCTGACGAAGGCTTTATGCGCCCGGGGTGATGCGCCGTGGATCGCCTGGGCCAGCAGTTCCTTGCCGGTGCCGGTTTCACCGAGCAACAACACCGGCGACTCTGCACTGGCGCTGCGTCGGGCGCGGCGTTTGACTTCGAGGCTGGCGGCGCTGGTGCCGATGAAGTGCGCGAAGTTGTACTTGGTCTGTCGCGCCCGCAGCAGCGAGCGGGTGGACGCCAGTTCTTCCTGCATGCTCAGGTAGCGCTTGAGCATTGGCGACAGGCTGCGCAATTCGTCGAACAGGGCAAAACCGATGGCGCCGATCACCGCGCCGGCATCGTCGTGAATCGGCAGGCGCATCACCACCAGCGGTTCCTTGGGGGTGTCTTGCATGTCCAGCAGGATCGGCCGTCCGGTACGCACCACCTCGCGCAACAGGCTGCCGGGGATCACGCTTTCACAGGCCCTGCCGATGGCGCCTGCGGCCGACTCCAGGCCGAATCGCCGGGCATAGCGCTCGTTCATCCAGACAATGTTCGCATCGCGGTCGACAATCACCGTGCCTTCGCTCGATTGCTCGATGATCTCGAACAGCGAGCGGATCGCCAGGGTGCGAACGCGCTGGTAGTCCTTGAGGCTTTCGGTGGTGTTCATCGGAGTGTCCATTTTTGGAAATCAAGATCAAAAGATCGCAGGGATTATGCCAACCCCGGATGCGCCGCCGCCAACAGCTCTTTGGTGTATGGGTGCTGCGGTGATTCGAACACCGTGTGGCTAGCGCCGCTTTCCACCACTTTGCCGTCCTTGATCACGATCATGTCGTGGGCCAGGGCACGCACCACCGCCAGGTCGTGGCTGATGAACAGGTAGGTCAGGCCATATTTCTCCTGAAGCTGGCGGAGCAGGGCGACCACTTGTTTTTGCACCGTGCGATCGAGGGCCGAGGTCGGTTCGTCGAGCAGGATCAACGCCGGTTTGAGCACCAGCGCGCGGGCAATGGCAATGCGTTGGCGCTGCCCGCCGGAAAATTCGTGCGGGTAGCGATGACGGCTTTGCGGATCGAGGCCGACTTCTTCCAGCACCCGGATGACCTGGGCTTCGCATTGGGCAGGGGTGGACTGGCTATGGACCTCAAGGCCTTCACTGATGATCTGCGCCACGGACATTCGCGGGCTGAGGCTGCCAAAAGGATCCTGGAATACCACCTGCATCTTCTTGCGCCATGGCCGCAGTTGCTTTTGCGTCAGGCCATCCAACGCCTGCCCCTGAAAGCGAATGCTGCCTTCGGAATCAAGCAAGCGCAGGATCGCCTGACCGAGCGTGGACTTGCCTGAACCGGACTCACCGACGATGCCCAGGGTCTTGCCGCGCTGAACGTTCAGGCTGATGCCGTCCACTGCGCGCAGGTACGTCTTACGCTGGAACAGCCCGCCACCGAGGGTGAACTGCACTTGCAGATTCTCCACTTCCAGCACGTTTTCACGCTCGTCCCGGGGCAGGGCTTCACCTTCCGGCTCGGCGTTCAGCAGCACACAGCTGTAAGGGTGTTTTGGCTCGGTGAACAGCGTTTCGCAAGGTGCCTGCTCGACGATTTCCCCAGCGTGCATCACGCACACCCGCTGGGCCATGCTGCGCACCAGATTGAGGTCGTGGCTGATCAGCAGCAGCGACATGCCAAGCTGCTGTTGCAGGGATTTGAGCAGCCGCAGGATCTTGCGCTGCACCGTCACATCCAGCGCGGTGGTCGGCTCGTCGGCGATCAGCAATTCCGGTTCGCAGGCCAGGGCCATGGCGATCATCACCCGTTGTCGCTGGCCGCCGGACAGTTGATGAGGGTAGGCCTTGAGCCGCTCTTCGGGCTTCTGGATGCCCACCAGTTGCAGTAATTCGAGAATCCGCGCTTGCGCCGCTTTGCCACCCAGCCCTTTGTGCAGCAGCAGGGTTTCGCCGATCTGTTTCTCGATGCTGTGCAGCGGATTGAGGGAGGTCATCGGCTCCTGGAATATGATCGCGATCCGGTTACCGCGCAGTTCGCGCAAGACGTTAGCGTCGGCGCCGATCAATTCCTGGCCGCGATAGCGAATGCTGCCGGTGGTTTGCGTACCGTTTTCGGGCAGCAGTTGCAGGATCGAGTGGGCGGTCACCGACTTGCCGGATCCGGACTCGCCGACCAGCGCCAGGCATTCGCCGGGGTGGATGTCCAGGCACAGGTTGCGCACCACGGTCTGGCCACTGAAGGCTACATTGAGGTCACGGATTTCGATCAGGTTGTCAGTCATGTCACCAGTCCGCTTCAAGAACGAGGGTCAAAGGCATCACGCAACGCCTCGCCAATGAATACCAGCAAAGAAAGAATCAGCGCCAGGGTGAAAAACGCCGTCAGCCCCAGCCACGGCGCTTGCAGGTTCTGTTTGCCTTGGCCAATCAATTCGCCCAGGGACGCACTGCCGGCTGGCATGCCGAAACCGAGGAAATCCAGCGCCGTGAGGGTGGAAATCGCCCCGGTCAGGATGAACGGCAGATAACTCAGGGTGGCGTTCATTGCGTTGGGCAGAATGTGTCGCACGATCACCTTGCGGTCGGTCAGGCCCAACGCACGGGCGGCTTTGACGTATTCCAGGTTACGCCCGCGCAGGAACTCGGCGCGCACCACATCCACCAGGGCCAGCCAGGAAAACAACGCCATGATCCCCAACAGCCACCAGAAATTCGGCTCGACGAAACCCGACAGAATGATCAGCAGGTACAGCACGGGCAGCCCCGACCAGACTTCCTGCAAGCGCTGACCAAGCAGGTCGACCCAGCCGCCGTAATAGCCCTGCAATGCACCGGCGGCGATACCGATCAAGGCGCTGATAAACGTCAGCATCAGCGCAAACAGGATCGACACCCGTGCCCCGAAAATCACTCGCGCCAGCACGTCCCGGGCCTGATCGTCGGTGCCCAGCCAGTTGACCTTCGACGGCGGACTCGGCGCCGGTTGATTGAGATCGTAATTGGGCGTGTCGTCGCTGAACGGGATCGGCGCAAACAGCATCCAGCCGTCGCCCTTGTGAATCAGCTTCTGCACGTAATCGCTGCGGAAATCGGCCTGAAACGGCAACTGGCCGCCGAATTCTTGCTCGGTGTGGTGTTTGAACGCCGGGAAGTACAGCGAGCCCTGATAACTGAGCACCAGCGGTTGGTCATTGGCGATCAGTTCGCCGCCCAGGGTCAGCAGGAACAAACCGACAAACAACCACAACGACCACCAGCCCCGGCGGTTTTTCTTGAAGCGTTCAAAACGGCGACGGCCCAGCGGCGAGAGTTTGAACATCAGGCGTTCCTCGCGGCGAAGTCGATACGCGGATCGACCAGGGTGTAGCACAGGTCACCGATGATTTTTATCAGCAGGCCGAACAAGGTGAAGATGAACAGCGAACCGAATACCACCGGATAGTCCCGCGATACCGCCGCTTCGTAACTCATGCGACCCAGGCCATCGAGGGAGAAAATCACTTCGATCAGCAGCGAGCCGGCGAAGAAAACGCTGATAAAGGCCTGGGGAATTCCCGAGACCACCAGCAGCATGGCGTTGCGAAACACATGGCCGTAAAGCACCTGGCGTTCGCTCAAGCCCTTGGCCCGGGCGGTGACCACGTACTGGCGGGTGATTTCATTGAGGAAGGAATTTTTGGTGAGGATGGTCAGGGTCGCAAAGCCGCCGACCACCAGCGCCGTTACTGGCAGCACCAGGTGCCAGAAGTAATCGGCGATCTTGCCCACCGTCGACAGCGAATCGAAGTTGTCCGAGACCAGGCCGCGCACCGGAAACCAGTTCAGCGAGGTGCCACCGGCGAAGACCACGATCAGGAACATCGCGAACAGGAACGCCGGCATCGCGTAACCGATGATGATCGCGGTGCTGCTCCAGATATCGAAATGGCTGCCGTGGTGCACGGCCTTGCGGATGCCCAGCGGAATCGACACCAGATAAGTGATCAACGTCGCCCAGAGCCCGAGGGAAATGGTCACCGGCATTTTATCCAGGATCAGGTCGGTGACCGTGGCACCGCGAAAAAAGCTCTTGCCGAAGTCGAGGTGGGCGTAGCTCTTGAGCATCAGCCACAAGCGTTCCGGCGCCGGCTTGTCGAAGCCGTATTGCTTTTCGATCTCCTTGATCAGCTGCGGATCGAGCCCGCGGCTGGCCCGAGAGCTGCCGTGCATGGTCTCACTGGAACCGCCGCCGATACTTGCGCCACCGATGCCTTGCAGGTGTGCGATGGCCTGTTCCACCGGGCCACCGGGCGCGGCCTGGACGATGGCGAAGTTGACCAGAAGAATGATCACTAAAGTCGGGATGATCAGCAGCAAGCGCCGCAGTACGTAAGCCCACATCAGTGCGACCCTCCGGATTTGCCGCGCTTGATGAGTTCGGCGGTCATCTGTTCGTTGGTCAGGGGTGTGGAGCTGACTTCCCACCAACTCTCGATGGCTTCGTCATTGCTTGCTTGTACAGAGGGAATGCCGAAGCGGTTCCACCACACGGTCGAACTGCCGGGCGGGTAATAGTTGGGAATCCAATAGAAGTTCCATTGCAGGACACGGTCCAGGGCATGGGCGTAGCGCAGCATGTCGGCCTGGGTGTTGGCGCGGACCAGGCCGTTGATCAACGTATCGACCGCCGGGTTCTTCAGCACCATGTAGTTGTTGGAGCCCGGATCGCTGGCCGCCGCCGAGCCAAAGTAGTTGTACAGCTCGTTACCCGGCGAGTTGGTGACCGGGTAGCCGGTGACGATCATGTCGTAGTCCCGGGACATCAGGCGGTTGACGTACTGGGAGGCGTCGATGCGCCGAATGTTCAGGTCGATGCCGATTTGTTTCAGGGTGCGCTTGTAAGGCAGCAGCAATCGGTCCATGCCGTTCTGGCTGATCAGGAAGGTGAAGCTCAGCGGTTGGCCTTCGGCGTTGACCAGTTGATCGCCATCGGGTTTCCAGCCGGCCTGTTCGAGCAGGTCCAGGGCTTGCAATTGCTTGTCGCGAATCACGCCGCTGCCATCGGTTTTCGGTGCTTCGAAGACCTGAGTGAAGACTTCGTCGGGGATCTGCCCGCGCAGCGGTTCGAGAATCGCCCGCTCACCCGCGTCGGGCAGTTGTCGGGCGGCGAGGTCGGTGTTGGAAAAGAAGCTCTGCTGGCGGATGTACAGGTCGCGCATCATCTGCCGGTTGCTCCACTCGAAGTCCCAAAGCATGGCCAGCGCCTGGCGCACGCGGCGGTCCTGGAACATCGGGTTTTGCAAGTTAAATACAAAACCCTGGGACGGTTGTGGTGCCTGCGTTGCCAGGTGGGCTTTTTGCAGACGACCGTCGCGCAAGGCCGGGCTCTCGTAGCCGATGGAGTAGGCGGTGGCGGAGAATTCGCGGTTGTAGTCGTAGGCGCCGCCACGCAGGACCTGACGGGCGACGTCGGTGTCGCCGAAGTACTCGATGCTGAAATGATCGAAGTTGTAGAGGCCGCGACTGACCGGTAAATCCCTGGCCCACCAGTCGGCGTTACGCTCGAAGGTGATGCTGCGCCCGGAGTCGACCTTGCTCACGCGGTACGGCCCGCTGCCCAGCGGCGGCTCGTAACCGCCACCGTTGGCGAAGTCGCGGGTTTTCCACCAGTGTTCGGGAAGCACCGGCAAAGTGGCGATGTCGAGGGGCAGGGTGCGGTTTTCGTTGCTCTTGAAGTCGAACCGAATGGTTCGCGGCGATTCCACTTCGACGCCTTTGACGTCGGCGAATTGCGTGCGATAGCGCAGGCTGCCCTGGGTCATCAGCAGGTCGAAAGTGTAGCGCACGTCTTCGGCGGTGATCGGCTTGCCATCGGCGAAACGGGCCTTCGGGTTCAGGTAGAAACGCAGGGACAGTCCATCGTCGGAACGCTCCATCTGCTGCGCCACCAGGCCGTACACGGTGTAGGGTTCGTCCAGTGAACGCACGGCCAGGGGCGAGTAGATCAAGCCATCGACTTGTGTGACGCCAATCCCTTTGTCGATGTACGGCAGGATGTGGTCGAAATGACCGATTTCCAGCGCCGAGCGACGCATCGTGCCGCCCTTGGGCGCTTGCGGGTTGGTGTAGTCGAAATGACTGAAATCGGCGGGATACTTCGCCGGTTCACCGTACACGGTCAACGCCTGTTGCGGTGCAGCGCTCACACCGGCGGCGCCCAACAGCAGGGCCACGGCAGTGAACAGTAAAGTGGGGAAAGCCAGTCGCATTGTCAGCCTTAGAGCCGGGTGATCGATAAGCACAATTTGTACGCTAGCGGCGCGTCCCTCGCCAGCCGTATCACGTAACGAAAACACAACGGCCCACCAAAAGGCGGGCCGTTGTGGAGAAAACTCAGGGGTTGATCAGTCCTGACGGCTGGTCACTTCCAGCAGGTGGTAACCGAACTGGGTCTTGACCGGGCCTTGCACCACGTTGATTGGCGCGCTGAAAACCACGGTGTCGAATTCCTTGACCATCTGGCCTGGACCGAACGAACCCAGGTCACCGCCCTGGCGGCTCGATGGGCAGCTGGAGTTGGCTTTGGCGACTTCGGCGAAATCGGCGCCGGCTTCGATCTGGGCCTTGAGTTCGTTGCACTTGGCTTCGCTGGAAACCAGGATGTGGCGGGCGGTGGCTTTGGCCATGGGAAAATACTCCATTCAATGTTCAGTAAAGTGCGGAGCCTACCGGATTCAGAGGGCTATTTCTTCTCAAAATGCCGTCCAGCTTAAGGCATTGTCTAAAGCCCGGCATTTCTTAAGCGTTCGGCATGCTGCACATACAGGTCAATGGGGTCGATGCCCTTGCGGACTTGACCTGTGGTCTGGCTGAGGCTGTCCAGATGATCCAGCGGATAGTCGGAACGGATCACTTTACCCAGATGGGAGCTGAACCGGCCGACCATGCCGTCATTCTGCTCGGCTTCGGTGGTGAAGTAGTGGGAGAAGGCCCGCAGGAACCCGTGCAGCGGGTTGAGCGCATAGAGCCCTTCGTCGAGGATGTTTCCCTGCAGGGTGCCGCTCCAGGAGTAGTAGCGTACGCCATTCACCAGTTCGCGACCCTTGCCGCCCCAGGTTTTCGGCAACCCTTGAGGGTACTTGTCGTTGAATGCGCCGACACCTTCGGTGGTCAGCGCGTTGAGTGCGGCGATGGCGTTCTGCGGCAGGTGCCGGTTGCCGCTGAGCAACGACAGGAAGTCGGCGAACAGGGTGGCCACCGCTCCGGCGACCTGTTCCGGCAGGCGCCCGGGCGTCAGCGCCTTGCGCAGGAAGTCGGCCAGTTCCGAGCCGTGGTTCGGGCCGCTGACCGATGTCACCGAAGCGACCATCTGTGGCGCCAGCGCCCCCGCATATCGTGCAGCCAGTGCGCCCTGGCTGTGACCAATCAGGTTGACTTTGCTTGCACCGGTTCCTTGCAGTACCCGTTCGATCTGCACCAGCAACTGTTCGCCACGGGTTTCATTGCTGTGGGTCGCCGACAGGTGCGGGATGAAAACCCTCGCACCGGCGCTTCTCAGGGCCTGTTTGACGTCATGGAACAGTTCGAGTTTGCCGATGCGATCAAAGCCGAAGAGCCCGTGGACCAGCAGGATCGGATAGTCAGTGGTTGCATTCCGTAGCATGTACATTTCCTTTTTCGGAGTAGGTCAGGTGTGTGCTCAAGGGGGCACTCTAAAGCACACCCACCGCTCGGCGATGTATGAAAAAGCCGCTGTAACCTGATGAAAACGGAATAGAAATCGTACGAAAACTCGAATGAGCGTGAGGTCTTGGTCGGAATATCCGGACATCTTTTTAACGATGGCCGAGATATTTCTTTCAATGACCTACCGCTGGTAGGTCATTTTTCCGTGTAAACCGACCCGATCGCCCTGCATCGCGGATCTCGGTGCCACCGCTTACTTTGGCTACTGAGTGCTTCGTTGTGCACGAAGTCGCTCGGCGCCCTGCAACAACAATTGTTCCGTACCGGTCCAGCCAAGGCAGCCGTCCGTTACCGACACCCCGTACCGCAACGAAGGGCTCAACGGTTGGCAGCCTTCGAACAGATGACTCTCAATCATCATGCCGACCAGCGAGCGATCACCTTGCAGGCGTTGTTCCAGCACGTCGTTGAACACGGCGGGCTGACGTAACGGATCTTTACCGCTGTTGGCGTGGCTGCAGTCGACCATGATCCGCGCCGGAATCTTGAGTCTGGTCAAGTCGCTGTGCACTTTGGCAATGCTGTCGCGGTCGTAGTTCGGCCCGCGATGGCCACCGCGCAATACCAGGTGAGTGTCGGGGTTGCCCGGTGTCTGGATAATCGCAGGATGGCCCTGGCTGTCGACACCGAAATGGCGGTGCGGATGAGCGGCCGAGCGCATGGCGTCGCTGGCGACAGCCACACCACCATCGGTGCCGTTCTTGAACCCTACCGGCATGCTCAGGCCACTGGCCATTTCCCGATGGATCTGCGATTCGGTGGTGCGGGCGCCGATCGCGACCCAGCTCAGCAGGTCGTCAAAGTAACCGGCGGCCATCGGTTGCAGCAGCTCGGTGGCAACGGGCAGGCCCAGTTGGAGCATTTCGCGCATCAATTCGCGGGACAGGGTCAAACCGCCCGCCATGTCATCGCTGCCATCCAGGTGCGGGTCGTAGGCCAGGCCTTTCCAGCCGACCGTGGTGCGGGGTTTTTCGACGTAGGCGCGCATCACCAGCAGCATCTCGTCGCCGACTTGTGCAGACAGACGGGCCAGGTTGGCGGCGTATTCGAGGGCAGAACGTGGGTCGTGAATCGAGCAGGGACCGACGATCACCAGCAGACGGGAGTCTTCACCGTTGAGGATCGCGCGGACGGCCTGGCGGTGGGCGGCGACTTGTTGGGTCAGGGCATTGCTGAGTGGCAGTTGCTGTTTGAGTTGCAATGAGCTGGGCAGACGCAAGGTCAGCGCTTCATTGGCAGGGCTCAAGGTGGACAGCGGCAGAGCAGAGACGGACGAGTTCATATTCGGGCTTCCTGGGCTGGCGGCGGGGTCGTCCCGCGCGCTCGGCCCTAGTGGGGTGTTCGACAATTGGCCGGATTGGCTGCGTGTGTGTGCTTGCCACCTGTGGGTGACCGATCGGAGGCGGCAGGCTGTCCCGAGCGGAAGCTGGTAAATCGCCAGGCGGTAAAAGTGTCGTAACGGTAATGAGTGGCGTAATTCATGTCGTAAATCCTCAAGTTGTCTGGTGTAACGCAAAAAATGTTCAGGGCTGAAAAAACAAAACCCCCGGTCGGGAGGCCGACCGGGGGTTGAGAATTCTCTGGTGGCGACCCGTTTAAAGTGGGCGCCGTGTGGGTATCAGGCGCGCCAGTGGCTAAACCAATACCCAAAATAAAAGCTGACCGAAGCACAAACGTCATTCGCCCGGGCAGCCGCAACCGAGCGCGGGGCGCTGGCGGTACGAAGCGGTGAGAGGGCGTTGAACATGGTCTGTCTCCGATGAGTGAGCCGAGCTTACTAGAGGCCGGTACGCGGATTCAATCAGAAAATGCTATCGGGCATCACGGGACGTTTCTATCGGTTGGGTACGTCGCGGGTTGTGACACAATTTACGCAACGGGCGGCGTGTAACCGGCGTCCAAACCATCAACGTCACAAGGACGAACCATGACGACACTGACCATCGCCGCCGCACAATCGATCTCCGTCGCCGGTGATCTTGCCGCCAATATTGCCCGGCACCTGCGCTTCATGCAGGTTGCCGCGGAGCGGGGCGTGCAATTGCTGGTGTTTCCAGAACTGTCGCTGACCGGCTACGAGCGCGGTCTGGCAGCGGAGCTTGCCATCGCGCCAGACGCCAGAGTGCTGCAACCTCTACGCGATTTCGCGCGGGAAGTCGGTGTGATCAGTGTCGTCGGGATGCCGATTCGTCTGTCGGACGATTCGCCGGTGTTGATCGGTGCCCTGGTATTGGGGGCCGATGGTTCGCTCGAGATCTACAGCAAGCAGCATTTGCACCCAGGGGAGGAGGTGGCATTTGCCCCGGGAACAGGCGGTTCGACGTTGAAGATCGGTACCGACACCGTCGCGTTGGCGATATGCGCCGATTTTTCTCACGCCAGTCATGCAGCCGCCGCGGCACGGCAGGGCGCTGATCTTTATGCCGCGGGCGTGTTGATTACAGAAAGCGGCTACGCTCCAGATACCGCACTGTTGCAAGGTTATGCCCGCACCCACTCGATGGCGGTACTGATGGCCAACCATGGTGGCGCAACGGGTGGCTGGGAGTCGGCAGGGCGTAGTGCAATCTGGGCGGCGGACGGCTCGTTGGTTGCGGCGGCACCGGGGACGGGGAATCTCATGGTGGTTGCTCGTCGCAATGCTGACGGCTGGAAGGGGCAAATCGTGACTGTCGCGGAGGCTTGAATGGGGTTCGAATTGCGCCCGGCAACGTCTCGTGACCTGGACTTCGCGCGTGACCTGACTTGTCGAAATATGCTGCGCTACTACATTCAACATGAACTGTTGTGGCTGGATGAGGCTTTCGATGTTGCTTGGGAGGGACGCGAAAACTGGCTGATTGTGCGTGATGACACACTGATGGGGTATGTCAGCCTGAGCCGTGACGCCAGCGCCTTGTATATCCGCGAATTGCATTTACTTGAAGCGTACCGGGGGCAGGGTGCTGGCTCCTGGGTGATCGATCAGGTATTCGCCATGGCCTGCAAGGAACGGCGCCCGGCATTGCGTCTGACCGTATTTGAAAATAATCCGGCAAAAATACTTTACGAGAGAAAAGGACTGAAGGTGGTCGGCAAGGACCAGTGTTTCCTGAGAATGCAGCGTGATATCAATGGACTGCATCGCTGAAACACACTGCCAGCAAGCCTCGCCAGAAGAATTGACACTTTTTATATGCTGCTTTCCGCTAGGTCTGCCAGTCGCTTTTTGCTAAGGTGTCCGGCAACCCAATAAGACCAAATCGCGAGGTGTCTGCTTGATTAGGGGGCTAGTAGTCGATGACCATGATCTCGTTCGTACAGGCATTACACGAATGCTGGCTGACATCGATGGCCTGCAAGTAGTCGGTCAGGCCGAGTCGGGAGAGGAATCCCTGCTCAAAGCGCGTGAGTTGAAACCCGATGTGGTGCTGATGGACGTCAAGATGCCCGGGATCGGCGGTCTTGAAGCCACGCGCAAATTATTGCGCAGTCATCCCGACATCAAAGTCGTCGCGGTCACCGTGTGCGAAGAAGATCCGTTTCCTACCCGCCTGTTACAGGCAGGTGCCGCGGGCTACCTGACCAAGGGCGCCGGACTGCCGGAAATGGTCCAGGCCATTCGCCTGGTGTTTGCCGGGCAGCGCTATATCAGCCCGCAAATTGCCCAGCAACTGGCGATCAAATCGTTCCAGCCAACCAACGATTCGCCGTTCGACGCCTTGTCTGAGCGGGAAATCCAGATTGCGTTGATGATTGTCGGCTGTCAGAAGGTGCAGATCATCTCCGACAAACTGTGCCTGTCGCCAAAAACAGTGAATACCTACCGTTACCGTATTTTCGAAAAGCTTTCGATCAGCAGCGATGTCGAGTTGACGCTGTTGGCGGTTCGTCACGGCATGGTTGATGCCAGCCTCTGAAAATGACTGAAACCTTCGATCCAAGTGCTTTTCTGTCGACGGTCAGTGGGCGGCCGGGTGTCTATCGCATGTTCGACAGCGATGCCCGTCTGCTTTATGTCGGCAAAGCCAAGAATCTCAAGAAACGTTTGGCGAGTTACTTCCGCAAAACCGGTCTGGCCCCCAAGACCGCCGCGCTGGTAGGCCGTATCGCTCAGGTCGAAACCACCATCACGGCCAACGAAACAGAGGCCTTGCTACTCGAGCAGACGCTGATCAAGGAATGGCGCCCGCCGTACAACATCCTGCTGCGCGACGATAAGTCCTACCCTTATGTCTTTCTCTCGGATGGCCAGTTCCCGCGTTTGAGCATCCATCGCGGAGCGAAAAAGGCCAAGGGCAAGTATTTCGGCCCTTACCCCAGCGCAGGAGCGATCCGCGAAAGCCTGAGCCTGCTGCAAAAGGCTTTTTTTGTACGTCAGTGCGAAGACAGCTATTACAAGAACCGCACGCGACCTTGCCTGCAATACCAGATCAAGCGCTGCAAGGCGCCGTGTGTCGGCCTGGTCGAGCCCGAAGTGTATGCCGAAGATGTTCGCCACTCGGTGATGTTTCTTGAAGGGCGCAGCAACGCGTTGGCGGACGAGTTGTCCGCGGCCATGGAGGAAGCGGCGGTCAATCTGGAGTTCGAACGTGCCGCCGAATTGCGCGACCAGATCTCATTGCTGCGCCGGGTCCAGGACCAGCAGAGCATGGAAGGCGGGACGGGCGATGTCGATGTGATCGCAGCGTTCGTCAATCCGGGTGGCGCCTGTGTGCACTTGATCAGCGTACGCGGCGGTCGGGTGTTGGGGAGCAAGAACTTCTTCCCGCAGGTGGGTATTGAAGAAGACGTTTCCGAAGTCATGGCGGCGTTTCTCGGCCAGTACTTCATCAGCAGCCCCGAACGCGACTTGCCGAGCGAGCTAATCGTCAACGTGGTTCACGAAGACTTTCCGACCCTGATTGCGGCCATTGAAGAGCTGCGCGGTCGTGAACTGACCATCAGTCATCGTGTACGGGGCACCCGAGCGCGCTGGCAGCAATTGGCGGTCACCAATGCCGAGCAGGCGCTGGGTGCACGTCTGGCGAACCGGCAACACGTCGCGGCACGTTTCGATGCCCTGGCCGAAGTGCTGAGCCTGGACGAGCCGCCGCAACGTCTCGAGTGCTACGACATCAGTCATTCCAGTGGCGAGGCCACCGTGGCGTCGTGCGTGGTGTTCGGCCCGGAAGGCCCGATCAAGTCCGACTACCGCCGCTACAACATCGAAGGCGTCACGCCAGGCGACGACTATGCCGCGATGCACCAGGCCCTGACCCGACGCTTCAGCAAGTTGAAGGACGGAGAGGGCAAACTGCCGGACATTCTGCTGGTCGACGGCGGTAAAGGTCAGCTGTCGATGGCCCGTGACGTGCTCAATGAGCTGGCCGTGCCCGACCTGATTCTGCTGGGCGTGGCCAAGGGGGCGACGCGCAAGGCCGGTTTCGAAACCTTGTACCTCAACGATGCGGCCCATGAATTCACCTTGCGCGGTGATTCCCCCGCGCTGCATTTGATCCAGCAGATCCGCGACGAAGCCCACCGTTTCGCCATCACCGGGCACCGTGCACGGCGCGGTAAAACCCGCCGCACCTCGACGCTTGAGGGGGTTGCCGGTGTCGGACCGACACGTCGACGGGATTTGTTGAAACATTTTGGTGGATTGCAGGAGCTGTCTCGTGCCAGCATCGAAGAGATCGCCAAAGCACCCGGGATCAGTAAAAAGCTCGCAGAGTTGATTTATGCAAATCTGCACAGCGAGTAGAATGCCCAACTCACCTCGTAGCCAGTTGTGTCGATGAATATCCCTAATCTGATTACCGTTCTACGCGTCCTGCTCATCCCGATCTTCATTTTGCTGTTTTACTTGCCTTACCACTGGAGCTATCTGGCGTCGGCTTCGGTTTTTGCCTTTGCCGCCGCGACCGACTGGCTGGACGGGTATCTGGCCCGACGTCTGGAACAAAGCACACCGTTCGGGGCTTTCCTCGATCCTGTTGCGGACAAGCTGATGGTCGCCGTTGCGCTGGTGCTGCTGGTGCAAGAACACGGCAACCTGTGGCTCACACTGCCGGCCGCCGTCATCATCGGTCGCGAAATCGTCGTATCGGCACTGCGCGAGTGGATGGCCGAACTCGGCGCCCGTGCCCATGTGGCGGTATCGAACCTGGGCAAATGGAAAACCGCCGCGCAAATGCTGGCGCTGGTGATCCTGCTGGCCAATCCGTCGGACTTCAGCTTCTGGGTCCTGATGGGCTACGCTTTGCTGATGGTGTCCGCTGGCCTGACCTTGTGGTCCATGGTCCAGTACTTGCGGGCCGCCTGGCCGCATCTGAAGACGGATGTGGAAAAGAAATAAAACTTTTTTGAATCAAGGGGTTGACGGGGCATCTGGATTCTATAGAATGCGCCTCACCAAGACGCGGGAATAGCTCAGTTGGTAGAGCACGACCTTGCCAAGGTCGGGGTCGCGAGTTCGAGTCTCGTTTCCCGCTCCAAATACAGAAAAACGCCACTCATTGAGTGGCGTTTTTTTTTGCGCGGTATTTTGTTGTCAGCATTGAAAAAAGAGGCTTTTGCCTCTTTTTTCGTTCCAGCGAGTTCTGCTGAAGACCATTATCAGCCACGCTTTTTTTGTACGTTAAAACGTACATCGAAATCCTAGCTGAAGCGTCAGTACTACGTTGCTCATTTATCGTGCGTTCACAGAAGCGAATTCGCTACACTGAAAAGCTAAATTATTGGGGCGTTGTTAATCGCCGGTGCAGCGTGTACAAGCGGCATTGTCATCACTGTTGGCATCTGCCCATACATGCTTAGAACGGAATTTTGTCTCAGCATGCATGACCAGTAGGGCGGCAGAGTCAGCGCGTTGTCACAGCCGTAGCCAGACCTGAATACTCCTGCATTGCATCCTCCAACGCCCCCCGAAAATACGCTTTCGACGCCCGATCACAAAGGATGTGCAAACTCGCCTGATGCGCGGTACCGGCGTTGATCACGATCACGTTGATGCGCGCCGCCGACGTCTGTGCCACCGTCCCCGGACCGAATGTCTGGGGACTCAAGTCAGCGCCACAGAGCTTGGCCATCACCTCGCTCGGACATTCCCCTGTCAGCTGAAACCAGGCATGACTGTCCTGACGCGGCAGCAGGTAATTGGCCTGATGATCGAGTTCCCAGCGGGCTTCTTCATCGGCCATCCGTTCGCCCTGATCTTCTGGACTGCCCAGCAGTAAGTACTCGGTCTGCGACAGTCGCGCAACTAGGCTGCCATCGGCCTGGGCCACGGCGCGGTTGGGCGCGTCCGGCAGGACGAAGCCACGGTTGCGCAAGTACTCGGCACTGTGTGCGCCGCGAAAGCCGACCCGAGGCAGGTCGGTCAGGTCCACCAGGCAGTACTCCGGCGAAGGCGCCAGGGTTTGCTGACTGACGCTAGGTTGTTCTCTCAGACTGGTCATGACTCAAAGTTCCTGGCGTTGATTATCGGGATCGAAGAAAGGCAATTTCACCACTTCGGCCTGGACCACGATGCCGCCTTCGACGCGGATCGGAATCCGTTGCCCAGGCGTGCTCTGGTCGATGCCGGCGTAGGCCAGGCCGATGATCTTGCCCAGAGAGGCGGAATATTCGCAGGAGGTGACGTTGCCGCTGATGTCCGGGTCGTTGAGCACCAGATGGCCTTCCAGTGGTTGTGGGCTGCCCTTGGGCAAGGTGAAACCGACCAGTTTGCGTTTCAGCGGCTGGGCTTCGAGGATGTCCACCGAGCGGCGACCGACGAAGAATGGTTTGGTGCGACTGACCGCCCAGCCCATGTCGATTTCCGCGGGGTGGGTCATGCCGTCAGTGTCCTGACTGATGATCACATGGCCTTTTTCCAGACGTAGCAGGCGTTGGGTTTCCACGCCGAACGGGCGGATGTCATGCACCTTGCCGGCCTCCATCAGCGCGTCCCAGAGCTTGAGTCCGTGGCGCGCCGGGACGTGGATTTCATAGCCCAGTTCGCCGACAAAACCGACCCGCAGCAACCGAGCCTTGATGCCTGCCACCGTGCCCTGGCGCACTCCCAGATAAGGGAACGCTTCGGCACTCAGGTCCAGGTCGCTGCAGACCTGTTCCAGTACCTTGCGCGAGTCGGGGCCGGCGACGTTGACCGCGCAGATAGCCGCGGTGACGTTGGCAACGTCCACGTCAAGGCGCCATTGCGCATTCCACTTGAGCATCTGCTGATAGATCCGGTCGACACCGCTGGTGGTGGCGGTGACGTAGAAATGGTTCTCTGCAAACCGCGCGCAGACGCCGTCGTCGATCACCACGCCATGCTCGTTGGTCATCAGCGCGTAGCGGGAACGGCCGACTGGCTGCTTGAGGAACGCAAAGGTGTACATGCGGTTGAGCAGTTCAGCGGCGTCCGGGCCACGCACGTCTAGACCGCCCAGAGTCGAGACATCGATGAGGCCGACCTTGTTGCGTACGTGCAGGGCTTCGGCCTGCATGCACGCGTCGCGATCCTTGGCGCTTCCGTAATACGCCGGACGTTGCCAGATGCCCGCGGGCATCATCTTCGCGCCGGCTTGCAAATGGCGCGCATGCATCGGTGTTTGCCGATAGGGATCAAAAGCGCGACCGGCAACATGTGCCAGTTTCTCGGCAACAAAGGGCGGCCGAGCGGTGGTCACCCCGGTTTCGCTGATGTTGCGCTGGGTCGCCCAAGCCACCAGACGCGCAGTCGGCAGTGCCGAATGTCGTCCCTGGGACGGGCCCATGCCTACGGTGGAGTAGCGCTTGACCAGTTGCACGTCGCGGTAGCCGATTTTCGTTGCGTTGACGATGTCGGCCACTTGCAGATCCTCGTCAAAGTCGACGAAATCCTTGCCCTTGGGATGAGGGAAAATCGGCCAGTTGAAGTTGACCCGAGCTTCGCCGCTGAACGGCGCGCGTTGCGCGCCGACTGTCAGGCCGAGGGCGAGGGCGGCGTCAGTACCGGCATTCACGCCGTCGGCGATCACGTTGTCCAGTTGGTGGCGACCATTGACCGAACCGGCAACAGCGAGGTTCTGTGGCAGGCCATTGAGAGTGAACTCCGCACGCTGGTCGTCATAGGCCAGTTTGCCGCCGGCCTGACACAGCAGTTGATAGACCGGCATGTAACCGGCTGACATGCACAGCAAATCGCAATCCAGGTGGTGCCCACTGTCGGCGACCTGACCCTGTGCGGTGATCTTGCGCACGTCGACGCCAGTGACATGGCGCATGCCTTTTTCGTACAGGGCTTCGTATACCGTACTGTTGCTCAAACAACGAATTTTGCGCTTGGCCAACGCTTCGGACAGGGCTGCGTCGCCGGGTCCTGTACGGAGGTCCACCAGAGCGGCCACTTCCACGCCTTGATCATGCAGATCGAGGGCGGCGAGATAACCATCATCGTTACCCGTCAGCACCACGGCGCGTTTGCCGGGTTTGACCGCATACAGCTTCATCAGCCGTTGCGCGGCGCTGGTCAGCATCACGCCCGGCAGGTCGTTGTTGCGAAAGATCACCGGTTGGTCGAAAGAGCCGCTGCACACCAGGCACTGGCGGGCACGCACCTTGTACAGGCGCTTGCCCTGAATCACCGGCAGGTAGTTGTCGGTGAACCAGGCGTTGCAGGTAGCTTCTGTGAGTATCTGGATGTTGGCGTGCTGTTGCACCGCAGCGAGCAATTCGCGGCGTAGGTTTTCTGCTCTTTTACCTTCGATATCGAAGCGGGCATAGGTCAGCGAGCCGCCGAGAATTGGCTGCTGCTCGATGAGTAGAACCTTGGCTCCGGCATTCGCTGCAGTGAGGGCCGCGTACAGGCCGGCGGGTCCTGCGCCGATCACCGCCAGATCGGTGAACAGATATGCTTTGTCGTAATACTCGGGCTGGAAGGTCAGGTCGAGCACGCCGAGGCCGGCCTTCTTGCGAATGATCGGTTCCCAGACCTTCCACATGCCTTTGGGTTTGTAGAACGAACGGTAGTAGAACCCCACTGGCATGAATTTGGAAAACTTGCCCAGGTAAGCATCGCGGTCATTGTCCAGCGAGCCATTGACGTTCTGCGCCGTGACTTGCAAGCCGGCGGACAAAGCGTGTGCATCGGCCAGGACGTTAGGTTCTTCGGGCAGTTGCACCAGACTGTTGGCGTCTTGGCCGGCCATGGTCAGCGGGCCACGCGGGCGATGGTATTTGAACGAACGGGAAATCAGGAAGCGTCCGTTGGCCAACAAGGCGCTGGCGATGCTGTCGCCTTGCAAGCCCTGATAACGGTCGCCGTCGAAACTGAAATCCAGCGGCTGATCGCGGTTAATCAGCAGGCCCATGGGGGCGGGTAGGCGGTTCATCCTGCGATCTCCTTGGCAATTGCGCTGAACTCGACACGGGTGCTGAACAGTTCTTTAGGGTCGAAGGTGTGCAGGATTTCATCGCTGACGGTGTGACGTTCTGCCAGAAACCAGTAGCTGGACGGTGTATGCATCCACCATTCGCGCACCACGCCGGCGAGGTTGTCGGTGTTGAACACGTAGTCGGCCCATTCGGCATCGCTGCAATTAACTGGGTCGGGCATTGGCTTGAACTCACCGCCATAGGTGAACTCGCTGATATTGCGCGGCCCATTGAGCGGGCAAATCATGATTTTCATTGTCTGCTCTCCGTCAGTGGCTGGCCGCCGTGGCGCCCATTTCGTTGACTTGCTGGAAGGTCGAAAAGCGTTCGAGACCAAAGGGCTTGATCAACTCCGGCACCTTGCCGCCGCTGGCGACCAACTCGGCCATGGTCTTGCCGCAGATCGGCGTAGCTTTGAAGCCCCAGGTGCCCCAGCCAGCGTCGAGGTAGTAATTCTTCACCGGCGACAGGCCCATGATCGGGCTGTAATCCGGGGTCATGTCAGTAATTCCGGCCCATTGGCGCATCAGCTTGGCGTTGGCCAGGAACGGGAACATCTCGATGGCGTGGGCCAGCAAGCTTTCCTTGAGGTCAAGGGTCGACCGGGTGTTGAACAATGGATAGGGATCGGAGCCGCCGCCGAACACCACTTCGCCACGACTGGTTTGCTGCACGTAGCAGTGTAGGGCGGAGGAACTCACCAGCGGGTCGAGAAACGGCTTGAACGGCTGCGTGACCATCGCTTGCAGCGGGAAGGTCTGGATCGGCGAACGAATTCCGGCCTTGGCCATCAGCAAGGAACTGTGTCCGGCAATCGCCTGCACCGCGCAACCACATCTGATCGTGCCGCGGTTGGTTTTGACGGCGGTGATCGCGCCGTTCTCGATGATCAGGTCCTGGACTTCGGTGAGCTGATGGATTTCCACCCCGCGCTTGGCCGCCTGTTTGGCGTACCCCCAGGCCACGGCGTCGTGGCGTGCGGTGGCGCCGTCGATGTGCCAGAGCCCGGCGAGCACCGGCAAGTGGCCGGGATCGAGGTTGAGACTGGGCACCAGCTCGCGGATCTGCTGGCGGTCGATCATCTCGGTACGGCCGCCGAAGTGTTTGTTGACCTCGGCGCGCTGACGGAACGAACGCACCGTGGCATCGGTGTGGGCCAGGGTCAGTTGGCCGCGCTCGGAGTACATGATGTTGAAATCGAACTCGTTGGACAGCCCCTGAAACATTCGCACCGACTCGGCATAAAAGCGTACGCCCTCACTGGTCAGGTAGTTGGAGCGGATCACTGCAGTGTTGCGAGCCGTGTTGCCGCCGCCCAGATAGGACTTTTCCAGCACCGCGATGTTGGTGATGCCGTGGTACTTGGCCAGGTAATAAGCGGTGGACAGGCCGTGGCCGCCAGCACCGATGATCACCACGTCATAGCTCGGCTTGAGTTCCTTCGGTGGCGGCAAATCCACTTCCACCGGGTACTCCGAACTCAGCCCGTACTTCAATAGATTGAATGGCATAGGGCCTCCGATTGGCTGCGTAGGGCCTGGTGTTGCGCAACGGCTGCGCTGACGGTGTTTTTCATCAGAAAGGCGATGGTCATCGGGCCGACACCACCGGGTACCGGGGTGATCGCCGCGACGTGGGGCAGAGCACTGTCGAAGTCGACGTCGCCCACCAGACGGCTGCGACCATCGTCGTCGATGCGATTGATGCCGACGTCGATCACCACCGCGCCGGGCTTGAGCCAGCCGGCATCGATCAGCCGCGGCCGACCCACGGCGGCAATGACGATGTCGGCCTGACGGCACAGGGCTTGCGCATCGCGACTGCGCGAATGCAGCACAGTCACCGAGCAGTCAGCCTTGAGCAGCAGCGCGGCCATGGGCTTGCCGACGATGTTCGAGCGACCGACCACCACCGCATGCTTGCCGCGCAGGTCGCCGCAGGTTTGCTCCAGCAAATACAGGCAGCCGCTGGGGGTGCAGGGCGCAAGCACGGTGCGACCCTGGCTGAGTCCGCCGACGTTCTGGCTATGAAAACCGTCGACGTCCTTGTCCGGGTCGATGGCCTCCAGTGCACGTAATTCGTCGATATGCGCCGGTAACGGCAGTTGCAAGAGAATGCCGTTGATCGAGTGGTCGGCATTCAGGCAGGCAATCAAATTGAGTAGCTGTTCGGTGCTGGTGTCCGTAGACAACCGGTACTCCACGGAGCGGATACCGACCTCTTCGGTGCGCAGGATTTTGTTGCGCACGTAGACCTGGCTGGCCGGGTCGCTGCCCACCAGAATTACGGCCAGTGCCGGTTGAATGTCTTGCTCGCGCAGGCTGTCCACGTCCTCGCGGACCTGTGCCAACACACGGGCGGCGGCGGCTTTGCCGTCAATCAGTCGGGGCGCGTTCACCGGAAGATCACCGTTCTGTCCTGGTTGAGGAAAACCCGGTGTTCCAGGTGGTACTTGACCGCTTTGGACAGGGCCACGGTTTCGGTGTCACGCCCGGTAGCCACCAAATCGTCGGGCAGATAGACGTGATCAACGCGCTGCACTTCCTGCTCGATGATCGGCCCCTCGTCGAGGTCGCTGGTGACGTAATGCGCCGTGGCGCCGATCAGTTTCACACCACGCTGGTAGGCCTGGTGATAGGGCTTCGCGCCTTTGAACCCGGGCAGGAACGAATGGTGGATGTTGATCGCCCGGCCCGAGAGTTGCTTGCACAAATCGTCGGAGAGGATTTGCATGTAGCGCGCCAGCACCACCAGTTCGGTGCGAGTGTCGTCGACGATCTTCATCAACTCGGCTTCTTGTTGCACCTTAGTGTCTTTGGTGACTGGCAGGTAGATGAAGCGAATGCCCTCGCGTTCGGCCATGGGCCGCAGGTCGAGGTGGTTGGAGACGATGGCGGTGATGGTCATGTCCATCTCGCCCTTGTGGTAGCGGTAGAGCAGGTCGGTCAGGCAGTGGTCGAACTTGCTGACCATCAGCAGTACGCGCATCGGTTCACGGGTATCGTGCAATTCCCAGGTCATGTCGAACGCTTGGGCGACGTCGGCGAAACCGTCCTTGATCTGCTGAATATCGCCCTGGTGGCCGTCGTTGAAACGGAACACCGCGCGCATGAAAAAACGGCCGCTGAAGTCGTCGTCGAATTGCGCCATCTCCCCGATGTAGCAACCGTTGTCCGCCAGGTAGGTGGTGACGGCAGCGACAATGCCAGACACCGCGGGACAGGTGATCTTGATAATGAAATGGTTTTTTTCGTGTTGCATGACACGTCCTCGGGATGATGGCGGCAGCTCATCGCATAGCGAAAAAAATCATCAGCGGACAGCAGGCTCATCCATGAGCGCATTTTCTTGTGGGGAATAATATATTCCTGTTGGTGGCTTTATAGGGGAATGGCCGCGTGGCGTCCAGATCTTTTGTGAAAGTTTTTTAACTGGCAGGAAAAAGCGTGAGGTCGGCATGAGCCGACCCCAAGGCATCTGAAAAGCGAGGGAGAGGGGGGCGTTACTCTTTGTCGTTGCCGTAATTCATGATCGACAGCATACGGATCGGCACCTGCACCAGTTGCTCGGGGCCATGGGGAATTTCCCCTTCGAAGGTCAGGCTGTCGCCGGCTTCCATGCGGTACAGCTGATTGCCGTGGCGATAAATCAGTTCGCCTTCCAGCAAGTGCAGGAATTCGGTGCCCGGGTGGGAGAAGGTCGGAAACTCTTCACTCGCGTCATCCATGCTCACCATGTACGCCTCGAAACTCTTCTTCGGCCCACGGGTGTGATTGAGCAGATGGTAGGTGTGACCTTTCTCGGTCCCTCGCCGAACCACTTCCATCCCCTGATCAGCCTTGACCAACAACGCGCTGCCATCTTGCTGGTCGTATTCGCTGAACAATTTCGACAACGGCAGGCCCAGCACGTCGCACAGACGGCTCAGGGTATCGAGGCTGGTGGACACCTGGGCGTTTTCGATCTTGCTCAACATGCCCTGGCTGATATCGGCAATCTTGGCCACGTCGGACAGCTTCAGATCCTGCGCCTGGCGTTGGCGCTTGATCTGCAAACCCAGGTATTGCTCAAGCTTGAGGCGCGGGGCGGTTTCGGTCGGCATAGTCATCAGATCCTGCACACTTTCCGTTCGGTAATATTAGTTTCGCACTGAGAAAGTGCAAATCGCGGCGCTCAGCTCGCATCCATTGGGCGGTATTCCCACTGGGAAAAGAATTTTCCCATATATACAGCACAAAAGCGCTTTTCTCGGCGAATCAACGCTTCACTCGCGAATCTGGCAAGGGCCTTGCATTCCTAGTGGGAAACTAACTTTCTTTTTAGGAATAAAAAGTCAGTCAAGGCCCATCCACAATGTTTTGCCTTTCGCGAGGAGTGACGAGCAATGTTGCCAGCAGAAACCCAGCGCATCATCGACAAGCACGGGATCAAGTATGTGCTTGCGCAGTTTGTGGATATACACGGGGCGGCCAAAACCAAGTCGGTGCCCATCTGTGGGCTCAAGGCTGTTGCCGAGGAAGGAGCGGGGTTTGCCGGGTTCGCGATCAGCGGCATGGGCATGGAACCTCACGGCCCGGACTTTATGGCCCGTGGCGATCTGTCGACGCTGACGGCAGTGCCCTGGCAACCGGGTTACGGGCGGGTGGTGTGCATCGGCCACGTCGACGGCAAGCCCCATCCCTATGACAGCCGTTATGTGCTGCAGCAACAAGTGCAACGCCTGGAAGAAAAGGGTTGGACCCTCAACACTGGTCTGGAGCCCGAGTTCAACCTGATGCGCCGCGACGAGCAGGGCAAGCTGCAACTGGTCGACCTCAGCGACAACCTGGACAAGCCTTGCTACGACTACAAAGGCCTGTCGCGCTCCCGGGTGTTTCTTGAACGCCTGACGGAAGCTTTGCAGGCGGTGGATTTCGAGGTCTATCAAATCGACCATGAGGACGCCAACGGCCAGTTCGAAATCAACTACACCTACAGCGACGCCATGACCTCGGCGGACCGCTTCACCTTCTTCCGCATGGCCGCCGGCGAGATTGCCAATGACCTGGACATGATCTGCTCGTTCATGCCCAAACCAGACCCGAAACGTGCCGGCAACGGCATGCACTTTCACCTGTCGATCAGCAGCGCCGAGAACAAGAACCTGTTCCATGACGCCAGCGACCCGAGCGGCATGGGCCTGTCGAAAATGGCTTATCACTTCGCCGCTGGTCTGCTGGCCCACGGCCCGGCGCTATGTGCCTTCGCCGCGCCGACGGTCAACTCCTACAAGCGTCTGGTGGTGGGCAACTCGTTGTCCGGCGCGACCTGGGCGCCGGCCTTTATTGCCTTCGGCGCAAACAACCGTTCGGCGATGGTGCGGGTGCCTTACGGCCGCCTCGAATTCCGCCTGCCGGACGCCGGTTGCAATCCCTATCTGGTCAGCGCCGCGATCATTGCGGCCGGCCTGGATGGCGTCGACCGTCAGCTGGAAATCGACCAGGTTTGCAATGAAAACCTCTACAGCCTGAGCCTGGAGCAGATCGCTGCACGGGGCATCAAGACTTTGCCGCAATCGCTCAAGGAAGCCTGCGACGCGCTGGAAGCCGACCCGTTGTTCGCCGAGGTGCTGGGTCCGCAGATCGTCGGCGAGTTCATCAAGCTCAAGCGCATGGAGTGGGTGGAATACAGCCGCCACGTCTCCGACTGGGAAATCCAGCGCTACACCGAATTTTTCTAACACTGAGTTGTGACAACCATTCGGGCACCCGGCATGGCGTCGAGTGTTCACTGCCTCCGAAGGAGACTTGATATGTGTGGAATCGTAGGTCTTTATCTGAAAAATCCACAGCTGGAATCTCAGCTCGGCCAGCTGTTTGAACCCATGTTGCAGGCCATGACCGATCGTGGCCCGGACAGTGCCGGCTTCGCCATTTACGGCGATGAAGTCGCCGATGGCTGGGTCAAGCTGACCCTGCAGGCGACCACCGAAGGCTTCGACTGGACAACCCTGATGGGTGAGCTGGAAGGGCGCCTCGGCTGCTCGCTGGACTGGTTCCAGAACGCCAACGCCGCCGTGCTCAAGGTCAATGCCGAAGAGGCGCCGGTACGCTTGGCCCTCGCTGAGCTGGCGCCGAGCGTACGCATTATGAGCGCTGGACAAAGCATCGAAATCCTTAAGGGTATGGGCTTGCCCCAGGAGATTTCCCAACGCTTTGGCCTGGCCGGCATGAAGGGCAGCCACATCATCGGCCACACCCGCATGGCTACCGAAAGCGCGGTGACCATGGAAGGCAGTCACCCGTTTTCCACCGGTGCCGACCTGTGCCTGGTGCACAACGGTTCGCTGTCCAACCACTTCCGCCTGCGTCAGGAACTCAAGCGTGAAGGCATTCATTTCGAGACCGACAACGACACCGAAGTCGCCGCCGGCTACCTGACCTGGCGCTTGCAGCAAGGCGATTCGCTGAAAGAGGCGCTGGATCATTCCCTGGAGGACCTGGACGGCTTCTTCACCTTCGCCATCGGTACGCGCAACGGTTTTGCGGTGATCCGTGACCCGATTGCCTGCAAACCAGCGATCCTCGCCGAGACTGACGACTACGTCGCCATGGCCTCCGAATACCAGGCACTGTCGAGCCTGCCGGGGATCGAACACGCCAGAGTCTGGGAGCCGGCACCGGCCACTATGTACATCTGGGAACGCGAGTCAGCTTAAGGAGCGCACACATGAAAACCATCGATCTTTCCATTGCCACCGTGCGCGACCTCAACCAGGCGCTGCACGACCAGGTCAACAACGTTGAAGACCGCGAATGGGTGGTGACTCATTCGAACGGCAAGCACAACCTCGCGGTCGGGGTGAACCAGGCCGTGTCCATCGAGATCCAGGGCCACGCCGGTTACTACTGCGCCGGCATGAATCAAAAGGCTTCGATCACCGTCCACGGCAATGTCGGTGTCGGTTGCGCCGAGAACATGATGTCCGGCTACGTCCGGGTCAAAGGTAGCGCCTCTCAGGCGGCCGGTGCCACGGCCCATGGCGGGCTGCTGGTGATTGAAGGTGATGCTGGTGCGCGTTGCGGGATTTCCATGAAGGGTATCGACATCGTGGTCGGCGGCAGCATTGGCCATATGAGTTGTTTCATGGGCCAGGCGGGACGCCTGGTGGTGTGCGGCGATGCCGGCGATGCACTGGGTGATTCGTTATACGAGACCCATATTTACGTGAAGGGTAGCGTCGCATCTCTGGGTTCGGACTGCGTCGAAAAAGAGATGCGCGCCGAACACTTGGAGGAGCTGCAAGTCCTGCTGAACCGTGCCGGTTTCGAGCATAAGGCGACTGACTTCAAGCGCTACGGCTCGGCCCGACAGTTGTACAACTTCAAAGTCGATAACGCATCCGCGTACTGATCCGCGCGAGGAGAATAGACATGAGCGACCCTACTACCCAAAAAGCAGGCACTCCAGTGTTGCGTGAGTCCGCGACCTTCGACCGCCTGACCATTCAGGAAATACAGCGTGCCGCTGAAACCGGCATCTATGACATTCGCGGCGGTGGCACCAAGCGCAAAGTGCCGCATTTCGATGATTTGCTGCTGCTCGGCGCCAGTGTTTCGCGCTACCCGCTGGAAGGTTATCGGGAGAAGTGCGGCACCGATGTGATCCTCGGCAACCGCTTCGCCAAGAAGCCGATCCACCTGAAGATTCCGGTAACCATTGCCGGCATGAGTTTCGGTGCGTTGTCGGCCAATGCCAAGGAGGCGCTGGGCCGTGGCGCGACCATCGCCGGCACCAGCACCACCACCGGTGACGGTGGCATGACCCCGGAAGAACGCGGTCAATCCCAGCATTTGGTTTATCAGTATTTGCCATCGCGCTACGGCATGAACCCGGACGACCTGCGCAAAGCCGACGCCATCGAAATCGTCCTGGGCCAGGGCGCCAAACCCGGTGGCGGCGGCATGCTGCTGGGCATGAAAGTCACCGAGCGGGTGGCCGGCATGCGCACGTTGCCGATCGGTGTCGATCAGCGCAGCGCCTGCCGTCACCCGGACTGGACCGGCCCGGATGACCTGGCGATCAAAATTGCCGAGATCCGTGAAATCACGGATTGGGAAAAACCGATCTACGTGAAAATCGGCGCGAGCCGGCCGTACTACGACGTCAAATTGGCGGTGAAGGCAGGCGCGGATGTGATTGTCCTTGACGGCATGCAGGGCGGCACCGCGGCGACTCAGGAAGTGTTTATCGAACACGTGGGGATTCCGATTCTGCCGGCCATCCCGCAAGCGGTACAGGCTTTGCAGGAGATGGGCATGCATCGCAAGGTGCAGTTGATCGTGTCGGGTGGTATTCGCAACGGCGCCGATGTGGCCAAGGCGATGGCGCTGGGCGCGGATGCGGTGGCCATCGGCACGGCGGCGCTGATTGCCTTGGGCGATAACCATCCACGCCTGGACGAGGAACTGAAGAAAATCGGCTCGGCCGCCGGTTTCTACGACGACTGGCAGAACGGCCGCGACCCGGCGGGGATCACTACCCAGGATCCGGAGCTGTCCAAACGCCTGGATCCAGTGGAAGGCGGTCGGCGTCTGGCCAACTACCTGCGGGTATTGGTACTGGAGGCGCAGACCATGGCCCGGGCGTGTGGCAAGTCGCACCTGCATAACCTCGATCCCGAGGATTTGGTGGCATTGACGGTGGAGTCGGCCGCCATGGCGCGGGTGCCGTTGGCGGGGACCAACTGGGTTCCGGGCTCGGGTGGTTATTGAAACCTGTGAGATAACCTGTGGCGAGGGGGCTTGCCCTCTCGCCACACATATTTCGGTTGGCCTGCCGGATCGCCGCAGGCTTGCCCAACGATCAAGAGTCTCCCAAGAGACCCGTACGCACTTACCTTGCTCACTGCCCGACACTTCCCATTTCTTTTGCAGGAGCTTTGAACATGGTCAATCGTCTTCTCGGCAAGTCCCTTTTCGGCCTACTGGCTGCCGGAGCGCTCGTGCCGCTGGCACAGGCAGCCGATGCTCCCACGTTGAACACCGGCAGCACGGCCTGGATGGTCACCGCCGCCGTGCTGGTGTTGTTCATGTGTCTGCCAGGCCTTGCGTTGTTTTACGGCGGCCTGGTGCGGGCAAAAAACATGCTGTCGTTGTTTACCCAGTGCTTCGGCATCGCCGGCCTGGTGGGGGTGCTGTGGGTGATTTATGGCTACAGCATGGTGGTCGACAGCACCGGCATGGTCGAGGGACAGGTGACGTTCAACAGTTTTGTCGGTGGATTGAGCCGGGCCTTTCTGGCGGGCATGACACCGGAAAGCCTTGTCGGTGAAATTCCGGAAGGGGTGTTCGTGACCTTCCAGATGACCTTCGCCATCATCACCCCGGCGCTGATCGCCGGGGCATTCGCCGAGCGCATGAAGTTCTCGGCGGCGCTGCTGTTCATGGCGCTGTGGTTCACCCTCGTGTACGCCCCGGTAGCGCACATGGTCTGGGGTGGTTCGGGGGCCTTGATGCATAACTGGGGCGTCCTCGACTTTGCCGGTGGCACCGCGGTACATATCAATGCGGGTGTTGCAGCGCTGGCGGCGTGCCTGATCCTGGGCAAACGCAAGGGTTACCAAAACGAGCCAATGCCGGCGCATAACTTGAGCCTGACCATGGCCGGTGCGGCCATGCTCTGGGTCGGCTGGTTCGGCTTCAACATCGGCTCCGGCGGCGGTCTGAATGGCACCTCCGGCATCGTCATGCTCAACACCCAGCTGGGCGCTTGCGCCGGGATTCTCGGCTGGATGTTCACCGAGTGGTTCAAGGTCGGCAAGCCAAGTGCCCTGGGCCTGGCCAGTGGGGCTTTGGCCGGTCTGGTGGGCATCACGCCGGCGTGCGCCTATGTCGGCGTTGGAGGTGCGTTGGCTATTGGTCTGCTGTGCGGGGTGTTCTGCTACTTGAGCGTCACCGTGCTGAAACGTCGCTTCGGTTATGACGACAGTCTCGACGTGTTCGGCTTGCACGGTATCGGCGGGATGATTGGTGCGATCCTGACCGGAGTATTCTGCATACCATCTCTGGGCGGGCTGGTGGAGGGCGTGACCCTGGGAGGACAAGTCTGGGCGCAGATAAAAGGCGTTGCGCTGACCACGGTCTATTGCTTCGTGGTGAGCTGGGTCATTCTCAAACTCGTCAATGTCCTTGTCGGCTTACGGGCTGATGAATCGGTGGAGGAGATGGGGCTGGATCTGGCCGAGCACAACGAGCGTGCCTACAACCATTGAGGTCTGGCGCGGACAGCAAAACGCCGGCATGAGCCGGCGTTTGGCTTACCTGGGTTTTATCGCAAAGCCTGATAGGTGGACTCAGCGAAACGCTGGTACCACCTGCTTGATGAACAGCTCCAGGGATTTTTTCTTCTCTGCGTGGGGCAGACTGTTGTCGCACCAGAAGCTGAACTCATCGACGCCCAGTTCCTGGTAATACTTGATGCGCGGGATGATTTCTTCCGCGGTGCCGATCATCGCTGTTTTGTGCAGGCTTTCCAGTTTGAACTCCGGGCGCTCGGCGAACTTCTCTTCCGGGCTCGGTTCCAGGAAACCGTTGACCGGCGTTGTCTTGTTACCGAACCAAGCATCGAAGGTGCGGTAGAACTTGGAAATCGCCTTGGCCCCGACTTTCCAGCCCTCAGGGTCATCGGCGGCATGCACGTGGGTGTGGCGCAACACCATCAATTGCGGGCGCGGTACGTCCGGGTTGTTGTCCAGGGCGGTCTGAAACTTGTTCTTCAGGTCGAGAACTTCTTCGTCGCCCTTCATCAATGGCGTGACCATCACGTTGCAGCCGTTGGCCACGGCGAAGTTGTGCGAGTCGGGGTCGCGAGCCGCTATCCACATTGGCGGGTTGGGCTTCTGGATCGGCTTGGGCACGCTGGTGGAAGTGGGGAATTTCCAGATCTCGCCGTCGTGGGCGTAGTCGCCTTGCCACAGGGCGCGCACCACCGGGACCATTTCCCGCAGCGCCTGACCGCCGGACGAGGCAGGCATGCCGCCGGCCATGCGGTCGAATTCGACCTGGTAGGCGCCACGGGCCAGGCCGACTTCCATGCGACCGTTACTGATCACGTCCAGCAGCGCACATTCGCCCGCTACCCGCAGAGGGTGCCAGAACGGCGCGATGATGGTGCCGGCGCCCAGGTGAATGGTGGTGGTCTTGGCGGCCAGATACGCCAGCAGCGGCATCGGGCTTGGCGAGATGGTGTATTCCATGGCGTGGTGTTCGCCGATCCACACAGTGCTGAAGCCACCGGCCTCGGCCATCAGGGTCAGTTCGGTCAGTTCTTCGAACAACTGACGGTGGCTGACGCTTTCGTCCCAACGTTCCATGTGTACGAACAGGGAAAATTTCATGACGCTACCTCTAATCTTTGTAATTGGCTGTCGGTTCAGGCGAGGACGGGCAGGGCGCCCATCTTGCCGTGGCAGTACACCAGTGGGCCGGCGGTGTGCTGCGGCACTATCAGGTTCTTCACGGCGCCGACCATGATCGCGTGGTCGCCGCCTTCATATTCGCGCCACAACTCGCACTCGATGACGGCCGTGGCGTTGGCCAGGATCGGATTGCCCAGTTCGCTCAACGTCCATTCGATCCCTTGCGCCTTGTCCTTGCCTTTGCGGGCGAAAGCATAGGCTTCGCTTTGCTGGCCGCCGGAAAGGACGTGGATGGCAAAGCGTTTGTTCTTGATCAATACGGGATAGGAATCGGAACTGTAGTTGGGGCAGAACAGCACCAGGGCCGGGTCCATCGACAGCGAGCTGAATGCGCTGGCGGTGAGGCCGACGATTTGTCCATCGTCATCCAGCGTGGTGATGACCGTCACCCCGGACGGGAACGAGCCCATGACTTGTTTGTAGATGGCGGCATCGATCATTGGAGGGTCCTCGGGTGCTGTGAGGTGGTTTTTATGAATTTATAGGTCTGATGGTATACCGTAATACATAGTTTGCAAGGGCTTTTTATTTTTGCCGATAAACGCATTTCGAGGGCTTATAACCCAATGTTTTCGGGGTTTGTGGCGCGAATTTGAGTACTGAAGGCCCCAGAAGGTGCAGATCAGATTACCGGTAAAGTATCGGATCAGCCTTGTGAAAAGGTTGGAATACCATAATATGGTTCGCATCTGGAGGGCTGCCAAGCCGCACCCCCGGTTTGGCTTCGTACAACTATAAGATCAGACAAACTCGAGTTCATGCACATGTCCCAGATGTCCCGGCAAGACCCGTTGATCGAGAATCACACGGTCGATTACGTCCCTCTCGCGGAACGCCATGGGAAGGCCCGCGACCTGTTCACTTTATGGTTCAGCACCAACATCGCACCGTTGCCGATCGTGACGGGGGCGATGGTGGTTCAGGTGTTTCACCTCGACCTGTTCTGGGGGCTGCTGGCGATTGCCCTCGGGCATATGCTCGGCGGACTGGTGATCGCCCTTGCATCAGCCCAGGGCCCGCGTATGGGCATTCCGCAGATGGTCCAGAGCCGTGGCCAGTTCGGCCGTTATGGCGCGTTGTTGATTGTGTTTTTCGCCGCGCTGATCTACATCGGCTTCTTTATTTCCAACATCGTGTTGGCCGGCAAGTCAATCGTCGGCATCGCGCCTGCGGTTCCGGTGCCGGCGAGCATCCTGATCGGTGCCCTTGGCGCCACCGCGATCGGCGTGATCGGGTACAACTTCATCCACACCCTCAACCGCATCGGTACTTGGGTGATGGGTAGCGCATTGCTTGCGGGGTTCATTTACATCTTCGCCCATGAACTGCCATCGGATTTCCTGACTCGCGGCAGCTTCAACCTCTCTGGCTGGCTGGCCACGGTATCGCTGGGGATCATCTGGCAGATCAGTTTCTCGCCTTATGTGTCGGACTATTCCCGTTACCTGCCGGCGGATATCGGCATCGCCAAACCGTTCTGGGCCACTTACCTGGGCGCAACCCTGGGCACCATTCTGTCGTTTAGCTTCGGCGCGGTGGCGGTGCTGGCGACCCCGGAAGGTACCGAAGCGATGGCCGCGGTGAAGCAATCCACCGGCTGGCTTGGGCCGATTCTGATGGTGCTGTTTTTGCTCAATATCATCAGTCACAACGCCTTGAATCTGTATGGCGCGGTGCTGTCGATCATCACTTCGATCCAGACCTTCGCCAGCCAGTGGACGCCGAGCATCAAGCTGCGGGTGGTGTTGTCGAGCGGGGTGCTGGCCGGTTGCTGTGTTATTGCGCTGGGCGCTTCGGCGGATTTCATCTCGCAGTTCATCGGTTTGATCCTGGCGCTGTTGCTGGTACTGGTGCCGTGGGCTTCGATCAATCTGATCGACTTCTATGTGATCAAGCGCGGCCGCTACGACATCGCGTCGATCTTCCGGGCTGACGGCGGGATTTATGGACGCTTCAATCTGCATGCGATCGTTGCGTATTTCATCGGGATCATCGTGCAGCTGCCGTTTGCCAATACATCGTTGTATGTCGGGCCGTATGCCAATATGGTCGAGGGGGCGGATCTTTCGTGGCTGGTGGGGTTGGTGGTGACGTGTCCGCTTTATTATTGCCTGGCGACGCGTGGGCAAACCCGGCAGAGCAGGGCGGCGCAGCTGGGCTATGCCGACTGACAATGTAGGGCATCAAGCCTGTAGAAGCTGCCGCAGCCCGCATCAGCTTCTACAGGGATCGCATTCGATCCTCCTTGCGACTCATGATCAGGCTCAACAGCACCGAAGTCAGGATGATCCCGCCGACAACGGCCAGTGACCATTCAACTGGCATGTGAAGCCACGGCATCAGCGTCATCTTGGTGCCGATGAACACCAATACGGTCGCCAAACCGTATTTGAGCAAGTGAAAGCGGTCAGCCATGTCGGCCAGCAGGAAATACAACGCCCGCAAACCCATGATCGCGAAGATGTTCGATGTGAACACAATGAATGGATCGGTGGTGACGGCGAAGATCGCCGGGATGCTGTCGATCGCAAACACCAGGTCGCTGGCTTCGATCAGCACCAGTACCAGAAACATCGGCGTCGCCCAGTGCCGACCGTCTTGCACCACAAAAAAATGCTCGCCATGAAGCCCGTTGGTAACGCGCAGATGGCCGCGTATCCAGCGCAATAAGGGGTTTTTATCGAGGTCAGGCCGGTGACCGGCGAATACCAGCATTTTGATCCCGGTGATGATCAGGAATACACCGAACACATACAGCACCCACGCGAACTGCGACACCAGCCACACGCCGGCGAAAATCATCGCCCCGCGCATCACGATTGCCCCGAGCACACCGTACAGCAGCACTCGGCGCTGCAGCTCCGGCGGCACGGCGAAGTAGCCGAAAATCATTACGAAGATGAACATGTTGTCGATCGATAGCGACTGCTCGATCGGATAACCCGTGAGGAATTCCAGCATTCTGCGCTGGGCGATCTCGGGTCCGAACTCGCCATTCAAGTACCACCGGAGCAATCCCGCGAAGGCCAGCGCCAGCGCGCACCAGGCAATGACCCAGCACGATGCTTCACGCACCGACACCCGATGTGCCTTGCGCCCGCCGAAGACAAACAGATCCAGAGTCAGCATGGCCAGGACGAAGGCGATGAAGGCGACCCACATCCAGGGTTCGCCGATGTTCATAGGCTGCATGTCGTTCTCCCTGTCTGGACGTGTTCTGGAGCCGACAGGTTCATGCTAGCGGGGGAATTGCGAGGAAGAAAAATCGATTATTCCTTATCGATAATTCGTTATTTACGAAGTGTCGCGGATGATCACCAATCCTCGGCATAAAAAGGGTCACCGCAGCCCGACGCTGTGGTGACCCGAGGGTGATACGCGAAAATCGGACCCACCTTGGTGGGCCTTTGCATCAGTGAGCGCCAGCGGCTTTGTTCAGATCACTTTCAGCCCATTCGGTATAAACGCAAGCGTCTGCCGTCGCCCAGCGCACGCGCACCGGGTCGCCCGCCTTGAGTGGCATGCCGGCCGCAGAGAGGGCCTTGACGGTCATCGACGTGCCGCCCGAGGTCACTACGCTGCAGGTCTGGCTTTCGCCAAGGAACAGCACTTCCACCACCTTGGCCGAGACTTCATTCCAGCCCGCCGCCAATGGTTCTTGACTCGCTTGTTCGACACTCAGGGCCAGGGCTTTTTCCGGACGCACCATCAGCAATACATCCTGATCGGTTTGCAAACCGGCTGTCAGGCGAATCGACAACGACTGGCCTTCAAACGAAGCCACCGCATTGCCCTGAGCCTTGAGTTTGAGGAAATTCGAGTTGCCGAGGAACGAAGCGACAAACGCATTCGGCGGATTCTGGTACAGGTCATAACCGCTGCCCAGGCCCACGATCTTGCCATGGCTGAAGATCGCGATGCGCTGAGACAAACGCATGGCTTCTTCCTGATCGTGGGTCACGTAGATAATGGTGATACCGAGTCGCCGATGCAGTTGGCGCAGTTCGTCCTGCAAGTCTTCGCGCAGCTTTTTATCCAGCGCGCCGAGGGGTTCGTCCATCAGCAAGATGCGTGGCTCATAGACCAGCGCGCGAGCGATCGCTACCCGTTGTTGCTGACCACCGGAGAGTTGTGAAGGGCGGCGATGGGCAAACTGCTCAAGCTGTACCAGTTTGAGCATGGCATCGACCCGGCGCTCGCGTTCGGCGGGGGCCAGTTTGCGGATCGACAACGGGAACGCGATGTTGTCGCGCACCGACAGGTGTGGGAATAGCGAATAACGCTGGAACACCATGCCGATGTCGCGCTTGTGCGGCGGCACGTTGACCAGCGATTGACCGTTGACCAGTATCTCGCCGCTGCTCGGGGTTTCGAAGCCGGCGAGCATCGACAAGGTGGTGCTTTTGCCGGAGCCGCTGGAGCCGAGGAAGGTGAGGAATTCACCGTCCTTGATGTCCAGCGAGATGTTGTCCACGGCGGCGAAGTCGCCGTAGTACTTGTTCAGGTTGCGCAGGCTGACCAGTGGTTTGTCGTGCTGCTGCGCGGAATCTTTGATGACGGCACTCATGTCGTTCTCCTGGGCGCTCAGGCGCTGATTTGATTACGCCGGCGAACGGCGGCGGCGATGACCATGACCAATACCGAGAGGCCGATCAGCAGCGTCGAGGCGACGGCGATCACGGGCGTCAGGTCCTGGCGCAGGGTGGTCCACATTTTTACCGGAAGGGTTTGCAGGGTCGGGCTGGCCATCATCACGCTCAGCACCACTTCATCCCAGGAAACCAGGAACGCGAACAGCGCACCGGCGACCATGCCCGGACGAATCGCCGGAAAGGTCACCTTGAACACCGCTTGCAGGCGCGAGGCACCGCAGATCACCGCCGCATCCTCGATCGACTGATCGAACAGCTTCAGCGAATTGATGATCGAGATGATGGTGAACGGCAGCGCGACAATCACGTGACTAACCACGAAAGCGAACATCGTCCCGGTGTAACCAAGCTTGAGGAACAGCGCGTACACCGCCACCGCGATGATCACCAGCGGCACGATCATCGGCAGGGTGAACAGGCCATAGAGCATTTCCCGGCCAGGGAAGCGCCCGCGCACCAAGGCAAACGCGGTCGGCAAGCCCAGGGTTACGGCGCAGATCGTAGTCAGCACCGCCACCTTGAGACTGGCCATGGCGGCGTTCATCCAGTCGGCGTTGGAGAAGAACTGGCCGTACCATTTCAGTGTCCAGCCCGGTGGCGGGAACACCAGCCACTGGGAGGAGCCGAAGGACAGCAGCACGATGAACACAATCGGCAACAGCAGGAACAACGCGATCAGCCCGGTGGTGAAGTACAGGCCGAAACGCATCCGGCGGCTCATGGCATTGGGGGTCAGGAGCATGACGGCTTACCTCGCGTTGCTGGCGCCAACCGGGGATTCCGGCTGGAGCTTCAGGTAGAAGTAGAACAACACCAGCGTGATCACGATCAGCAAGGCTGCGCCGGCGCTGGCCAGTCCCCAATTGAGGAACGACTGCACCTGCTGGATGATGAATTCGGGCAGCATCATGTTCTGCGCGCCGCCCAGTAGGGCCGGGGTCACGTAGTAACCAAGAGACATCACGAACACCATCAGGCCACCGGAAAACAGCCCCGGCCGGCACAGCGGCAGGAACACCCGGAAGAAGTTGGTCCAGGGGCTGGCACCGCAAATCGAACCGGCTTGCAGAATCATCGGGTCGATGGCCTGCATGGTCGCCTGCAACGGCAGCACGATGAACGGGATCATGATGTAGCTCATGCCGATCACCACGCCGGTCAGGTTGTGCACCATTTCCAGGGGTTGATCGATGATGCCCATCGCCATCAGCGCTTTGTTGATCACCCCGGAGGCCTGCAACAGCACCAGCCAGGAATAGGTCCGCGCCAGCAGACTGGTCCACATCGACAGCAGCACGATGTTGAGCATCCAGCGGCCCCAGCCACGGGGCACCAGCGTGATTGCCCAGGCCAGCGGAAAACCCAGCAGCAAGCTGAACAGCGTTACCAGTCCGGCTACCGAGAAGGTGTTGATCAAGACCCGGGCGTAAGCCGAGTTCGCGAACAGTTGTTCATAGTTGCCCAGGCCCGGTACCGGCTCCAGCACCCCCCGCAGCAGCAGGCCGATCAACGGCGCGAGAAAGAACAGACCGAGGAACAGCAGGGCGGGGATCAGATTACTCGACCCGCGCCAGCGCTGTGCCAGGGAGGGAGATTGGTTCATCGCAGCCGCCTTGCCGGGAACCGCCCCGGCAGCGCCAGCGGCGCTCCCGGTCGGTGTAGGTTGACGGGACGCTGTTGCTGTCATTTTCATTTGACCAGCCATTCGTTCCACCGTGTCGCGATGGCCGGACCGTTCTTGGCCCAGTACGCGAAATCAAGAGTGATCTGATCCTTGGCGTAGGCTGTCGGCAGGTTAGGGGCCAGCACTGAATCCAAGCGTGCCACGCTGTCGACGTTGACCGGCGCATAGGCGGTCAGGTTGGAGAAGTCAGCTTGTCCTTTGGCGCTGCTGGCGTTGGCCAAAAACTTCATGGCAGCCGCCTTGTTTTTCGTTCCCTTAGGCACGACCAGAATATCGGCCATGACCAGGTTCTGTTTCCAGCTCACACCCACCGGTGCACCATCTTCCTGGAGGGCATGAATCCGGCCGTTCCAGAATTGGCCCATGCTCGCCTCACCCGACGCCAGCAGCTGTTGCGATTGCGCGCCGCCGCCCCACCAGACGATGTCTTTCTTGATGGTGTCGAGCTTCTTGAAGGCCCGATCCAGGTCCAGTGGATAGAGTTTGTCGGCAGTTACACCATCGGCCAGAAGCGCCAATTCGAGCACGCCAGGGCTTGGCCATTTGTAGAGGGCGCGTTTGCCGGGGTAGGTCTTGGTATCGAACAGCGCGGACCAGTCCTGAGGTTTGTTGGCGCCGAGCTTGCCTTCGTTGTAACCGAGCACAAACGAGAAGAAGAACGAACCGACGCCATGATCGGAGACGAAGCGCGGGTCGATTTTGTCGCGCTGGATCACGGAGAAATCGAGGGGTTCGAGCAAACCTTCGGAGGCTGCGCGCAAGGCGAAGTCAGCTTCGACGTCGACCACGTCCCATTGCACGTTACCGCTTTCGACCATGGCTTTGAGTTTGCCATAGTCGGTAGGGCCATCCTGGACCACGGTGATGCCGGTGGCCTTGCTGAACGGATCGGCCCAGGCCTGCTTCTGCGCATCCTGGGTGGTACCGCCCCAGCTGACGAAGTTGACGCTTTCGGCCGCCATTGCCACATGGCTGACCGTGGCCAGTAAGCCCGCGAACAGTATTGCGGTTGCACTTTTCTTCAACACCATTTTCACGCCCTCATTGTTGTGTTTTTAAGCGGGCTTTTGTCGCCCGCCTATCGGGAGCAGTAGGTCCATCTGGCCTTAAAGGCGACCGTGCCAAGAGCTGTTGTTTGTGCTTTTCCCTGCCGGGGCTTTTGGCTGAAGCGTTCGGTCTATGGAATATCATATTATGGTATTCCAAGCTTTGTGCAAGCATTTTGCCTTACCGGTTATCAGCCAAAAGCGGTTTTTTTGCCGTCAGGCCACCCAATAGTGAACTGCGCGGGTAAAGGGGCCAGCCCCGGACTCATTCGGTGAAAGGGATGCTCTCGACCACTTCCAGGTCGTAACCGGTCAAGCCTGCGTATTTCAGCGGTGGGCCGAGATGACGCAACTTGCCCACCCCGAGATCCTGGAGAATCTGCGCTCCGGTCCCTACTTCAGAATAGATGCGCGATTGCGAGCGGCTGAACTGTCGCGGCGGCTGGGTGAGTTGAGGCACGCGTTCCAACAGCGCTTGCGACGACTCATGATTGGCCAGCACGACCACTACGCCGCGACCTTCTTCAGCCACTCGCTGCAGGGCCGCCCATAGTGTCCAGTTGGACGGGCCGTTGTATTCGGCGCCAACCAGATCACGCAGCGGATCAATCACATGCACCCGCACCAGCGTCGGCTCGTCCCGGCGGATGTCGCCCATTACCATCGCCATGTGCACGCCGCCTTCGATGCGGTCTTCGAAGGTGATCAGCCGGAAAGTCCCATGCACCGTCGGCAATTCGCGCTCGCCGATGCGCACCACTGTGTGTTCGGTGCTCAGGCGGTAATGGATCAGGTCGGCGATGGTGCCAATCTTGATCCCGTGTTTGCGGGCGAACACTTCTAGGTCCGGGCGACGGGCCATGGTTCCATCGTCGTTCATCACTTCGACAATCACCGACGCCGGGGTGAAACCGGCCAGGCGGGCGAGGTCACAACCGGCTTCTGTGTGGCCGGCGCGGGTCAGTACGCCACCTTCTTTGGCGCGTAACGGAAAGATATGACCCGGTTGCACAAGGTCGGCGGGCCCGGCATCGGCGGCAACCGCCGCGGCGACGGTACGTGCACGGTCGGCGGCGGAGATGCCAGTGGTCACACCGACGGCGGCTTCAATAGACACGGTGAACGCGGTGCTGAACATGCTGCCATTGCTCGGCACCATCTGCTCCAGCCCCAGGCGCTGACAGTGTTCATCGGTCAGGGTCAGGCAGATCAGGCCCCGTGCTTCGCGGGCCATGAAGCTGATAGCCTCGGCAGTACAGCGATCGGCGGCGAGGAGCAGATCGCCTTCGTTTTCCCGGTCCTCGTCATCGACCAGCAGCACCATCTTGCCTTGCCGGTAGTCTTCGATGATTTCTTCGATGCTGTTGAAGGCCATGCTGGAACTCTCAGTGTTGGGTGGGTATATTTACTGGTATACCATAATACAAAATAAACCAAGAGGTCACTATGAAGGCGTACTGGATTGCTCACGTGGATGTCACCGACCCCGATCAATACAGCCAATACACCCAGCGGGCACCGGCGGCCTTCGCGTTATATGGCGGGCGGATGCTTGCCAGGGGCGGGCGCAGCGAAGCGATGGAAGGTCGCCGCACGCCGCAACGCAGCGTGGTCATCGAATTCGATTCTTACGAGCAGGCGCTCGCCTGTTACCACAGCGAGCAATATCAAGAGGCGAAACGGCACCGCGAGGGCGTGGCTCGGGCCGAAGTGATCATTGTCGAAGGCGTGGCGCCCTAGGGGATATCAGCGGATGAAGTGAATTTTGCCGCTGTCGTCGTTGCCGATGTAGATGCCGTAGACCCCGGCCTGGCGTTCCTCGATATAGCGTTCGAGGATCTGCCGGATCGCCGGGTAATAGATGCTGTCCCAGGGAATGTCCTCGGGCGCGAAGAATTTGTAGTCCAGGGTTTCCGGCCCGTACTGACCGGTGATCTCCAGCGCGATGGCGCGGAAGATGATGTACACCTCGCTGATCTTCGGCACGCTGAAGATCGAGTAGGGCGAGAGGATTTCCGCGCGCACACCGCTTTCTTCCCAGACTTCACGCAGCGCTGCCTGCTCGGTGGTCTCGCCAGCTTCCATGAAGCCGGCCGGCAGCGTCCAGGTACCAGGGCGCGGCGGGATCGCGCGCTGGCAGAGCAGGTACTTGCCGTCCTGTTCGATGATACAACCGGCGATGATTTTTGGATTGATGTAATGGATGTAGCCGCAACCGCGGCACATCAGGCGCTCGTGCGTATCGCCCGGCGGTAGCTGCTGACCCAGGTCACTGCCGCCACACTTCGGACAAAAGCTCGGGCTGAACATGATTAGCGACCTATGCGCGGTTCTTTAAGGGCGATGGGCAGCGTGATCTCTGGGATCGCGCCGGTTTCTTCCTGTTTGCGTTTCAGGTAATCGAGAGCCACAGCAGCGGCGGCGCGCACGTGGTCGACGCAAGCCTGGTGAGCGGCTAGCGGATCGCCGCTCTTGATCGCCTCGACCATGCGTTCCATTTCCTGGTTGCTGCTGCCGCGACGGTTTTCCTGGGACACCGAGGTCGCCCGCAGGTAGCTGATGCGGGCCTGCAACTGGCGCAGCTGGGTGGCGGCGACATGGTTGCCGGAACCTTCGAGCAGCACGTCGTAGAAACCCTGCACCGAATCGATGACCTGTTGCAGTTCGCCTTCCTTGAGGGCCTTGCGGTTTTCTTCCAGGGCTTTTTCCAGGGCCTTGATGTCCTTGGCTTTGGCGCGCAGGGTGAACAGCTGAACGATCAGGCCTTCGAGCACGCAACGCAGCTCATAGATATCGACGGCATCGGCCAGGGTGATGATCGCGACCCGTGGGCCCTTGGCGTCGGCGAACTCCACCAGGCCTTCGGATTCCAGGTGACGCAAGGCTTCACGTACGGAAGTGCGGCTGACGCCCAGGCGATCGCACAGATCGCGTTCGACCAGACGGTCTCCCGGCAGGAGCTGGAAGTTCATGATGGCGCTTCGCAGTTTATCCAGCACGATTTCGCGCAGGGTAACGGGGTTGCGATTGACCTTGAAGCTGTCGTCGAGTGGCAGGCGTTTCATGGGGTCCGCTCTGAGTGTGGCTGTCCATGCAAAAAGAGCACGTCGATCGAGGATCATCGTGCTCAGGTCATCACAGCAGCCAAGGGTTAACTGGAGGCCTCGGCATCGGCTTCGGCGAAGGCTTCACGGGCGAGCCGGAAACTGTCTACGGCAGCGGGGACACCGCAATAAATACCGACCTGAAGCAGAATTTCGCGTATTTGTTCACGACTCAGCCCGTTACGCAAGGCACCGCGTACATGCAGCTTGAGTTCGTGCGGCCGGTTGAGGGCCGAAATCATCGCCAAGTTTATCATGCTGCGCTCTTTAAGCGACAAACCCTCACGGCCCCAGACGTGGCCCCAGCAATACTCGGTGACCATTTCCTGCAGTGGTCGGGTGAAGTCGTCGGCGTTCTCGATGGAGCGGTTCACGTAGGCTTCGCCCAGCACCTGGGTGCGGATTTTCAGGCCTTTTTCATACTTTTCATTGTTCATTGTTGTGTGCTCCCAAAGTCGTCGAGCCCACCCATCAGGGTATATTTAAGTTCCAGATAATCCTCGATGCCGTACTTGGAACCTTCGCGGCCCAGTCCCGAGGACTTGATGCCGCCAAAGGGCGCGACTTCGGTGGAAATCAGTCCTTCGTTGATCCCGACCATGCCGTACTCCAGTGCTTCGCTCATGCGCCAGGCGCGACCGAGGTCGCGGGTGTAGCAGTAGGCGGCGAGGCCGAACTCGGTGTCGTTGGCCAGGTGCACGGCCTCGGCTTCGGTGTCGAAGCGGAACACCGCGGCCAGCGGGCCGAAGGTTTCTTCCTGAGCGACTTTCATCTCACCGGTTACGCCGGCCAGCACCGTTGGCTGGAAGAAACCGTGGCCCAGCGCATGGCGGTCGCCACCGCAAAGCAGTTGTGCACCCTGGGCGAGGGCGTCCTGCACGTGGTCTTCGACTTTGGCCACCGCGCGTTCGTTGATCAGCGGACCTTGGGTGACGCCTGCCTCAAAACCGTCGCCCACGTTCAGTTGCACCACGCGTTCGGCCAGGCGCGTGGCGAAAGCATCATGAATACCACTCTGCACCAGGAAGCGATTGGCGCAGACGCAGGTCTGCCCGGCATTGCGGAACTTGGCGATCAGCGCGCCTTCCACGGCACGCTCCAGGTCGGCATCGTCGAACACAATGAAGGGCGCGTTGCCCCCCAGTTCCAGCGAGACTTTTTTCAGCGTCGGCGCGCACTGAGCCATCAACAACTTTCCGATTGCAGTGGAGCCGGTGAATGACAGTTTGCGCACCAATGGGCTGGCAGTCAGTTCGCCACCGATGGCCACGGCGTCGCCGGTGATCACGTTGAAAATGCCCGGTGGAATCCCGGCCTGTTCCGCCAGCGCGGCCATGGCCAGCGCCGAGAACGGTGTCTCCGGGGCCGGTTTGACGATGCACGGGCAACCGGCCGCCAGCGCCGGGCCGGCCTTACGGGTGATCATCGCCGACGGGAAGTTCCACGGGGTGATCGCCGCGACGACTCCGATCGGCTCTTTGCTGACCACAATGCGCGCATCGGCTTTGTGGCTGGGAATGGTGTCGCCGTAGATGCGCTTGGCTTCTTCGGCGAACCACTCGATGAAACTTGCGGCGTAGAGAATTTCACCCTTGGCTTCGGCCAGGGGTTTGCCTTGTTCCAGGGTGAGGATTTCCGCCAGGGCGTCGGCGTTTTCGAGCATCAGCGAATGCCAGCGCTTGAGCGTCTCGCTGCGTTCCTTGGCGGTCAGTGCGCGCCAGGCCGGCCAGGCATTATTGGCGGCGGCGATGGCCTGGCGCGCGTGTTCGGCGCCAAGGTTGGGCACTTGGCCGATCAGCTCGCCGTTGGCCGGGTTGAAGATGTCCTGACAGGCACCGTTGGGCGCATCCAGCCATTGGCCGTCGATGTAGGCCTGCTGGCGGAACAGTTGCAAGGCTGCTGGGCTCATGCCGGCTCCTAAGAAAGTGGGGGGCGCTGCCACATGGACCTGCGCCCCTGAAGATAAATATCAGGCCAGCGCGGGCAGCGGGCCCAGCTTGCCTTTGTGATAGACCATCGGCGTCACCGGTTGCTCGGGCAGAATCAGGTTCTTAACCGCGCCGACGATGATCGCGTGATCGCCGCCGTCGTACTCACGCCATAGTTCGCACTCGATAATCGCGGTGGCTTTGCCCAGCAGCGGGTTGCCCAGCTCGCTGAGGTGCCAGTCGATGCCTTTGGCCTTGTCCTTGCCTTTACCGGCAAACGCATAGGCTTCGGCAGTCTGGTCGGCGGACAGCAGATGAATCGCGAACTGCTTGCTGTCGCGCAGGATCGGGTAGGTGTCGGAGGCATAATTGGGGCAGAACAGCACCAGTGCCGGGTCGATCGACAGCGCACTGAAGGCGCTGGCGGTGATGCCGACGATGCCGCCGTCCGGGTCCAGGGTGGTAACCACCGTGACTCCGGAAGGGAACGAGCTCATGACGTCTTTATAAATGCCGGGTTCGATCATGTCGGCGGTCTCCTAGCGCATCACGAAGGGATCAGGCATTGGCGCCTGAGACAGGTTGATCCACACCGTTTTCAGCTCGGTGTAGGCCAGCACCGAATCGATGCCGCTTTCGCGTCCATAGCCGCTGTTCTTGAAGCCGCCGATTGGCGCCATGGCCGATACCGCACGGTAAGTGTTGACCCAGATGATCCCGGAGCGCACGTCCCGGGCCAGGCGATGGGCGCGGCCCAGGTCGCGGGTCCAGATGCCGGCGGCGAGGCCGAACTGCGAGTCGTTGGCAATCGCCAGCGCTTCGGCTTCGTCCTTGAAGCGGATGACCGAGGCCACCGGGCCGAAGACTTCTTCCTGCATGATCTTCATCGAGTTGCGGTCGCACTCGAACAGGGTCGGCTCATAGAACCAGCCATCGCCCAGATTCTTTGGACGCTTGCCGCCCAGGCGCAGGCGCGCACCTTCGGCGATGGCATCGGCCACCAGGCCTTCGACCACCGCCAATTGCTGCGCGGTGGCCATGGGGCCCATTTCGCTGCTGTCTTCCTGCGGGTTGCCAATGCGGATGCGCTTGGCGCGTTCGACCAGACGCGAGACGAATTCGTCGTAGATTTCGTCCTGCACCAGCAGTCGCGAGCCGGAAACGCAGCTCTGGCCGGACGCCGCATAGATCCCGGCAATCGCACCGTTGATGGCGCTGTCGAGGTCGGCGTCGGCAAAGATGATGTTCGGCGATTTGCCGCCCAGCTCCAGCGACAGCTTGGCGAAGTTCTCCGCGCTGCTGCGCACCACATGCCGTGCGGTCGCGGCGCCACCGGTGAAGGCGATCTTGCGCACCAGCGGATGGCGGGTGAGGGCGGCGCCGGTGCTTGGGCCGTAACCGGTGACGACGTTGACTACCCCCGGCGGAATCCCGGCTTCCAGCGCCAGGCGAGCCAGCTCCAGAATGGTCGCCGAGGCGTGCTCGGACGGTTTGATCACGATGGTGTTGCCTGCCGCAAGAGCTGGCGCCAGTTTGATCGCGGTCAGGTACAGCGGGCTGTTCCAGGGAATGATCGCCGCGACTACGCCCATGGCTTCATGCACGGTGTAGGCAAACAGATCGGGCTTATCGAGGGGCAGGGTGCCGCCTTCGAGTTTGTCGGCCAGACCCGCGGTGTAGTGGAAAAACTCCGGCAGGTAGCTGACCTGACCGCGGGTTTCGCGAATCAGCTTGCCGTTGTCGCGGCTTTCCAGCTGCGCCAGTTGTTCTTTGTTCTCAGCGATCAGATCACCGAGGCGTCGCAGCAGTTTGCCGCGAGCGGTGGCGGTCAAGCCGCGCCAGGCCGGGCTGTCGAAAGCCGTCTGCGCGGCCTGCACGGCGCGTTCGACATCGGCTTCGTCGGCATCGGGTAATTCAGCCCAGGCTTGCGCCAGGGCAGGGTTCAGGCTTTCAAAAGTCTTGCCGGAGAGGGCATCGACCCATTCACCGCCGATGCACATCTGGAAGCGTGCGAGTGTCATGCAACGATCCCCTTTATTTGGTTTTGTCGGGCGTTTGCTGTGTCGAGAAACTCCAGCAACAGCTGGTTGACCAGGCGCGGCGATTCTACGGGCATCATATGCCGCTGCTCGGCGAGCACGGCAACGGTCGCGCCGGGAATTCGCTCGGCCAGTTGTTTGGCCATTTCCGGTGTCGAGCCGGGATCCAGTTCGCCGGTGGCGACCAGTGTCGGCACCTGAATGCTGCCCAGATCTTCCGCGCGGTACATGTCCTGGGTGGCGAACAACTCATACGTGGTCAGATAGCCCTGCGGATCGTTGCCCGCCAAGGTCTGGCGCAGCGCGGCGATCTGCGCCGGGTTGGCCGCCTGGTATTCACGGCTGAACCAGCGCGACAGCGCAGCTTCGGCGTTGGCATCCGGGCCATGCTCGGCCGCTTGAGCGGTGCGCGCGATGACGCCGGCACGCTGTTCGGGGCTGCGGTTGAACACGCTGTTGAGCACCACCAGGCCTTGCAAGCGTTGCGGGTAATGCAAGGCAAACGCCCGCGCCACTAGCCCGCCCATGGAAAAACCGATCACTGTTGCCTGAGGCAATTGCAGATGGTCGAGCAACTCCAGTAACTGGTCGGCATAGCCCAGCAGGGGCGTGCCGCTTTCCGGGCGCGGGCTGGCGCCATGGCCCAGCATGTCGTAGGCAATCACACGGTACTTTGTGGCCAGGCCAACGACCTGGCCGCCCCACATTTCTTTGTTCAGGCCCACGCCGTGGATCAAAACCACGGGCTGGCCTTGGCCGGTCGCCAGGTAACTGGTGCCAGCCGGGGTGCGTTCAGCGGTGAGCCGAATCATGGAGCGCTCCTGCATGCCTTTTTTGTTGTGGTGACTGATCGGATTACTGGGCGTTCTCGGCCGCCAGTTCTTCCAGGTCGATGTAACGGTTGCCGATGCGTGGGTGCAGGCGGCCGCCATCGGCGCAACCCAGTACCACGACGATTTCATCGGCGCGCGGCGCGTCTTCGATCTGCATTTCCAGGGTGATGTAGTGCGAACGCAGGCCTTCGTCGTCCTTGTGCATCATCGGAATCTGGATCGAAGTGCCCGGGCCGCCGCGCTTGTTGGTGAAGCTCAGGTAGCTCTTGGCCTTGACCGCTTCGCGGTAATGGTTGCCGAAGCGCAGGGTGTGGATCACGGCAGAGGCGTGCTCGATTTCGCCATCGGCGCCAACCACAGCGGCCTTGCCGTAAGCTTCGATCTTCTCGGCGCCGCCGATGATGCCCACCAGGCGTTCAACCATCAGCGCGCCGAGGTCGGAGCAATTGGCACGGATCTCCGGCTTCAGGTCTTCGACGAAGCCGCGACCCAGCCAAGGGTTTTTCATCACCACGGCCAGCCCGACCATGGTCACGGGCTTGTCGGCAGCCTTGCCGCCTTCGATAAAGGTTTCTTCGACATAGCTGACGATCTTGCGAATTTCGAAACTCATGAGCTGCTCCGTTGTAAGGGTAAGAGTGTCTGTGCGTATGATGGTATACCATAATACTGGTTGCGCAAGTCCCCTCTATGGGTTTCTGGTCGGAAGGCGATAAAAGGGAGGGCAGGTATTGCCCGTTGCTCGGAGTACATCGCTGCAGCAGGACTGGTGCTATCGATCTTGTAGCGGTCGATGGTCGGTGAGGTGTACGACTACGGGAACTATTGGAGTGAAAACATGGATGTTCATTGCACCGGGATTTGTTGCTGCTTGGAGTCACGTCTTGGAAGGCCGTGATCGCGCTGTCGCTGTTGACCTCTTGATCTGGAAATCGGTCAACCTGCACGTAAGATTCTGGACTGTGAGGACGAGCTGCTATTGAATTCGATGCTCGACGATTTAGGTGACGTTCAAATCCGAAGGCAAGTGCAGTTGTGGCTCAGCTACCGAAGCTTTGTACCGGCGACCGTCGCATCGACGATGCTGGTCAGTAGCGAGAAAGCCCCCCTTGGGCGCAACCGATCGCCTGCCGTACCTGCACCGATACGGACAGAAAAACCTCACAAATCTCACGTGTCTGACATCCAGCGTGAACGAGCTGAAATGTCGGCCACGTTTGAGGTTTCGAGTAACTTGCCGCTGCTGGTTTTCGCCAGGCTGGCAGGTAAATCTCGCGATCAGATCAATCGCGATATCAAGGCTCGACGCTTACTGCTTCTGAGCCAGGGGAATCGCGGTCAGCGCATTCCCTATTGGCAGCTTGATCCATGGCGGCACAAGTTCGATGACACCAAGTTCAAAGCTGGCCTCGTAGCCGCAAAAATCGTCAGTTGGCTATAGGTAGGCTCCAATAGCGTGGCGTGGATTCACTCCTTTTTTGCTCTTGATACACCCTGAAAACAAGTCCAGCATCAAGTCCATTCCTGCAGCAGGAATAAAAGAAAACCCTTAGATTTCAATGGGTAGGACGCTAGATGCGAGTCTCGTTTCCCGCTCCAAATACAGAAAAACGCCACTCATTGAGTGGCGTTTTTTTTGCGCGTTATTTTGTTGTCAGCATTGAAAAAAGAGGCTTTTGCCTCTTTTTTCGTTCCAGTGATTTCTACTGAGAACCACCCCCAGCCACGCTTTTTTGTACATTAAAACGTACGTCGAAATCCGGTCCCAGGGCATGCCGGTTTTCAGATAGATGACGCATTGCTGGAACCCGTACATCTCTCCTCAATCGATCGAGACGAGGAGATGTACATATGCCTTTGACTGAAAATGCGAAAGGGGATTAATCCTCGAACCGCTCGAAGAGAGGATCGTCTCACTGCCTTGGCTGCTGGCGAGAATTCTCTTACAGCAGTCTTTCTGGCCTGGCGAACCTTCAAGGTGGTTACATTGAGGCTCGGCCCAGTTTGATGTAGAGCTTGGGGGTGATGAAAGCACTAATCTAATGCTGAGGATTTTCAATGAGTTGCGGGTTTTTTGACCTGATCTCGGACTCAAAATTATCGATAGCGCTTAGTGCTAGAGTCTTTTGCTCAGATAGATTTTTTCTCGTTACGCGCATCACTCGATTTCTTCTTGCCTTTAGATAATCCAATTGGCCCGCTGGATTATCACTCAATGAAAGTGGAAGCATGGTTAAGGTGTCACTGAGTTCCTGCTTTGAGAGCTGTCCTTTCTTCGCGAAAATCAATAAGCGTTCCATATGGTGGTCAGAAAATAGCCCCAGCGCTAAAAGTGAATCTTCTAAATTTCCTCCATCTAGCACTCTTAAGTGCTCAACTAAATACTGAGCGCTCCAATCATTTCCTTGTTCAACCAAATGCATCAATTGGTTGAGGTTGCTGTTCGGCTGCTCGATAATCGACCAGCATTCAGTTTCGCTAGCATTCTGATAATGCAATAAGAGTACGCTTTTCTGGAGTGGTTAAAAACATCATGACTGCCTCTCGGCAATGGGGTGAACTATCACTCGCCGAAGCTGGCATGCCTAAGCTTGTAAGTGTGAGTAGCGTAAACAAAAATTCAAGTGTCGACTTTTTTATGATCATGGCGCACCACCTTTCAAAGTTCTAAACCAAATGGATCAATGAAATTTGTCGGGTTTCCCGATACATAGACAAATATATTTATCCCTCCCGCAAGACCAATCGGATCTCCCGAGATAAAACGCCCAAAACCTGGTTGGCAATACCGTGCCCGATAGTAATAGAGACCCGTGCCATCATTTTTCGATCGGTGTACTGCTGCTGTTAACACTGGCGGAGCCGCTGCTACTGGTCTGGCCATAAGGGTCATAGGTGTATTGCGCGGTGAGCGCGCCAGTGCTGTCGGCAAGTGCTTGGGGTTGAACCCAGCGCATCAACCAAGTGGCTGTAGGTGCTGCCACTGGCCTCGGTGCGGTTGAATACTTCATCCAAGCCGCCCGTGAGGAGATTTGGCCCGTACCGTGGGGGTTACATTACCTTATCTTTCCAGAAGATTCTTCAGTGATGCATGACTGTCAATATATTTGATATCTGCAATTCTCCATCCTTTCGGAGAATCAATCATTACATACGAAAGCTTGATTTTTTCATGATTTGATGGATAAACAAATTGCACGTCAACGCGCCTTGGATTGATGCTCTTTATGCTTAATTCTGATGCGGAAGCATCTTGTGAGGCAAATATTGGATTGAACTCTAACTTGCAAATCTCGCCGGGTTTTTTTGCAATACAATCTGCCTCCTTTAAAATGAGGTGCACAAGTTTGTCATCAAAATACTTCTCGAGTTCTTCCTTCGATTGCATTAGAAGAGGATCTCCAATGCTCTTCTTGGCATCGTCTGGAGATGAGAATAGCGCCTCCCAACCATAATTCTTATATAGTTGATATACAATATCTGTCGATTCGACATCTTGTGGGTAGGCAGGTTGTGCAAATAGAAGCGGCACTCCAGCGACATGCAGGAATACCAGGTTTCGCAAATAGACTAATGTTATAGATTTTATATTATTGATTTGGTACTCGATATATTTGATATGTCGAGTTTTCATGTCCGATACCTGGTGAGAAATGATTTTTGTTGAAGTTCGACACCCATTGATCACTAATGAGTATTTCAATATATCCAGGCGGATTTCCGCCAGGATGTGGTTGAAATACTACGGTATCACCTGCTTGAGGAGTGTAATTTTCTGAAGGAATAGGCGTAAACCCATTGTTTGTCAACATCAGCCCATAATTTTTCGCATCACTAGGGTGCCCAGTAATATCTGCATCTCCAGCTTCGAGACCTCGCCGAACATACTTCGCACATTGATGCTGAGAACTTGTATGTGCGTGATAATTCATCCATTGGCTATAAGCAAGGATAGCGAAAAGACCTAATGGATCAATTCCACTCAACGGATTCCCACGAACACATGCATAGATATTAAGCCCTCCAGCCAAGCCAGTCGGGTCTCTTGAGATAAACCGTCCAAAGCTAGGAGAGTCATACCGTGCCCGATAATAATAGACTCCCGTGCCATCATTTTCCCGCGCGGTATACTGCTGGCTGTTAGCACTGGTGGAGCCGCTGCTGCTGGTCTTGCCGTAGGGGTCATAGGTGTATTGCGTGGTGAGCGCTCCGCTGCTGTCGGTGAGAACCTGAGTTGAAGCCAGTGCATCAACCAAGTAGCTGTAGGTGCTGCCGCCTCGGTGCGGCTGAAGATTTCATCGAGACCGCCCGTGAGGAGATTGGCTCGCACCGTCGGGGGGGCGGCACCGGTCAGCTCTTGCACCAGGTTGAGGCCATCGAAAACATACCCGGTGGTCTGTCTGGCAATCGTCTTCTGGCTGCGTCTGTTGGCCGCCTCATAAATGAAGCTCCCGGACGTGGTGCCTTTGAGTGTGCTCAGGCGCTGGCGCGAATCCCAAGTGTAGGTATTGTTGCCGTCACTGGTCATATTGCCGTTGGCGTCATACAGCAAGGATGCCGCTGACATAGGCGTAGAACCTATCCCCAAATTTTATCGTCGCATCCGTGCAGATTCCATCAGGGCATTTTCAGCACTCTGTCGAATAACCCTGCAAAGTTTTTCCACCGGTGCATTATTAATGCATGTATTGGAATTTAATATGATTCTATTTAGGTCGTCATCTGAGACAGTCGCATCGATATGTCGTATCACCCAATTTTGAAAGTCAGGGTGTGTTTTTGCAAGTGCAACAAATGTATCGAACTGATCCCATCCTTGGGCGAAGAGGTTCGCCACTGCTTCAGAATAGCCCTCGCCAAGCTCACCATCATCACAAGAAGCGAAGACTCTCTGATGCTTGAAAAGGGAGGGCCAATCTCCGCGCGCATCAACTAAAAAAGACCCTGCTTGGCTATTCATTTCGGGAGGGCAGTTTCCGTATGCCGAAGCCTGAGAGAGTGACACACATCCCAATCCAAGTCCGAACAACAAGACTAAGAAGATCAGGGAGCGAGCACATACGAATCTGGTGAGCATCGTGATTATCACCCTGTCGACCACACTACTGTTGCGTACCAAACTGAGGAGTATTGACGTTATTGATGATAGCAGTCATGGATGTTGCTGGGGCAGGTGTTATGAGATTATGTACGAATTCCATATGTAGTAATACTTCCAATTATAATATTAGCAGACTTTCCAAGTCCTGCACCTAATACACTCTCGTACCAGCTCCCATGTCGATCTAAGCTAGCAGTTCCCGACCAGCCAAAAACTGTACCCGTTATTGGATTTGGAGTTGCGACATTTATGAACGACACCATATGAGTGGTGCTGAGGAGAAATCACAGTTATTTTATAGGCTGCAAAAAATTTGGTCGGATGCTTTAGCAAACGCCTTTAATGTTTCTACCAAACTGGCGAACCCTTCGGTTTTTGCATTTATTCGCAGTATTCTGCCATTGTTAAGCTCAATATTGATGCCGGGCTTATTTCGGTCAAATAGGTTGACTTGTCCGAAATACAACCTCCCTAAAATACGATCATCATCCAGCGAAATTTCTTGCAGTACTGTTCGGACCTGGGAAATGTAGAATATACCCCAAGCAGCAGGCAGGCCTAATAATATCCCACCTCCTATAAAGTCCTGTAGGTAATAGTATGGAGAAGCAAGAAAAATAAAAACTCCCAAAAGAACAATAGGGCTTATTCCAGGAAGCCAAATCCATATGCCGGTCCTGCCAAACGTCTTATCGTGCCAAGTATTCATGGTGGAATTATTTTCCAAGCTGATTACAGATGCCGGCTCCTGCAGCGCCGCCCATAAAGCCTAGTTCTCCACTGAGGATGGCAGCGGCGATTCCTTTGCCCTGCGCCAAGCCGGCAATCGCGCTGCCGATACCCGCGCCTACTACCTCTCCCCCAATTTACCTTACCTTGAGGGATACAAGCATTCTCTTTGCTTTTAGCGTGATTCGATAACTTTTGACCAGCCCAATCACCTACAGCTCCGCCTGCAGCACTGGTTGCAGCAGGAGCCCATGGGCTTTCAGGCGCAATCGCGCCGACTGCAGCGCCAGCTAGCGCCCCCGATAAAGCAGCCCAAGTAGCATCAGTCTCATCGCCACCGATTTCAAACGCGCTAGCATAGCCACTGATCCCGCCAATAACTGCACCGGTTACTGCACCGACTAGCCATTTACCTTGCGGATCTTTGTAACTTAACGGATTGCCGCTGACATAGACGTACGTATTAATCCCACCCGCAAGGCCAATCGAATCTCCCGAGATAAATCGCCCAAATCCCGGAGAGTGCCCGATAATAATAGACACCCGTGCCATCATTTTTCCGCCCAGTGTACTGCTGGCTGTTGGGCGATTTGCACTCCAGCAGAAGCCTCAGGAGTGTCGGCTTGTTATATTGAAATTATTCATAATTTGTCTGAGGGTTTTAGCTCGTCGAACAATGTTTTTCTGATTTTAATTGGTATTTTTTTCTGGCTGGCGTAGTCGTTTATAAGAGCGATGAGCTCTGAAATGTTTTCAAGCTGGTCGGTGAATGTGATCTTCCCTGATGGAGTAATCCGGAATGTTGGTTTTGTTGTAGGATATATATTAAATCCTCTGGCATTAAGTCCGCGCATGCTAGATACAGGGAAGGCAGTAATTAAGCTGACATTTTCCCATTTTATTTTTTGCCAGGTTTTACCAAAAATTTGTCTGGATAAGCACTGATCATCAATGGATAGAACTGAGCGTCCAGCTAAGATCAATCCTCCAACTAATATGGTTAAAGATAAGGATATTAATAAAAATATCCCGCCTCCTAATGCACCGTCACGCTTAATCCATATCCCTCCTAAAAAAATGCATAAACCGCTGGTGACGCACATCCATAGAGCAATTAAATACTGTCCCCGAAACTTGAATACAGTTATGTTACTCACTATGCGATCACTCCTAATGTATATAATGACCACTGCTTGTTTGCCTTGGCAGTGCATTGATCTCGCAGAGCGAAATCCATTCATAGCCCCTGGATCCATTGCACTACCAATCATTCCTATAATGCCAGTCATACCAGGCACATGCTCAGGCAGTGCACGCTGCGCATGCTCAGTTACTGGTACTTAGCGGGCTGAAATCTGGAGTGGGGATGCCAGGGGAGGTAGGAGAGAAAAGCAGAGTGCTTTGTATCAATGCATTGGCGAATACTCAGCATTTGCTGCCGAGGCTTTAGACCTGAAGCCACCATAAGCACCTCCCTGTGAACCGGAGCCACATTAGGCTCGTCGTACACGTCGTATGCACAGCGGTTGGAACACGTGTGTGTTCACGATGGGGTCTTCATTCCATGACCTTGGGGGAGATCGAACGTCCACGATCCCGAGCATCCAGCACGAGATGACAGTAGTACAGGGTTTGAGAACTTGCCAACGGGAGCCCGGAAATCGACCAGCAGGAATGGTTCTTCTGCAATTGAGGTCGATGGTGCGAGGGTTGTTGAAGGAAGCCTGATTCCTTGCTGGGTATGCAAGCAGCTCCTCTATTTAGCTACTGGCGCGATTGGCGATCGGTACAGATTGGGTCACGCAACTCAAGACGCTACTGATCGAGCACGCCGGCGTAGTCGTGTGGGTCAACTCTGCCGCCTAATGCCTTGCAAGCACGAAGCCCGACGTTTTCAATCGCGAAGGTGTATTCGGGCATGCCCCATTCATCGAGGCCTGCGCGGTACAGAGGTAGCCGTCGCTGGCCTCAAGCAGTTGTGCTTCATTGATGAGGACACCGCCTCGTCTGGATAGTTGTGCCAGACTTCCTGTAAAGCAGTTGATCGCTAAAGGTGCGAAACGAATGACTTCATTCAGGTTCATAGGGCGCTCTCGCTCGCCGGATGAGGATCGGCGTGAAGACGGTTTTCGGCCCCTCGAATGGCTTTGGCGATTCGCCAGAAATAAATTGCGCCAATCGAAAATTCGAACACCGAACCGATGACCCAGCATGTCATCAGCGACGACGGCACATCGCGATTGCTCATTGCGACGTAATAGATCAACGGAATGCTTATAAACCACATCAGAATCAGGCGCACGACCAGCGAAAATCTGGCCATGCCAATACTCTCCAAGACGGCTGCACCCGTCATAGAGAAGACAAAGGCGGCGGAGAATGTCCACAGTACGCGTTGTGTATCGATGGCCAGGGCGACGATCTCCGGATTGTGCCCCAGGTCGCCGAAAGCCTTGAGCAAGACCTGTGGCAAAGTGATTTGAACGGTGGAAACCAGCAGTACGTAGAACAGCTCGATGGTCACGGTCACCCGTAGGATCGTTGCCAACTCAGTGTATTGCTCCTTGCCCACTGCAGTGGCGCACAGAATGCTGCAACCAATACCCAAACCGATGATCGGGATGATGCCCAGGTAATTGATCGTCAGATTGACGTTGTTTGCCGCCAGCGCGCTAGAGCCCAGTACTGCGACTATCCAGATGAATGCAGTGTTGCCGAGCTGATCCACCCCGGCGGATAAGCCACTGGGAACACCTCTACGCAGCCGGAAAAACAGCCGAGGCAGTAGGCGCTCGCTACGGGCAATGAAGATGTTCATCAACTCAAGCCAGATTTCTCGAGGCAGCATTACTGCGTAGCACGTCAGCATGGACAGAGTGCCGATCAACGTACCGATAGCGGCTCCGGCCATTCCCATTTCGGGCAGCCCGAACTTTCCGAAGACCAGGCCGACGGTGAAGATTGAGTCGACTACTTGACCAACGATGCCGACCATGAGCGTTTCGCGGGTTCGACCCACACCGTTGAAGTATGAGGACAGCGCTGTGTCGATCGTCATTACGCCGCCGAAGATCGCCGCCCAGAGCATGTACTGCGATTCGAGGCTGACAATCTGCGGTGGGCGGGAGCTGAGCTGTGGGATCATCGCGATCAACGGAGCGGCGACAAACAGCAGGGCACCGCAGGCAATACCAAGGAGCAGTCCCAGTGCGGCTTCATTCCAAGCCTCGCTGAGCCCCGATCGACCATTCGCTTGTGCAATAAAGGAACGTGACACGCCTACGGTGCTACAGAAGAAAGCGATGATCGCCATGCTCGTGAATACTGCTGGACCGGAGGCGGCCAGCGTATCTTGTGAGTAGTGTGCCAGGCATAGCCTGTCGACAAGCATCATCAATAAATTGCCGACCATCGTCCCCATCAATGGAAACGAGACGATGGCGATTCTTTTCGCCACCCCTGCGTCAAACCAGTGCCGCATATTCACATTCCTTTGTCTCGCGGCTGCCGCGATGGTCGCCCAACACATCGCGTAAAAGAGCCAGCAGTGTGTCGGGATTTCCAATCTGCGCCAGCAGCGACAACAGCAGACGCTCCATGCCGAAGGCGACGCAGGCTGAATGCATGAGCGGTTCTGGGGATTGCGGGCCGATCTTGAATGCGTTGGTAAACAGATCCCGGTGCAAGTTGCGCGAACTATCCTGTCATATGGATGGACCCAGTGGACACCATTTTTGGCCTCACAAGCGGATCGCCATGCGCCAACGCACCTCTTATCCAAAGCCCTTCAAAACCCAAGTCGTCCAGGAATGCCTGCAACGTCCTGGCCGGCGTCATCGTCAAAGGCGAATGGCATCCCGATCGTGTTTAGTAAGGCTCATCACAGAGTGCACCTTAATAATGAAGGAAAGATAAGAATACTTCTTACAAAATTATCAAAAAAACCTCTATGGGAATTAATAATTAATTCATAAAAAAATGTACTTCTCCTAACCTTTAAGCATCAATTGCGGAGGTGCATTTATGTTGATTTTCATTAAGTCGATGATCATTGGGCTTTGTATCGCAGCCCCTGTGGGACCCATTGGGCTGTTGTGCATACAGAGGAGCCTTGCGCTTGGATGGAGAGCAGGTTTCGCGACAGGGTTAGGGGCGGCCACAGCCGATTCGATCTATGGATTTGTCGGTGCGCTGGGAATCACAGTCATCATAGCGACACTCATTAGCTTTAAGCCATGGTTGTGTATTTTGGGGGGGATGTTCCTCGCGTACATTGGTTATCAAACAATAAAATCGAAAGCGAGCTCAACAGCCCTGGCGGGTGAACGAGCCAACCTGTTAAAAGCCTACTTGAGTACACTGTTTTTGACACTGTCGAACCCAATGACCATCCTGTCGTTTATTGCGATATTTGCTGCCATGAGCGATGGCATGGCTAATGATCAAAGCGGTCAGCACTCAGTGCTGCCTATGGTGACAGGTATATTTCTAGGCTCGGCTGTCTGGTGGCTGGGATTGAGCGGATTCTCCTCCATATTCAAGACCAGAATCTCCCAATCAAAGCTCAGGTTGATCAACTATTTTTCCGGGTCAACCATCACCATTCTGGGTGCCTACCAAGTAGCCACTGGCGTTATGCTCGCCACAGCAGCTTAATAGGGAAATGAGGCAAGGCTTATTTCTTATTGGCTGATGAGTAAGCCTTGGCATCAATCCCCTACGGTTTGACGGGAGGATGCTTTACTGAATTCTGGATTCAATGTACGCCCTGAGGCTACCTATCGCTTGTTTGATTTCTGATTCTGTCGCATTGCTAAACGACAATCTGACCTGAGTGACAGCCTGATTCGTCAGCGAAAACAAGGAAGTGGGAAATACAATAACCTTGAAGTTCCTGGCGCACTCGCACATTTCAAAATATTCAAAGGTGAAGGGCAACTGTACATTGATGAAAAAACCTCCCTCTGGATGGTTCCAGGTGACACTTCTTTCAGAACCAGCCTTGACCGGGAATTCACGTTCAAGGCATTCAATCATATGGTTTCTTTTTTGCCTGTAAGACAACACTCTTGGTTGATTAAGCTGTTTTAAAGAGTAATTGTTCTCTATCAGCAAACCTCCGACAATTGCCTGGCACAGGGCAGGTGTATTGACGGTGATCAAGCTTTTGGCTTTACATAACCTGGCGCTAAAGGAAATCACCCCAGCGCTCTCCGGGGCGACTACGTAGCCCATACGCAATCCCGGAAAAATTGACTTTGCAAAAGAGCCAAGAAGGAATACTCGACTACTGTCGATTGACTTCATCAAGGGGATTTTATCTCCCTCGTACCTGAAGTAGCTGTAGGCATTATCCTCCAGGATAAAAAAATTCATTTCATTGGCCAAGGAGAGCATGGCCTTTCTGTTTTCATAGGAAAGGCTGTTAGCAGTAGGGTTACTAAAATCTGAAATCGCGTACAGCGCTTTTACCTTTTCCCCCCTGGACTCAAGATCTTCAGCTACCTTGCGCAGGGCAGATGGATCGAGGAAGGTGTCCTCGGGAACGGGTACAATTTTTATTCTTAATAATTTCGCAATCCCCGTTATTCCGGAAAACACAGGGTCAGGCACTAATAAAATACCACCTCCTTCAAAAATTGATAGCAGTGTCAAGGTAGCAGCTTCCTGAAACCCCATACACACGACAATACTTTCAGGGTTGAAAATCTTTATGCCTTCATCCACCTGCAAGTGTTCGGCTATTATGCCGTTGATAATTCCGGTGGTTTTTCCATATTGGCAAAGTAGTGTCGCAAGCGAGTGTTCCGGATTGACGGCGTATCGTGCATAGCTGGCCAGCCCTTTATCAATAAGGGACAGGTCGCATTGCTCGTCGTCAGGTCGACCGGAAGCCAGAGAGATTGCCTCTGGATTTTCACTGGAAATGGAATTTAGAAGATGGATAACGTTCAGAGTAGGGTCTTCGAATATCGTTTTTTCGAGTACGCTGGGCAATCTCGCTTCTCCATAAAAAGCAACGAGCCGTTGAAGGCTCGTTGCTCATGATTAACATCTGTTACGCAGGTTTAAGTGCACTTTTTTGATTGGCCATATTTTCCATGGCCACAAATGCCTGAAGCAGATCCTCTTTAAGATCCTCAAGGGCCTCTAAACCAAAACACAATCGTACCAACCCCTTTTCAATCCCCATATCCGCTTTTTCCTGCTCAGTCATCGAGGCATGGCTTCCGCTAAAGGGTTGCGCAACCATTGACGTGACACAGGCCATGCCCGTACCCGTTCCAAACCATTTGAGGGAGCTGGTGAAGGTTTTGTAAAAGGGGACCAGATCGGGCCGAATATCAACAAACACAATGCCACCGTAGCCGGTCAATTGTTTACCATCGACTCGTGGATAATATACATGCTCAATGAAGGGCAGTTCCCGTAGATAGTTGAGCATGCTGGAGGTTGTGTTGCTGTGTTTCTCCATGCGCAGGTTAAATGTTTGCATGCTTCTGCGAAGCAGCCATGCGCTATTAGGCGCTAATATTGAGCCTGAGTAAAAGCGGCCTTCGAGGAGGCGCGTATAAATCATTTCATTGTTGACGAGTACCAGGCCACCCATGACATCGCTATGCCCGGAGAAATACTTCGTTGCGCTGTACAGAGAAATATCCGCGCCGAAGTTCAGAGGCTTTTGAAATATCGGAGTGGCCCACGTGTTGTCAACGACCACCAGAGCGTGTGGGTTGTTGTGCTTAACCGCCTTGCTGACCGCATGAATATCAATGTCTTTCAGAAAGGGATTGGTCGGTGTTTCGAAAATGACCATGTCCACGTCCGACGGCAACTCTTTCAATCCACTTTCCGTGGTGAGATCCAGAATCGTCAGTTTCGCACCGATACGTGCCGCATATCGCTGAAACAGCTTATAAGAACAGCCATAGATATATTTGTTGATCACCAGCGACCCACCGGGTTTCAGCAGCTCCAGCACCATGTAGATGGCACTCATTCCGGTGCTGTAGGCCAAGGCGTATTCGCTTCCTTCCAGTGCAGCGACAACCTGTTCCAGCTCAGTCACATTGGGATTGGCTTTTCTCGAGTAGAAGAACGCCGAGTCAGCGCTAAAAGCGCTGCACTGATAAATAGGCGTCACGGATGGGTGGGCCTCTCGGTCATCGACCCTGATGTGGAGTATTTCAGTAGACACGCTCATGATTTGCTCACCAGTTTGATAACCTGCTCATACATGTTCTGCTTGCCTTCATACCCAATGGTCGGCGTGATGTCGTTCTGCGAAATACCAATCTCTTCAATCGACTCGGTTGGGAAGTGAGCCCTGTCGAATACTTCATGAAGATTTGAGTTCACCCCTTTGGGAAGCCAAACTTCAGGGCCTGATTCATCAATTCGTGCCTTGGCAATAATAAATCGATAGCTTTCATACGGCCGCAATGTCAGTGATTTCCAATCACTGTTGAGCCCGTCGGTATAGTTGCGCCGCAGGTAGACGGTCTGTTCAAAGTCTTCAGTATTCAGCACTTGGGCGTGCAGCGATACGATATCCCCATGCCACTCGAACTTTCGCTTCTCGTAAGAGGTCAATGCAGCCTCTCGCAGTTCAACAGGCATGTTCGCTTTGTGTTCGCCCAGTAACTTGAAGTGTGCGTCGTGCCCACAACGGGTGCAGCAACCGTTGCTATCCAATCCGATCAGTTCAGCATTCAAACCGTAGCGGGTAACGAGTAGAGCGTTACAATTATTGCAGTTGGTATTGGTGCCCTCGACATCATTTACGTTACCCAGATAAACATGCTCAACCCCCATGCTCCGGGCAATGTCCCGGGCCTTCAGGAGTCTATCCACGGGCGTCCTGATGCTATTACTCATTTTATAATCAGGGTGAAACCTTACAAAGTGGAGCGGTACATTCGGGCCCAGTTCATCCAGTACCCACTGGCTGATTTTCCTGGCGGTATCCTCATCGTCACTGATATCGGTAACCATCAAGGTGCTGACTTCAACATATTTACCAGCATCGTATACTTTCTTGATGCCAGCCAGAACGGGCTCTACCCAGCCTGTTGTGACTTTTCGATAGTATTCGGGGGAGATGGATTTTAGCGAAATCGAGAATATGTCGATGACGGGCAATAGTTCATCAATGGCTTCTTCACTGATAAAAAAAGCTGATTTATATAAATTGATTAAGCCCGCTTCCTTTGCCAGCTTTGCCGTATCGAGGATGAATTCATGCCAGACAACAGGGTCGTTATACGTCCAGGAGATAACGCGTATACCATGCTTTAAGGCGGTTTCTACAACCTGTTCAGGCGTATAGTAGTAAACATCTTTGTCTGTCACATACTTGGCCTGAGAGGTCTTCCAATTGTGGCAGTAGCCGCAGTTAAGCATGCAGCCGATATTGCCTAGGGAAAGGATTCGCTCTCCGGGAGCAAAGTGGAATACCGCCTCGGTTTCGATGGTCTCTTCGGTGCTGTGAACGCCTTTGCCATAATTCAATGTAACTAACCGGCCGCCTCTGTTTCCGCGCACCTTGCAAAAACCTACTTTACCCTCCTGAATGACACAGTTTCGGGGAGAAAGATGACACTTTACAACGCCGTTCGGGAGTATTTCTTCCAACTTTGCAGGCGTGCTTTCCAAGGTCCAGTTTTTATTTTTTGTAGTGTCCATCTCTCACTCCTCATTTCACGGAAGTTGCTGTCAATATCATCGGTTTAAATAGTCGAGGCGAAACAACCCCGCCGCCACAGTGGCGGCAATCCCCTAGTAGTTATTGATAGGCGGAGAAACGCTGGTCAATCCATAATTCTTAAGTGAAAAACGCCTGGCGTTTATATTCATGAATGGCTGTATAAGAGGGCCTATGACCAACAAGAATGCAATGGTTCCCATACCGAAGGGCCCGCCTAGAAGCCATCCGGTTGAAAAGATGCCAATTTCAATTATCATTTTGGCTTTGGTGAATGACCACGCCCATTTGGACACCATGGTAAGCACCACAAGGTCCATGATTCTGATACCAATACCGCTCATGATAATCAGTGCAGACGAATAAGCACACAGCACCAGACCCATCGCCAATATCGTGTACTCATTCACTCTGACAATCAAATACTCTCCAAGCCCCAGCACGGACCAGAGGTCAATCAACAGACCTGTAAGTGTGGTTGTAACAAATGGGCTTATCGGAGGATATTTCTTGTTCCAGAGCATCCACCACAGCAGAAAGAATAGAGAAACGATACCCGAACAAACGCCCATTCCGAGCATGAGTATTTTATTTATCGAGATGATCAGGACATCTAAGGGGTCAGTCCCCAGTTGACTGACTATGAAAAACTTGGCCCCCACCGAGAAAAGGGCGACGCCAGCCAGATACATAAAAATCTGATCCATCTTGAAATCACGAAAACTTAGGACTTGCGTTCCAATATAATTCGCGAATGATGGATAGGATTTTTTTTCACACTTTATTTTTTCATCTTCCATACGAACACCATCCCTGGAGGAGAATATTTTATTATGCAGTGCGTAACGCTAAGGATTCAGAGCTATTGATTACCCGGGTTCTTGTTAGGCTTTACCGGGCTGCAAATAGACTAGCACTCTGCTTTATTTTGGTGCATTATTTTTTAATGAAAACCGGGTGCTTTTCATTAAAATTTATACTTTTTACTGTGGGAGCTTACATGGACCGTATAGACATCAAAATCTTGGGGAAGGTGCAGGACTTTGGTCGCATTTCCATCACGGAGCTGTCCAAGCACGCAGGTCTTTCTATTCCCGCCACCACTGATCGGTTGCGAAAGCTCGAAGATTCTGGGGTCATCAAGGGATATAGCGCTCAGTTAGATCCAACCAAACTAGGGTTCGGCATATCTGCTGTCGTCGGCATGACCACCCTCAAGCCTGCGAAATCCAAATTGATAGCGACGCTCAACGACATACCCGAAGTCGTTGAGTGCCTGCACGTCACGGGTAACGACTCCTACCTGATCAGGATCTATGCCAGGTCAATGGCCGATATCGAAAATATCATTGCGAAGATCAACGCGTACGGTGAGACACGTACAAGCATTGTCTTGTCTGTCCCCATCGAGAGAAGAAAGCTTGTCCCTTGAGCCTGTACATAGAACAGTCGGCTGTCAGCTATTTCAAGGGTGATCATTTTGTTTGCCCGGAACGGCGCCAGCAGCGATTCATCTGCCCCTGAATTAGTAATCAACGTCCACGGCCCTTTGAGGAACGGTGAACAATGTCATGCCGGTCGCAGACGCTTGGGGTACTGCGGCCGATGTGCCTGCACCCACTAACGTACTTGGCCGTTATGGATCACCCGAAGAGGACATCGCACCGGTGGTGCTGTTTCTCGCCAGCAAGGATGGGCAATTTTTGACGGGGTATAGCCTGACGCCTGACGGTGGCCAAATCATCGACAGCGCACGCTGATTTTACCGTCCAGTCTGCAACCGATTGCCCCACAGGGAACACAAGACTCGCCTTGGCATGTCTTGTGTTTTTTCAAGCGATGCTCTCCGATGCAACAGGTTCTCGCGAGGCAGCGCGTGCCGCCAGGAAGGCAAGAACTGCCGCCACGCCCAGCAGCGTGGCGCTCAACTCGAAAGTCGCTCGATAGCCGTTCGAGTCAAATACCAGCCCGCCAACGGTTGCGCCGGATGCAATGGCCAGTTGGATGATCGCCACCATTAAGCCGCCTCCGGCTTCAGCATCCTCTGGCAATGTTCTGGCCAGCCATGTCCACCATCCCACCGGCGCCGCTGTCGCAACCAGCCCCCAGAGACCCAACAAGACGGTGGTGGTAGCCGCAGAGCTGCCGAACGAAACGAGTGCCAGCGCGATCGCCGCCATCAATATCGGGATGACGATGAGGGTGCGATGCAGGCCATTTTTCAAGAATGCTTCAATCAGGAAGGTTCCCGCGAGGCCTGCCAGGCCGAGGACGAGCAACATCAGTGACAGCATGGAAATACTGACGTGCGTGACCGTTTCAAGGAACGGGCGCAGGTAGGTAAATAGCATGAACTGGCCCATGAAAAAGACACTGACCGCCGCCATGCCTAACGCGACCGGTGTGCTTTTCATCAACCTGAAAACATTTCCAGTGCCTGAACCGCTTTGCGACTTCATCGCAGGAAGGCTCACCCAAAGCCAGAGACTGGCGATTACCGCGACCGGGATGACGCACAAAAATGCACCGCGCCATCCGATGAAGGCTCCGAGAAAACTGCCCAGAGGTGCTGCAATCACTGTCGCCAGAGCGTTGCCGCCATTGACGACTGCCATGGCGCGAGCGATCTGGTCGTCGGGCACCAGGCGTATGGCAGTTGCCGCCGATAATGACCAGAAGCCACCAATTGCCACGCCGATCAGCGCGCGGCCGGCCATGAACACCCAGTAGTTCGGCGCGAACGCGACCACGGTTCCTGAAACGATCATCAGCAGCGTCAGGGACAACAGCAGTGGCTTGCGGTCGACCCGCGCCGCCACCGAAGCGGTCAGGAGGCTGGCGAATAGCGCAAACAGCCCAGAGACTGAAATGCCCTGGCCCGCTTGCCCTTCGGTGATATGCAGATCGGCGGCAATCGGTGTCAGCAGGCTGACGGGCATGAACTCCGATGCCACCAGGACGAAGGCGGCGAGCGACATGGCGAACACGGCGCCCCATGATTGTTCAGGTTTTCGCGGGGCTGAGAGCGTGTGTTGGATCATTGATTGAATCCTGTAATGCGCGAAGCGTCGCGGCCCCGGGAACGAGGCCGCGCGTGAGAACGGATGCCCGGCCAGGGCTCTGTTCAGGCTACTTCAGGTTGCTTTTGAAGAACGTGGTCAACTTGGCGAATGGTATGAGGTTGACCCGGTCGTAAAGATCCACATGGCCGGCATCTGGAATGATGAGCAGTTCTTTAGGTTCTGCCGCGCGTTTGTAGGCATCCTCACTGAACTCGAGTGAGTGTGCCCGGGCGCCAGCAATGAACAGCAGTGGGCGAGGGGAGATCGTCTCGATGTCGTTGAACGGATAGAAGTTCATGAATTTCACGTTGCTGGTCAGCGTCGGCATGGTGGTTGTCTGTGCCGATGCGCCGGCAGGGGTGACCTCACCTCGCGGTGTGCGATAGAAATCGTAGAACTCGTCACCCACGGCGTTGCCGGTTAGCTTCAGTGGTGAGCCGCTGGTATAGCGGACTTCGCCACCCCAGAATTCGGCGTTGCGCTGCTGCGCCGCTTCGCGAATGATTTGCTGGCGTTGTTCGATCGTTACACTGTGCTTGAGGCCATTACGATTGGCGGCGCCCATGTCGTACATGCTGACGGTGGCGATGGCCTTCAGGCGCGGATCGATCTTGGCCGCACTGATGGCGAAGCTGCCACTGCCGCAAATACCGATGACGCCGATACGTTCACGATCGACCAATGGGCGAGAGCCGAGAAAGTCCACGGCGGCACTGAAGTCTTCGGCGTAGATATCAGGCGAAACGGCCTGGCGAGGCGTGCCCTCACTTTCACCCCAGAAGGACAAGTCCAGCGACAGTGTGATAAATCCCTGTTCGGCCATTTTTGTGGCGTAGAGGTTTGCACTCTGCTCCTTCACTGCCCCCATTGGATGACCGACAATGATCGCGGCATTCTTCGATTGAGGATTGAGGTTCTTCAGGATGAACAGATTGCCCACCACCTTCATGCCGTATTGATTCTTGAAGGTGACCTTTTCTACCGTCACTTTTTCGCTTTTGTAGAAGTTGTCCGCGCCGTTCGACAAATCGGCTCCCGTTGAAGAAAAAGAGGTAACAAGCAGCCCTAGGGCAAGCAAAATGCCTTTCACTGGATAGTCCTTTTGATGAGTGGTTATTCGCTGGCGCCTTTCGCTTAGCCAGCCAATGTGGCGTTGTCGATCACGAAGCGATACTTGACGTCGCCCTTGAGCATCCGCTCATAGGATTCGTTGATCTGATCGACCCGGACCAACTCGATGTCGGCGACGATGCCGTGCTCGGCGCAGAAATCCAGCATCTCCTGCGTCTCGGGGATACCGCCGATCATCGAGCCGGCAATCGTTCGTCGTTTCATGATCAGGTTGAACACATTGGGCGATGGATGCGGCGAGGCGGGCGCACCGACCAGGGTCAGCGCACCATCGCGCTTGAGTAGAACCAGAAAGGCATCGAGATCGTGGGGGGCTGCGACGGTGTTGAGGATGAAGTCGAAGCTCTTGGCATGCGCGGCCATCTCCTCAGCGTTGCGCGATACCACCACTTCGTCAGCGCCCAACTCCTTCGCCGCTTCGCGCTTGGATTCGGATGTAGTGAACGCCACGACGTGGGCGCCCATCGCGTGGGCCAGCTTGATGCCCATGTGGCCCAGGCCACCAATGCCGACCACGCCGATTTTCTTGCCCGGCCCGGCGTTCCAGTGACGGAGTGGGGAATAGGTGGTGATGCCCGCACACAGCAGTGGTGCGACGGCGGCCAGTTGTTCTTCGGGATGGCGGATACGCAGAACATAACGTTCATGCACCACGATGTTTTGTGAGTAGCCGCCGAGCGTCCAGCCAGGTGCGTCCGGGGTCGGGAAGTTGTAGGTGCCGACCATGCCGTCGCAATAGTTTTCCAGCCCCGTGGCACAGTCTTCACAGTGTTTGCAGCTGTCGACGATGCAACCGACACCGACCAGATCGCCGACTTTGAAATCCACAACATGCGCGCCGACCGCCGATACACGACCCACAATTTCGTGCCCCGGTACGCAGGGAAATTGCGTGCCCGCCCACTCGGCGCGCACCTGGTGCAAGTCCGAATGGCAGATGCCGCAAAAGGCGATATCGATCTGAACGTCATGGGCGGCGGGTGTACGGCGAATGATTTGCAACGGTTCAAGGGGCTTGTCACCCGCATGAGCACCATAGGCTTGTACAAGCATGGGAGAGTCCTCAATGGCTTTGTCGGATGAACATTTTCCGGCTCTGCCCAGACTCCCTGTAGCGCATTGCGCTGGATTACTTGCCTGATTCTATGAGTCTCTGTTTTTTTGCAGGACGGTCACGAGCGGGCGAGTTAGAGTTCAGCGATGAGGTACAAGGCGAACATGACGATCAAACACGACACCGCTGCTCAACACCTGTCGCCACAAGAAACGCTTGCGCGGATCATTAGCGAGCAGATCCCGAAACCAGGTGACTACGGAACGCCCATTGCGGGCCTGGGCTTTTTCAGGCGCGAACATCCGTCGCCGCCCGTCGTCTGCATGGTCGAGCCAAGCATCATCCTCGTCGTCCAGGGGGAGAAACAGCTGTGGGTAGGTGGCGAGGGCTACCCGTATGACACGTCGCGATTTCTGATCACCTCATTGGACTTGCCCGCCAATTCTGAGGTGCTGGCGGCAAGCCCGGAGCAGCCATGCCTGGGGCTGACTTTGAAGCTCGATCTGCGCATGCTGGCTGAGCTGATAGTGCAGGGTGACTTGCCGCCAACCCGTGATCGATCAGTGGTGAAAGGTGTCGGGATTGGTTCAGTAACGCCTGCCATGTTGGCGTCGTTCGAGCGCTTGCTGGCGCTACTCGATGAACCCGAAGCCATCCCTGTGCTTGCGCCCTTGATTCAGCGCGAGATTCACTATCGTCTCTTGAAGAGTGATCAGGCCGCCAGGTTGCGGCAGATTACCTCGGTCGATGGCCAGGGTTATCGCATCGCAAAAGCCATCGACTGGCTGAAGTTGAATTACGCCTCGGCGCTTCGCGTCGAAGAACTTGCGGCGCGAGTGCAGATGAGCACACCCACCTTTCATCACCACTTCCGCCAGCTCACCTCGATGAGCCCGTTGCAGTACCAGAAGTGGTTGCGATTGAACGAGGCGAGGCGATTGATGCTCAACGAGCATCAGGAAGTATCAAGCGCAGCCTACCAGGTCGGCTATGAAAGCCCGTCGCAGTTCAGCCGCGAATACAGCCGTCTGTTTGGCGTACCCCCCAAGCGGGATATTGCGATGTTGCGAGGGCAGGAGGTAGCAACATAAATGCACCCTGTCAGGCAGGCGCCATCAGGACGGTTCTCAGCTGGCAGCTAAGGCTATACAAGGCCGACAAACGACAGAATAACCAGGACAATCACAACTGCCCCGACGATGTAGATAATATTGTTCATGAAAACCACCTCTCTATCCCAACAGGATTGCGACACCACGGTGCCTATACAGATGACACCTTCGTTCGCAGTTACGTTCCCCGAACCAGTCTCGACGACGGCACCTCGCAGTAACCTCGGCTAATTTGCATGTGCTCAAGGAGCGCGCCGTGGCTGCAGGACACCATCCCGTTCGGCTTACTCCAGTGTTTTCCCAGCCTGAGCGATTGGGCAATTTGCGGGCAAACAGTAAACTGGTAGGCGTTTTGTCGTTGAAGGGCACCAGTCTTCGCGGACCAGATTGGCAAGCAACACACCACGCTATCGCCGGCTAGCAAAGGAGGGCGACGGGGTTGAGCGAAGGTCAACCCAAGCTAATTTATGGTGCGAGGAAAGGTTGCAGTGAATGTTGTTCCGCTCGTTAGAGAAGACGTTACAGCCACGTCGCCGTGGTGCGCCCTGGCGATCTCACGAACAATGAACAAACCCAGCCCGACACTTCTAAGTTCAGCATTGTCATGACTGCCGCGGATCATCGGTTCGAACAGGTCCTTGAGCAACTCAGGTGGTATGGGTGTGCCAAGGTTGTGGACTGTAATAATGACCGCTGGATCTTCGATGCGCGAAGAAACGGTGACTCCGCTATCGGCAGCACCGTAGGCGACTGCATTGGCGACCAGGTTGCCGATGAGCTGATAGAGTCGATCACTGTCGGCAGTAAAGTCACCTTGCCCATAACGCAGGTGGGTCAATTCATGCCCGGGGAACGCCAGACTCAACTCGTCCAGACAGTCGGCCACCAGTTCGTGTAGATCGACGGGTTTGGGCAGAACTGCGATACCTCGCCCGACCTGCGTCAAGGTGAAATCCAGCAGATCGGCCACCAGGCGCTGCGCGCGCTCTGCGGAGTGGGTGATGTGGCCAAGGATTTGTGCCTGCTTAGCATCCATCTCCCTGCGGCCCAGCAGTTCTGTTGCCATTTTTATCGCCGACAATGGGTTGCGCAGGTCGTGACTGACAATCCCGATAAGCTGCTCGGCGAACAGGGCCCGGTCTTCCGCCGCGGCGTAAGTGATGCGCAGCTTGTCTTGGGTGATATCCATCACCCGTTGATCCTTGAGGTGTTTTGCCAAATGTCTTTCTGCGAGCATTCGGGCATGGAGCAGCTCACGCTCGTATCTTTGCCGATCTTCGGCTTTGAACAGCGTCATTTCATGAAATATGCCAGCAGAACTCTCACAACGGACGGCGCTGAGCATCATCGGAATTGAATGTCCGTTGTAGTGAACGAGATCGAATTTGACATCAGCGATCACGCCCTGGATTTGCATAAGGGGCGCCCAGTACGTCCTGTGAAACGTCCTCCCTTCAGGGCTCATCAGGTCTTGGATGTGACGACCGACCAGCTCACTCCTGCGGTAGCCAATCCAGCGGCAGAAGGTGAGGTTGACCTGTGCGATCTGGCCATTTTCTGCGGTAAGCAGTAAGCCACAATCAGCTGCATCGAAGAGAATTTCAGAACCGGGCAGCGAGTCGTCATCTGCGGGCATTTGTATTCACTGACCAATGGGGCCGATATCTGAAAAATTATAGACACCACTTGGGCAAGGACTCTCAAAATTTACTCCTTTTGCAGTGCTTGGTCTCGACATACGGAGGGTTAGCCAATCTGTTGCATCGACCGGTTGAATCCACAGCCGATCGTTAACGGTGTCAAGGGCGGCCGCACTCACCACTGAAGGACTATCAGATAATGTTCTCCAATAAATCAGTCGTGTGTCGCGCAGCAGCAACTCTTCAAGGCAGCCACTGTCGACCGGCTCAAGTGATGAAGTTTGTGGGCGCTTGGAAAAGTCGTTCAAAATGGCCGATTTGTGACTAGATATCTTATCGGTCACAAGTTGTCAGTCGGCGATTGGGTGAGTAAGCTGTTCCCATGAATCAGCCATCAATATCTTCAGCTTCGCCCAGCCCCCGTGGCCCAGCCGATCACGACATTCGAGACCAGATTGTTGCGGCGGCCAACGAACACTTCAGTCAGTACGGCTACGGTAAAACCACGGTTTCCGACCTGGCCAGGGCCATTGGGTTTTCCAAGGCCTACATCTACAAATTTTTTGATTCCAAGCAGGCGATCGGTGAAGCCATCTGCGCAAATTGTCTGGCAGAAATCGTCGCGGCTGTGGAGCAGGCGATCAATGTAGAAGACCTGTCGCCGACGGAACGCTTTCGACGATTGGTCAAAACTGTGGTCGCCACAGGCGTGAATCTGTTCTTTAACGACCGAAAACTCTATGACATTGCAGCATTTGCGGCGTCGGAAAGCTGGCCCAGTACGCAGGCTTATGACGCACAGATCAAACGCTTCGTGTTGCAAATCGTGCGGGAGGGGCGAGAGATCGGCGAATTTGAACGCAAGACTCCCCTGGACGAAACAGTAGAAGCGATACATCTGGCTTTGCGGCCTTTCGTCAATCCTTTACTCCTGCAGTACAACCTCGATTATGTCGAGGAGGCGCCCACGCTCACCGCCAACCTCATTTTGCGTAGCCTCATGCCTTGACCTTCGGCTAACGGTTTTACGTCATGCCTGTGTAAGCGACACATCACCAAAACGGCTTTTCACTTTGCCCTTCTTCCAGTCGTCGAAGGGTATTTCATTTATTCGCATTGTGACCGTTGACTGAATTGGTCACATGAATAAATATGGTGAGCCGTTACTTCTACTGCTTCATCTCAGTGATCCCATAGAGTTCAAACAATGAAAAAAATGTTGCTCAAGAGCCCATTTGGCCTCGCTGTCGTGCTCGCATCTTCAAATGTGTTTGCAAGCGGTTTCGCTCTCAATGAACAAAGCGTCAGTGGGATGGGGTCCGGGTTTGCCGGGCGCTCCTCATCCGCTGAAGATGCGAGCACGGTCTTCGGTAATCCGGCGGGTATGTCTCGATTGAAAAGAGAGCAGGTCAGCGTGGGCGCGGCGACTCTATTCGCGAAGACCGACATAAGCCAAACCCGCAGTACATTCGGAGGCCAGGAAGACGGCGACATGGTGCCAACCACCACAGTGCCTATGGGTTACTACGTCAAACCCATCGATGAGCATTGGGCGTTCGGTGTAGGGTTTTATGTACCTTTCGGTCTGATGACTGACTATGGCAGCGGTTTTGCCGGGCGTTACTACGCCAACAAAAGTGAGGTCACGACCCTTACGTTCCAGCCCACCATCAGCTATGCCTTCAACGACAAAGTTTCGATCGGGTTCGGTCCGACCATCAACCGCATCACCGGTGAGCTGTCCGGGATGGTGCCCAATCCACTTAGCCCAGGTCGCAATGACGGAAAACTCAAAAGCACGGGCGATGACACGGCCCTCGGTTTCAACGCCGGTATCCTGGTGCAGGCTACAGACCGAACTCGCTTGGGCATGACTTACCATTCCAAGGTCAGTTACCACTTGGACGCCAAGACCAAGGTCACCGACGGCATCTTTAGCGTGTTGGGGGTCAGCGGCCGGAGTTATGACGCTTCGCTGGATGTGGATACCCCAGAGTCAGTGGATTTCTCGGTGACTCATCAGCTCAATAATGACTGGACTCTATATTTGGGGAGTACCTGGACACGCTGGAGTCGCTTTAAAGAATTAACCATCGAGAACACGGGTTTACCCCCTTTGTTGAGCGGCTCGCTGGGCACTATTACCGAAGAACAGAACTGGCATGATACGTGGGCTCACGCTATCGGCACGGCGTACAAATTGAACAGCCAATGGGTACTTCGCGCAGGCTTCTCGGTCGACCAGTCTCCCACCAACAACACCAACCGTGGACCACGTATTCCTACGGGTGACCGGAAGGTTATCAGCTTCGGTGCTGGCTGGACTCCGGCGGACAATGTCACGATCGATGTTGCTTATTCCTACCTATGGGAGGAGAGCGTGCGGATCAACGACGCCTCAGCGAACAGAGGTGCATACAGTGCCAAATTCAAGAACAGTGCGAACGGGCTCGGTACGTCTGTGAGTTACCGCTTCTAATTGAGTGCTGTTACACGATGAATGTCCTGTCGGGAGCACGCGCTGCCTCCCGACCGTCAAGAGCACATCTCGGGCCTTTCCCCTGAGGTAAAAGGCCTCTTTGTCGCCCCCTCAGACTCCCATCACCTGCGCCATAAGGCCCTGATGAAACCGACGAGGCGTGGCCCAAGTCAAGACAGTAATGGCCTTGTTGCCAAAACCCGGCACCACACTCATGCGTCCGGCTTGCAGCGCACGGATTCCTGCACGTACGACGGGTTGGGGCTGCATCATCACCCTTTTCAAGACCGGCGTGATCTTTTGCTTGGCGCTTTCTGCAAATCCGGTATCCGACATTCCTGGGCACAGTGCGGTAACGACGACGCCGTCTTTTTTCAGTTCGCGATGAAGCGCATCAGAGAAGCGAAGAACATAGGCTTTCGCGGCAGAGTAAACGGCGAAATTCTTCACGCCCTGGAAGGACAGCAAGCTGGCGACCATCAGGATGTGCCCACGTTTGCGGGCTCGCATGTCGGCCGCGAAAAGGCGTGTCAGGGCTGTCAGGCTGGCGATATCCAAATCAATCATGGTCAGGGACTCATCCAGAGGTTGATCCAGGAAAGGCCCCTGCAATCCATGACCCGCATTGTTGATGAGCACATCGATCACTATATTGCGTTCGCTGAGTCGCTCATGCAGTCCGATGATCGCCGGGATCGAGGACAGGTCTACTTGTTCGACGATCACATCAACGCCGAAGCGTTCGCGCAACTGCGCCGATAGCGCTTCGAGCTTACTCAGCCTTCTTGCTACCAGAACGAGCGATTTTCCCTGCGCTGCATATTGCCGGGCAAACTCCTCGCCAAATCCGCTTGATGCGCCGGTGATGAGCACCCAGGAATTTTCGTTCGACTTCATTTCGCTTTACTCCGGTTGGTTTCTATTGAGCAATTGGCTGCTGACCGCGTCAGTCGGTGAGCGAACCCACTCTCGGATTGGGTAGTAGCTGAAAGAGGGGGGAGGTGCGTGCATCAAGTGCTACGTCACCTGGTTAAATCATCGTGTCGCAACAGGCTGGGCTTCAGGAGGCTGCCAGCCACCACCGAGCGCCTTGAATGCCGCGACCGCCGCCCGTGCTGATTCCGTTCGTGCTTGTGCCCGGGCATCGGAAGCCTGCAGCATCGTCTCGTCGGCGTGCAGGACGTCGATCAGGCTGGCTGTGCCTTTCTCATAGGCAATGAACGACGATTGGCGAGCCTGTGTCAGAGATGCCTCACCCCCGGTGAGGGTGGTTGCTTGAGCTTCCCGATTCACCAGGGAGGAGAGCGCGTTTTCGACATCCTCGGTGGCGCGCAGCACGGACTGACGGTAAGCGGCCAGGGTTTCGGCTTCCTGTCCCTTGGCTTGGTCGATTTGGGCGTTTATGCGACCGAAGTCGAAGAGTCTCCAGTGCAGGCCCAGTACGCCCGCTGACTGGCTGGCGCCGCTGGTGAAAAGATTGCCTGCGGATACAGCCGTAGCACTACCCAGCAATGCGCTGAGGGAGAATTTCGGGTAGTACTCAGCAATCGCCTCCCCGATGCGTGCGTTTGAAGCCGCAAGACGGCGCTCAGCCACAATGAGGTCTGGCCTGCGGCGCAGCAAATCGGCCGGCGTTCCCATCGCCTTTAACTGCGGCGCTACAGGAATGCTCCCCGCACTGGCCAGTTGTGTGCGGTGAGTGCCTGGCGGCGAGCCGAGCATGACATCCAGCGCATTCATAGCAGCATCGAGACCGGTCTGCAGGACCGGCACTGTCGCCTGGACCTGCGATAGCGCCCCTTCGGCCTGGCGAACCTGATAGTTGGCGGCGAGCCCCTTGCTGTAGAGCAACTGGACTTTCTCTAGTAGCTCCTGCTGTGTTTTGACTTGTCGGTTCGCAATGTCCAGCCGGGTCTGCAGTCCGCGAATAGTGATGTAGATATCGGCGGTCTGCGCGGCGACGGCCAATCGTGTGGCAGCGACGCCCGCCTGGGAAGCCTGGTACTCGGCCAGAGCAGCCTCGCGTCCGCGGCGCAATCCGCCAAAGACATCTACCTCCCAGCTGGCATCTTGGTTGGCCTCGTAGGACCTTCCGTACCGGTCATAGCCAGGCGTTGAGTTCAACACCTGACCGAGCGGAGTCTCGATTGACTGGTAGGAGCGCGCGGCCTGTCCGCTGATGTTCCCCGAGGGCAGTAAAGCGGCATTTGCGGCGCCCAGTCCGGCCCGTGCCTGCGTGACTCGCGCCGACGCCTGCGCCAGATCCAGGTTCTGCTCAAGTGCCTTGGAGACGAAGTCGGCTAACAGCGGATCACCAAAGCCTTCCCACCAGGCGACAAGACTGGCCGGCGTCGCCCCAGGCCTCTGTTCGACAGAAGACTGCCCCAAGTAATGGTCCGACAGTGGGGCGTCCGGACGGTGATAGTCCGGACCGACCGCGCAACCTGTCATCAAGCTGGCACTCACCAAGAGAGCAATGGGGCGGAGGGGAGGCATTGAGGTACCTTCAATTGAGGATGTTTGTGACCATATTACGTTATGGTCACTATCTGTCAATCGACGCTCTTTGGACTGAGCTCGAGGTTGGCCAGCAGTATTCGGCAACGCTAGTGCTGGGATCATGGGGGGCAGTACTTCATGATTCGTGACCATTGACAGATATAGTCACTAGACTGAGAATGAAGCGCCAGTCCTATTTGTTTAAGTAAGGGAACCTATGCGCCGGCTTCGACCTGTCCCCATTGCCGCTTGCTTGTTGCCTCTCGTCCTGACGGCGTGTGGCGACTCATCCACCGTTGAAGATCCACGCACGCATGCCCCTCTGGTGAGGTCCTCTGCGGTTCAGGGTTCGTCCGACGTCTCACGTTCTTTCACGGGCGTCGTGGCTGCCCGCGTCCAGGGCGACCTGGGCTTCCGGGTATCAGGCAAGGTGCTTGAGCGTCTGGTTGACACCGGTCAGACCGTTAAGCGCGGTCAGCCACTCATGCGTCTCGACCCAATCGACCTGGGGTTGCAGGCGCGAGCACAGCAAGAGTCGGTCATCGCCGCTCGGGCCCGAGCCAAGCAGACTGCAGATGACGAGGCGCGATATCGCGATCTGGTCGCCGCAGGCGCTATTTCCGCATCGGCTTACGACCAGATCAAAGCCGCAGCGGATACCGCAAAGGCGCAGCTCAGCGCCGCTGAAGCGCAGGCTGATGTAGCCCGCAATGCTTCTGGTTATGCGGTGCTGTTTGCGGATTCCGACGGCGTAGTGGTGGAGACGCTCGCCGAGCCCGGACAAGTCGTCAGCCCGGGACAGCCCGTGGTTCGACTGGCGCGGGCAGGGCAACGTGAAGCCATCGTGCATCTGCCCGAGACGCTACGCCCCACAGCAGGATCCACCGCGCAGGCGACGCTTTATGGCAATACCACGGGTGCTGTTACAGCGAAGCTGAGGTTGCTTTCTGACTCGGCCGACCGAATGACACGCACCTTCGAGGCGCGGTATGTGCTTGAGGGCGCGCTGGCCAATGCACCGCTAGGTTCGACCGTCACGCTTCGGATCGCTGAAGGCGCCACGCAAGGGCAGGGGCTACAAGTGCCGATCGCTGCCGTTTATGACCCAGGCCAAGGCACTGGCGTGTGGGTCATCGCCGGTACTCCGGCGAAAGTGACGTGGCGATCTGTTCAGGTCCTGGGCTTGAGCGACGACGCAGCGCGAGTCGCAGGCGATCTCAAGGTCGGCGAGCAGATTGTAGCGTTAGGCGCGCATCTGCTGCGCGATGGTGAGGAGGTGAGGCTGGCTCAACCGGATGGCGTCAAGGTCGCAGGGAGTCATCCATGAGCGAGGGGCGCTTCAATCTCTCCGCGATCGCCGTTCGCGAGCGCTCCATCACGGTGTTTCTGATCTTCCTGATCGCCGTTGCGGGCATCCTGTCGTTCTTCCAGCTGGGGCGTGCGGAAGATCCTCCGTTTACGGTCAAGCAGTTGACGGTCATTACCGCGTGGCCGGGCGCCACGGCGCAGGAGATGCAGGATCAGGTAGCAGAGCCACTTGAAAAGCGCCTGCAAGAACTGAAATGGTACGACCGCACGGAAACCTACACCCGTCCTGGCCTCGCCTTCACCATGGTGTCACTGCGCGATAGCACGCCGCCCGCGCAAGTGCAGGAGGAGTTCTATCAGGCGCGTAAAAAGCTCGACGATGAGGCCAGGAAGCTGCCGGCGGGTGTCATTGGGCCAATGGTCAACGACGAGTTTTCGGACGTGACATTTGCACTGTTCGCCCTGAAAGCCAAAGGCGAACCGCAGCGACTGTTGGTACGTGATGCAGAGTCGTTGCGCCAACAACTGTTGCATGTGCCGGGCGTGAAGAAGGTCAACATCATTGGGGAGCAACCCGAGCGCATCTTTGTTTCCTTTTCCCATGATCGGCTGGCCACCTTGGGCGTATCACCTCAGGACATCTTTGCCGCGCTGAATAATCAGAACGTGCTCACGCCTGCCGGTTCGATCGAAAGCGACGGGCCGCAGGTCTTTCTTCGGCTGGATGGCGCCTTCGATAAGGTGCAGAAGATTCGTGACACACCCATTGCGGTTCAGGGGCGGACGCTGAAGCTCTCGGACGTGGCGACGATCGAACGTGGTTATGAAGATCCGGCAACCTTTCTCGTGCGTAATAACGGTGAAGAGGCCTTGTTGCTGGGGATCGTGATGCGTGAGGGTTGGAACGGTCTTGACCTGGGCAAGGCGCTGGACGCGGAGACGGTCAAGATCAATGAAGGCATGCCGTTGGGCATGACGCTCTCCAAGGTCACCGATCAATCTGTAAATATCAGTTCGGCCGTCGGCGAGTTCATGGTCAAGTTTTTCGTCGCGCTGCTTGTGGTGATGCTCGTCTGCTTTCTCAGCATGGGCTGGCGTGTAGGCGTTGTGGTCGCTGCGGCTGTGCCGTTGACGTTGGCGGTGGTGTTTGTGGTGATGGCGGCCACTGGAAAGAACTTTGACCGTATCACCCTTGGCTCGTTGATTCTGGCGCTCGGACTGTTGGTGGACGACGCCATCATTGCTATCGAAATGATGGTGGTGAAAATGGAAGAGGGCTACGACCGCATCAAAGCTTCCGCGTACGCCTGGAGTCATACAGCCGCGCCGATGCTTTCCGGTACGCTGGTGACGGCTATCGGCTTTATGCCCAACGGTTTCGCGCAGTCGACAGCCGGCGAGTACACCAGCAACATGTTCTGGATCGTGGGCATTGCCCTGATTGCCTCCTGGGTGGTTGCGGTAGCTTTTACCCCGTACCTGGGTGTGAAGATGTTGCCGAACATCAAGAAGGTGGAGGGTGGTCATGCGGCCATCTACAACACCCGAAATTACAACCGCTTCCGTCAGGTGTTGACGCGTGTCATCGCTCGCAAATGGCTGGTAGCCGGTACTGTTATCGCAATGTTTGGCGTGGCGATTCTCGGCATGAGCCTGGTCAAGAAACAGTTCTTCCCTACCTCGGACCGTCCAGAGGTATTGATTGAAGTGCAAATGCCTTATGGAACCTCCATTGAGCAGACCAGCGCCACCACTGCCAAGATAGAGGCCTGGCTGCAAAAGCAGGGTGAGGCAAAAATCGTCACCGCTTATATCGGGCAAGGCGCGCCGCGTTTCTATCTGGCGATGGCGCCGGAACTCCCTGATCCATCGTTCGCGAAGATTGTGGTGCTGACGGACAGCCAGGAGGAGCGCGAGGCCCTCAAGTTCCGTCTCCGCGAAGCCGCTGCTGAGGGACTTGCCCCAGAAGCGCGTGTCAGGGTGACTCAGCTTGTGTTTGGTCCATATTCGCCGTTCCCTGTTGCCTATCGGGTGATGGGGCCTGATCCGTCAAAATTGCGCGAGATCGCGGGCCAGGTACTGGACGTGATGCAGTCGAGCCCGATGATGAGAACCGTCAACACTGACTGGGGGCCACTGACGCCGACGCTGCATTTCGCTCTGGATCAGGATCGCTTGGAGGCAGTGGGGTTGACGTCAAACTCAGTCGCGCAGCAACTGCAATTCCTGTTGGCCGGAGTACCGATCACTGCGGTTCGTGAGGACATTCGTTCGGTGCAGGTGGTCGGTCGCGCAGCGGGTGATATCCGGCTCGATCCCGCCAGGATAGAAGGATTTACGCTGGTAGGCTCGGCGGGTCAGCGGATTCCGCTGTCTCAGGTGGGAGAGGTCGATGTTCGTATGGAGGATCCGATCCTCCGACGTCGTGACCGCACGCCGACCATTACCGTGCGCGGCGACATTGCCGAAGGCTTGCAGCCACCGGACGTCTCGAGCGTGATCATGAAAGAGCTGCAGCCGGTCATCGACAAGCTGCCTGACGGGTACCGGATCGAGCAGGCGGGTGCAATCGAGGAGTCGGGTAAAGCCGGTAAAGCGATGTTGCCGCTGTTCCCGATCATGATTGCCATGACGCTGCTGATCATTATTCTGCAGGTACGTTCGATCTCGGCGATGGTCATGGTGTTCCTCACCTCGCCACTGGGGTTGATTGGTGTGGTGCCGACACTGCTTATCTTCCAGCAGCCGTTTGGTATCAACGCCTTAGTCGGTCTAATCGCCCTTTCAGGCATTTTGATGCGCAATACGCTGATTCTGATTGGGCAAATCCATCACAACGCCCAAGAAGGGCTGGATCCGTTTCACGCGGTGGTCGAAGCCACGGTCCAACGTGCCCGCCCGGTACTGCTGACAGCGCTGGCGGCGATCCTGGCATTCATTCCCCTGACACACTCCGTCTTCTGGGGGACGCTGGCCTACACGTTGATCGGAGGCACGTTCGTCGGAACCATCATGACGCTGGTGTTCCTGCCAGCGATGTACTCCATCTGGTTCAAGATCCGTCCCGACCATGCGGGGAAAACTGAACCCGCCAATAAGCAAGCAAGCCTGGTGGATAGGACGCCACCTCGTCCTCTCGACGTTCACCAAACCACAGAGCTTTAGCCGTAGGCCATAGCGTGCTGCTTTAGTGGGCGTCGACGTGGCTGTTTACCTGACACCGAACCGCCGAGGGGACGCAACGTCTCCTCGGCGGCCAACGTTCAGTCAGTCACAGACCCCTGCGGTATTCTCCCGGCGAAACTGTCCACCAGGCTCGCCACCACCATCTCTCCCATTCGCGTGCGAGTCTGCAGCGTCGCACTCGCGCGATGGGGCTGCAGCACCACGTTCTCGTTACCAAACAGTGCTTCGGGCACGTTCGGTTCATCGACAAACACATCCAGCGCCGCACCCGCTATCTCTCCAGCGGCCAGTGCCGTCACCAGATCGACCTCGTTGACCAGCTTGCCGCGCGCCACGTTGATCAGATACCCGTCCTTGCCCAGTGCGTGCAGCACCTCGGCATTGATGATGGCTTCAGCCTTGTCGGCAGCGGCCGCGAGAATCAGTGCATCACTGTTGCTGGCCAGCTGCTTCAGATCGGCGATGAACGTGTGGTTCACATCGCTCATCGGCTGCAGATCGGTGTAACTGATCGGGCAGCCGAACGCCGCGGCCCGGGTCGCCACGGCACGGCCGACCCGGCCCATGCCGACGATGCCGATGCGCATGCCCGATACCTGACGTGCCAACGGCAACGGAGCCAACGGCGTCGGGCTATGGGGCCATTGCCCCGAACGCACGTAACGATCACTGGTGCACAGACCCCGGCACACGGCAATCAACAATCCGATGGCCAAGTCGGCGACGTCTTCGGTCAGCGCTCCGATGGTTGCTGTTACGCGGATTCCGCGATCCCGGGCGTAAGCCAGATCCACCGCATCGGTACCCACGCCGTTGACCGCCACCACTTCCAGTTTCGGTAGTTGCGCCATCAGCGCCTGGCTGATCCCGGTATGCCCGCCGGTGATCACCCCGCGAATGTTCGCGCCGTGTTCCTGCAAATACGCCTGCTTGTCGGCCTGCTGGAAGTAACGTCTGACGGTAAACAGCTCATCGAGCCGCGCGTTGATTTCAGGGATCAGGATCGGGCTGAGCTGCAAGACTTCTGGCTTCATGTAAACCTCGCGTAGCGGAATAAAAAGACCGGTTCAACCGCGACCGGCAAACGGCATGGCAGTGGCCATGACGGTCATGTTCAGGACGTTCGCTTCCAGCGGCAGGCCGGCGATGTAGCGCACGGCATCGGCCACATGTTTGACGTCCACCATCGGCTCCACGGCGATGGTGCCGTTGGCCTGGCGCACGCCTTTGGTCATGCGCACCGACATTTCGGTCAAGGCGTTGCCGATGTCGATCTGGCTGCAGGCGATGTTGAATTCGCGCCCGTCCAGGGCCAGGGATTTGGTCAGCCCCAGCACCGCATGTTTGCTGGCGGTGTAGGCGCTGCTGAAGGGGCGTGGGGTATGCGCCGAGATCGAACCGTTATTGATGATGCGTCCGCCCTGTGGCTGTTGCCGGCGCATCAGTGCGAAGGCACCACGGGCGCAGAGGAAAACGCCGTTGAGGTTGGTGTCGATCACGTTTCGCCACTGCTCGAACGTCAGCTCATCGAGCGGCACTGCAGGGGCGTTGACCCCGGCGTTGTTGAACACCACGTCGAGGCGTCCGTATACCTCGTTGATGGTGGCAAACAGCGCATCGACACTGACCGGGTCGCGCACATCAGTGGGCACCGCCAACGCTTCGTGTCCTTCGCTGAGCGCCAATTCGACCAAGGCCTGCAAAGGCTCCGCTCGGCGACCGGCCAACACCAGGGTGAATCCGTCTGCCATCAGAGCCAGCGCCACGGCGCGGCCGATTCCGCTGCCGGCGCCGGTGACCAGGGCCACTTTCAAAGGACTGGACATGTTGTTATCTCCTTTTTTCAATTCACGAGAGCGTACGTCGGGTTCAAGGTCGCTGACCGACGCGCATTTCCAGTTGGCCGATGCCGTCGATCCCGGCATTGATGATGTCGCCCGGTTGCAGCGCATCGACGCCCGCCGGGCTGCCGGTCATGATCAAGTCACCGGCCCGGAGCGCTACCGATTGCGAGATGCGGCTGATGATTTCACTGACCGACCAGATCTGGCTGTCGAGGCTGTCGCGTTGGCGCTCTTCGCCGTTGACGTTCAGCCACAAATCACCGTCCGGGTGTCCGGCGCGAGTCACCGGCACGATGGCGGTCATCGGCGCGGCGCCGTCAAACACCTTGGCACCTTCCCACGGCAAGCCATTGCTTTTGGCCGCACGCTGGACATCACGGCGGGTCAGGTCAAGGCCGACGGCATAGCCCCAGACATAGGCCAGCGCCTGGCTCTCCGGAATATTGGCGCCGCCTTCGCCGATGGCCACGACCAATTCGATTTCGTGGACAAACTCTTCGGTCAATGGCGGGAAAGTCACTTCGCCCGTCGCATCCACCACGTTGCTCGCCGGTTTCATGAAGAACACCGGCGGCTGGCGGGACTGGCCTTGGGTGTCTGGCCAAGGGTAGTTGCGGCCGACGCAAAATACTCGGCCAACGGGAAAGCGTTGCTGGCTGCCCACGACTGGCAAGGTCACGGGCAGGTCCGGGGTAAACACGTACTCGGTCATCGTCATTTTTGTAGTCGTCCTGTTTGAAGCGTCAGCGTACGGCGGCAATCTTTTGCAAAGTTGGACGAAAGCCGCCTCGTGTTGGAGAAAAACGGTTTCTTGGCTCAGCGCGCCTTGAGTTCGATGCGATACAAGCGACCGAGCAGCAACGAATAGGACAAGGTCCCCATCAGCGCCACGCCGCCAATGAACCAGAAGGCATAGGCAAACGAGCCTGTCGCGTGGACGATGCCGCCAATCACGATCGGGGTGACGATCCCGCCGATGTTGGCGGCCAGGCTGGTGACCCCCCCGGTCAATCCGATCAACTCCTTCGGCGCGACTTCCGACACCGCCGCCCACGACGAGGAGGCAATTCCCTGGGCGAAGAAGGCCATGGTCAGAACGGCAATGCAGATCACGTTCGAGTCGGTGAAATTCACCAGCACAATCGACATCCCCAGCATCGAGCCGACCACCAATGGCAACTTGCGAGCGAAGGACGTTGAGTAACCACGACGGATCAGCAAGTCGGAGACGATGCCTGCCAGCAGAATGCCGACCGTTGCACCTACGAACGGCAGCACGGCGAAGACCCCGGCCTTGATCATGGTCAGCTTGCGTTCTTCGATCAGGTACGTCGGGAACCAGGTCAGGAAGAAGTACAACGCCGAGGTGCTGGCGAACTTGCCGATGCAAATCGCCCAGATCTGCCGATAGCTGAACAGCTCGGCGATCTGCCGCCAGTTGAACCGGGTGCGCTCCTGACTGCTCTTGACCAGTCCACCGCCGGCTTCGATGTACTTCAGTTCTTCCTGGCTGACGTTCTTGCAGCTCAGCGGATCGCGGTACACGTAGAGCCAGATCACACCAAACACAATGCCGAGTATCCCGGTGCTGTAGAAAACATGGCGCCAGTCATAGGTCGTGGCCAGCCATAACAGCATGCCGGTAAACAATGCCGTGCCCAGATACTGGCCGCACACGTAAATGCTGCTGGCCAGGCCCCGTTCGCGGGCCGGGAACCACACCGTGACCGCTCGGCTGTTGGCCGGAAACGCTGGAGCTTCCATGGCGCCGACAGCCAGGCGCAGCCCGAACAGCGAAGCGAACCCAGTGGCAAAGCCTTGGCACACGGTGACCGTCGACCAACTGATCAGCGACACCCCGTAGGTGAACCGGGAACCGAAGCGATCGGCGATGAACCCGGCGGGGACCAGAGCGAGTGCGTAGGTCCAGGCAAACGCGGAAAAAATCAGGCCCATTTCGATCTTGTCCAGGCCCAGGTCCTTGGCCATGAACGGTGCGGCAATCGAGATATTTACGCGGTCGATGTAGTTGATGATGGTCGCAATCAGCAGCAATGACAGCATGAACCAGCGCCGCCGCGTCGGTAGTCGCTGAGGCAACAGGGCGTCCCGGGCGCCGGCGCTCACCGACGGCGCGGTGGACGGGGAGGTTTGCGAATTCGACATGGGTAGACCTTTTTATTGTTAGGAGAATCGAGATGTTCGCGCGCAGCCGAAGCCGATGCCCCCAGTGCCGGGGCAGGGCAATCGCTACTTGAATGAGGGCGCGGACAGCTACTGTCAGGCGCTCAGATACGCCTTCGGACTGGCTCGGTCGGGGGAGGGTTGGCGAGGGAAAAAAGCAGGTTCATCACGAGCGCACCTTTTGATTGTTTTTGGAAGGGTCGGGCTGCATTGGTTGTTACAGTGGTCGTACAACCTCTCAAAATCAACGGAGGCGTTAGATCGTTTTTTCTCCTGTAAAAGGCGATTAATGCAGGTGTCCAAGAGAAATCAAATCGGCTCATTTCCTTCGGTATGCGTTATTCACTTCATAAATTGATGTTTTTAAAGGATTAAATATTTTTGTGCGCTCGTAGTTTTTTGGACAGGCGACACATCACACACGGATACAATTAATTCTCTGTGTTTCGTTGTCATCCTATGACATGTTGAAGCCAGCGGTGTCTGCCTTCACAATCACTGCGGTCGCCGCCTGCGTCGCGGCGCGACGACAACCTGTCCATGTACCTGTCGAGGATCCTCAGGCGATGTCGTCACCGAGTCGAGTACCCACTTACGTCATGCAGCAACGCAGCGAATTGACGGACTTTTACATCCGCGACAAAAAGGGCCGGCGCGCCGAAACCAGCCCGCATCGCCATGAGTATTTCCAGATCCAGGTCAACCTCGGTGGCGATACCGTGCAGCACATCGGCAACGTCGAGCGGCCGTTTCCGCGCAACACGCTGGCCTTCATCCTGCCGCATCGCGTGCACGTGATTCCGCATCCGGCCGACAGCAATTTCATGGTGATCAACTTTTCCCAGACCTTCCTGTTGCCGCATTTGCAGTGCGACCCGATGGACCTGGAGGAAGTCTCGATTCTGCTGGCACCCGAGTTGTCGCCGTTCCACTTTCAGGAGCATCTGGATTTCATTCTGTCCGATGAAGATTTCAGCAAAGTCTGTGCCCTGATCGAACAGATGCGCGTGCTCGATGAAAACCGTCAGTTCGGCACTCGCGAGATGCTCAAGGGGTTGTTGCTGCAACTGGTGGGGAGCGTTTGTGCCTTGTATGCCGAGCCGCTCAAACGGTTGGCCGAGGAGAATGCCGCCGAAGTCAGCCGACGCGATGCGCTGAGCAGGATGTCCGAATACTTGCGCAAGAACATTGCCGATCCCGACCTCAACCTGATCAAGGTGGCTGCTGCGACTTACCTGTCACCGACATACCTGACGCACTGGTTGCGCAAGGAAATCGGCAAGACCTTCACTGAGCTGGTGCTCGAGCGCAGGATGCACGCGGCACGCAATTATTTGCTCAATGGGACACGACCAGTGGGGGAGGTGGCAAGGTTGTGCGGTTTCGCTGACGAGGCTTATTTTTCGCGACGCTTCCGCCAGATCCACGGCCAGCCTCCAGGGCAATTCAGGCGTCAGCAACTCAATCCTGATACGCCGCAATCACCGTCCAACACGTGATTGTTCATCGCTCACGTTGCAGTGCAGGGGGCGCAGCCAGTCTCCGTAGTCATGAAGAACCCTGCATGCCAAACGCTGGCTCCGTGCTGATCAAGCCATACTGCGTGGCTTAGGGGCTGCATTCTATTTTGGCAAAACCTCAGAGGCGCCGAACGGGCGGCGCCGGCTCCCCCAACAACATCTTTTGCCGCCAGGCGGGTGCGCTGGTCGGGAACAGCACTTCGTTCGGTCGCCAGCGAGCAACGCCGAAGGCGGCCGCAATACGCTGGCGTTGCTGGCCCTGGACAAGGACGCGCCGGTAACTGTTCTCACTCTGCTGTAGCCCCAGCACATAGCCCATGCCCGCCTGGAAATCGCCTCCATGGGCCCGCCACCAGGCGGCGATCAACTGCGGGTCGGGCCAGGGCAGGTTTTCATCGGGGTCCATGGCGACATTAGCGTCCTCAGGATCGTCGTTCGGGCCGGCATCGAAATCCGGCATGTCCTGCAATTCCAGGTCGAGCAGCGCCAGGTCAGCGCCAGTGATCAGACTGAAGGCTTCGCCGGCGACGCGGGCATGAGACAGGTCGCTCATCTGCTGGATCAACCAGGGCACACTGAACGGATCGCCCAGCAGCCCGATGGCCTGGATGCCGATGCGCTGCTGCTCAGGGTGCTCTATCAATTGGCGTATCCAGGCGATGCTGTTTTCACGCTTTTGCCAGGCCAGCAATACGCAGAGCGCTCGGTACTGGAACTCGCCCGGTTGCTCGGCGAACTGGCGCAGCGGTTCCTGGGCGTGCTCATCGCCCATCTGTGCGGTGGCCCAGTTGGCCCAGAAGCGCGTGGCTGGATCCGGGTGTAGACGGTGGGCATGAATTGTCGACATCAGGTCACGACGACGCAGCTCGCCGGCAGTGCGGGCGGCACGTGCCAGCACGCTTGGGTCGGCATCGGAAAGTCCGGTAAGCAGGGCGGGGCCGGGATCGTGGCGGTGCATACCGCAGGCGGCCAGGCCGAGACGGCGGAACAGGGGGTCAGGGGAGGCGAGCATGCGGTCGATCCAGGGCGAGATCAGTTCCCACTCCAGCCAACCGAGTGCGGCCGAGAAAAAGCGCTCGGCTTCGGGGTATTCGTGCAGATGTACACTGAGCTTGTAGAGTGCGACGCTATTGCCGGACTCGAAGGCTAGCACGACGGCGGCAAAGACTTCTGCGCGGGTATTCGGCCGGAACTGCAGCAGAGTCTCCAGACCGGCTGAACCGGCGACCCTTAGGCCATCGAGATGGGCCTCGATACGCCGTTCAAGGGTGTGCAGGTCGTTCAGGCTGTAGTGCGGGGCACACACGGCATGGTCACGAAGATCAACGAGAAAACCGGCTTCGTCGGCGTGTTGATCGATCACCAAGGAGACTATTTTCAATAGGGACTTCTCAGTTATGGAGTGGCGTATTTTAAAATTGAAAGCGTTTAAATGTTATCTGGATATATAACCTGCGCCCAAGATGCATGTGCAACATTGCCATCAGCGGATAACCCGGATGACCGCCTTCACCTGTCGAGTAGTGCGGCTCGATCAGGAACAACTCCTTGCGGGTCTGCTTGCGCTTGGCGGCGCACTCAGCACCGACGAAGGTCATCTGCTTCATGGCTAAACTGGGATAGCGGAGTCGGCGTATTTCACCAGAAACGTGATCTCTTCAGGTCTAACACAGGCGGAAAAGCAAAGCGAAGCGACTCTCTCGTGCACCTCGGCAACTGCCACTGCCTGAAACCACCTTGTTGCTAGGTTTCAACGACCTTTCCAATTTCCACTAGGTGTTTAGGAAGAGGAGCGGAAAATTGCCGAGCGCCTACCGTGGGAGTCCCTCCCCCCTAAGTCTCCTTCACTGGTCGAAGAAGCTCAGCAGTGGTTTCCAGCGCTGGCCGTCGAACTCGAACAATTCCTTGCCTCCGACCGACCAGAGCCCCTCTTCAGTGGTTCTCAGGCGGTAAGTGGAGGAGGGGAATACCTCATCATCGGGTGGCGCGAGGGGAATCAGTTCATTGCCGACGATTTCATAGAGCCGACGCATATCGGATACGAACACGCGCCCGGCGAAAGAGGCGACACCCCACAGCTTCTCGCACGTTTCGTCCTGCTCGATCAGGGTCCAGACATCACCGCGTCCCTTGAGAATGACGCCCTCGTCGCCCACAGCATATACCGAGCCATCCTCGGCGCAGACTAGATCGAAAAGGTCCAGGTTGGTCGGGGCGTCCAGGCGTTCCCAGCCGGCTGCTGTTCGTCGGCAGAGCAATCCTTGCCAGCCGACGGCATACAGCTCATCGCTGGAAAAGGCCGCCACCGCTTCCACGGCCAGATCCAAGGCTTGTTCGCCTGGTAGTAAGGGAATCGTTTCCGCTTCCCAGAGGGTCCAGTCGCGGCTGCAGTACACCTGTAGGACCGTACCCACCACCAGTGTAAAATCCGCGCCTATAGTCCTGATTGAGCGTAGCGGGCCCTGCGGCTCCACCCCCTCGATGGACGGAAGCTCATGGAAGCTCTGGCCGTCGAACCGAACGAGCTGCCCAGCCTCTCCCAGATAGATGGCTTGTGGATAGGGACGGATCTGGCGGATATCGACCGAACAGGCGTTCCACTCGACAGGAATGGAGGTTAGCTTGCCGGCCTCCAGCCAGCTGAGCACTGCATTGGGTTCGTCCTGTTGAAACAGCTCATCGACGGAGACGATCAAGGCGCCACTGCCGGGCGCGACGAGCCGTGCATCGACAAGCGTCATGCCAGGAATCTGTCTTGGAATCTGTAATGGCATGGGGGGCGATCTCCCTATCTAACCGTTCATTAACGCGGTGGACCGCGCCAGCACGCCTTTCTTCGCCCTGCCTGTTTTCCCCATCCCGTAAGAGGAAGGGCGTAAGGTCGCGTTCGGGTCGGTCCGCGCCTCCTGATGGTAGTCCATGAGTTGTGCCTTGAGGCATGCTTCCGAGCAGCCCTTGAAAGTGGTGGAGGCTGATTTCGCACCTATGGTTGCGGCTTCATCTAGGCTCATCTCGCTAGATCCACGGGCCTTCATCGCCACCTTGCGTCTTGCCGAGAGCACCCCGTGAGTGCTAACCGTGGCCGCTTCGCCTTCGGCGCACAGACAGGGTGCCTTGTTGGAGTCGTAATTGTCCCAGCCCGGTCTTTTTCCACCACTCTGACGGTCCGCTCCGGCCTCGACGATGCATTTCACTTCGATGAGGTGGTCGGGCGTCTGGCCGGGACAGCAATGGCCGCTGTCGTAGGGGGTGAGAAAGCAACGCATTGCCCGCTGGCAGGGTCTCTGCGAGGCGCCGCCCAGCCGCCTTTCTAATTGCCTAATGTCTTTACGGATATTATCCAGCGTCTGTTTGTTCGCCCCACCCCTGCGCTCCCTGTCAAATTTCTTGCGCTCATCGGCCACCTGCTGGCCCTCAGGCGGGCAGGTCGCCTTCCGGTTCAGATCGTCCCCGCAGGCCTTCTTTGCAGCGTCGATCTCGTTGTTGCACTGGCCCGTCTTCATGCCGAGCGCCATGCGGTCCAAGTATGTCCAAGGTACAGTATTACCCGGATCGGAAGCGTGGTTATGGGTCGTCATATCCATATGCCGAACCACATTCTCCCCCTCGAACTTCACATCCATCGACCAGGAGGTGAAGTACACCTTGCCTTTGATCTTACCGGTGATCACACCCTTCTTCGGCGCACAGCCTGCTTCATCTCCATAGCTGGTCTTGAAGTAACTCTTGTTCTTGAGCATCACTTCCTTACCACTGATCTTCACCGTCCGACTTCCCTTGGTCGTGTCCTTGGCCATGCCGGTATTGGGGTAGGGGATCGGCACCCCGGGCGGGGTGGGCGGAGCCTGGGGCGGGGTGAAGCAGACATCCGGAAAGCAGGCCACCGACTTGCCATCCGCCGCCTTGCAGGAGATCTCCATATTGTTGGCAAAGACCTCATTCGCCATCACGCAGCCCTCACAGTCTGGTAACTGAGCATCGCGGCGGCGCGTTCGCCGGCGTCGTTGCCCAAGTGGCAGAAGATATTCGGGCCTTCGCCATAGCCCTTGCGGCTGGCGGCCAGGGCCACGGCGAGCATCGCCGGGCCGATGGCGGCGCCGACTTCGCCGATGCAGTCGGCGGGGTGCCAGAGGTGGAAGAACTCCTTGCGCACGCGCAGGGTGCGGCTCAGGGCCAAGGACGCTTCCTTGAAGTAGTACTGCTCGCCGGAGATGTCGGTGAGCCGATAATCCATTTGCTCCAACCCACAGCCGACTTCGCTCAGGGCGGCGCGTACGGCTTGAGTCAGGCCATCGGCGCGCAAGGGAATGTCTTCGGCCTCCACCGTGGCCTTCTCCATACCGAACCCCAGGCCGATGCAGGCCAATTGCGGCTCTTTGCTGGCAACGGGGGCGGCCAGCACCACGGCGGCGGCGCCTTCGCCGGGGATAAATCCGTTGGAGTTCTGGCTGGTGAGCAGGCGTTCGCGTGCTTCGAAAGCGGCCAGGGTCGGTCCGCTGAGGAAGGAGTCGACGCCGGCAATCAGCACATGGCGATGGCCGCCCTGGTAGATCAGCGTGCGTGCATTCAGCAGGGCCACGGCAGCGCTGACCCGACCACGGGCAATGACGTTGGAACCGGGATGAAAGCGCAGGCCCAGTTCAGCTTCGATGGCGTGCAGCAGCCCCTTATCGAGACCATCGAGGCGGCCGGGGCGCTCGACTTCCGCCACCCCCAGCAGCAGCGGGGTCTTTTCCGGGTCGACGTTGGGGGTGCTTTGCAGCGCCTCGGCGATGGCGCGGGCGGCCATCTTGATCAGCTTGGTGCGGCCGCGCCAGGGCTGTTCCAAAGGCACGCTGGCGGCAATCAGCCATTCGCCGCCTTGGTCGATAAAGCGGGTTTCCTGGAAATTGTCGATGGCGCAGCGGATCGCCGCGCAGCTCGCGGGTGCGCTGAGGCCGACAGCGCTGACCATGCCGGAGCCGATGATGCAAAGCGCGGTCATCAGTTCGCCTCCTCGGGTGCGTGCTTGCCTTTTACCAGGGAGGAGAGCGACGGGTAGTAATCCTTGCCCAGTTCACGGGCGCGCCACCAGCCCGTGGACATCGTGCCGACCAGCACCTGAGCGATCTCGAACATGTTGCGCCGTAGCGGACGGGCGACACGCCAGGTCAGTTGCACCTGGAGCGCGTCGGTGTCGATCAGCAGGGTATCGATCACCGCCTGCACAGTCTCATGACCGCCTTTTTTCAGGAAGAAGGTCACCGGCACGTCGATTTCGGGGATGCGAAAGCCCGCGCGCTCCTGGGGCGTGAGGTTGAGCAGCAGCACGTCCTCGCCGCCTCGCAGATACTGGATCTGCTGATCGTCAGGGGCCGCCTGAAAGTAGCGGCGGTCGAAATCACCCGGCAGAAACGGAAAGCAGTCGGCCAACCAGGCCTCGTCGTAAGTACCGGCGAAGCGGGCGCGTTGCGGCCAGCTACGGCCGATGGGGCCGAGGGCCATCGGACGGTAGTCGCCAGAGGGACTGTCGATCGCCTTGCCCAATTCCTCGGTGTTCGGCATCGGCATGCCACCGATATCAGCACTACCCATATGGCGTGGGAACCAGCCACAACCGGTCGGATTGTCCAGGTAGCAGTGACGCATTTCGGAGTCTTTGGCCATCGGATGACTGCCGCCAAAGGCCTGGGCATAAGAGATGTGCTGCTCGGTGAAGGGCTGCGGCAAGCCGGGAGAAACGCCCAATAGCCCCGGTTGCCACTGCCGGGGGCCGAGGACGGAAAAGGCTTTGCTCATCTGACCGACGCGAATGCCCGCAGCCAGTTGCCTCACGGGCCGCCCGCCTGGGGCATAGGCCTTGCCTCGCACCAGCACATCGCAGAATGGCTTGATCGGGGCGAAGTCCATTTCCTGCAGCGGGGCGCTGAGACCAGGCTCGCCGAGGAAGGTATCGGCCATCAGCAGCGGTTGCTGGCTGTCGGCGAGGGTCGCCGCGCGGCCGTCCAGCGGCAGATTGAAAGTGCCTTTGGCCACCACCACCAGGGATTCGCGGCCATCGGGCTCCATGCCCTGGGTATAGGCAGCAAGCAGTTTGCTGGCGTTGAGCAGTTCCATGGGCCGAATACCTGTCTAGTTGATCTGCACCGAACCACCCTTGATGCGGTTGACCCCGCTGGAGCGGCTGGACAGGTAGGCGCCCTGGATAATCACTTTGCCCGCTCGGGTCAGGGTGATACTGGCCTTGCCGCAACGCAGCACGATCTCGCGTTCGGCACTCAATTCCAGGCGCTGGTCGTCCAGTTGCACGCAGGCAACCGGTGCGGGTGCCGCGGTCTGGCCAAGCAGGCGGCCGATCACTAGCGGGCGGAAAGGGTCGCCATCTTCGAACATCAGCGCCACCTGGGTGCCGATGTCTGCAGGGGCGAGCAGGGTGGTGCTGCGGGCTGCGATGCTCTGTTCCTCGGGGCAACCGGGGTAGGTCACCAGGGGCGCACTGGCTTGCGGCAGGTCGAGCAGGACGCCGATGACCACGCCATCGATGCGGGCCTGGGTGGGTAGTGGGTATTGAACCGTCATACGCGTGACTCCTAGTTTTGCAGGATCTTGCGTCCCTTGATCACCACGTTCTTGTTGGCCTTGATGTTGATCGCGCCAGAGCCGTCTATGGTGATGTCCTTGCCGCGGATGCTGATGGTGCCGTCCTTCTTCATGACGATGCTGGCTTTGCCGGTGGTGATGGTCACCGAGTCACCGGCATCGATGACAAGGTCCTTGCCCACCGTCAGCGCATCGTTGTTGTCGATATCGGTCGTGCGTCCTGCACCGACCTTGCGCGATTCGTTTGCCTTTACCGTGGTTGAAAGATTGGCACCCACGTCCACCGAGCGGTTGGCGCCCACATTGGTCGACTGGTAGAGGCCCACATTGACGTTTTGGTAGGCCCCGACATTCACCGTTTGAAAGGCACCGATGACAACTTCCTGCGCTGCGCCGATGGCGATCGTCTCGTTGATACCTACCGCATGGGTGCGCTGCAGGGGCACGGTCGCGGTTTCGTTGGCGCCGACGCTGATCGTGCGGTTGCTGCCAATGTTGATGGTCTCGTTGCTGCCGACGCGTTCCGTACGGTTGACGCCAATGGTGATGGTCTCGTTGTTATCGACGGTTTCGGTGCGGTCGTGTTTGACGTGCACGGTTTCGTCGTTGTCGATGCTCTTGCTGCGGTCGTGGCCGACCCAGTGGGTCTCGTCGTTCTCGACCTCGATGTCCTGGTTCTTCTCGGCGTGGATAAACAGTTGCTCCGCACCCTTTTTGTCCTCCATGCGGATTTCATTGAAGTTGGCCGGTGAGCCGCCCTTGCTTGAACGGCTCTTCACGCCGCTCTGGGTGGCATTGGCCGGCAGCGTGTAGGGCACGGTCTGTTCGGCGTTGTAGACGCGGCCGGTGATGATCGGCCGATCCGGGTCGCCTTCGAGAAAACTGACAATCACTTCCTGACCGATTCGCGGGATCTGCATCGCCCCCCAGTTCTTGCCGGCCCAGGCCTGGGAGACGCGCATCCAGCAGGAGCTGTTCTCGTTGGATTGGTCGTGGCGATCCCAGTAGAAGTGCACTTTGACCCGGCCATACTGGTCGGTCCAAATCTCCTCGCCATTGGGGCCGACCACCACCGCGGTCTGTGGCCCTCGGACAATCGGCATGGGGGTCAGGGGGAGGGGGTGGAAAACCTGGCTGGCATCCATGCAAGCGAGTTCGCCCACGAACTGCTCGGAGAGATCCTGGGTGCCACTTTCATAGGGCTCCTGGTGGATGTGGTAGCGCGCGCTGACCACCAGGTATTCGCGGTTCTGGTCTTCGCGCTCATAGCCGGTCAGCGAGAACAGGTGGCCGGAGCCCAGTCCGCGGGCACGGCCGCGCAGTTGTACGCGCTCGAACTGGCTGTGGATGGCTTCGATGCGGGTACGCGCATAGTGCTCGCCGTCGTTGCTCTGTGCGTATTCACCGGGGTAGTCGTAGAGCGGGTAGTCGCCGTTGCTGTGGCTGCGCGACACACTGGAGCGCACCTCAAGGTTGGCGCGGGGGCGCTGGAAGTCGTAATCGTTGAGCTCCAGCGAACCGGGTTGGACTTCCCGCGTCAGTTGCCAATCGTAGAAATGATCGCGCTCGCGCATTTGCCGATCGGGCGGGTAGAACGGCACTGAGTCGTAATCTGCCACCGTGGAGTGGGCGCCATAGGCGTCGGCCAACACCAGTACATGACGCGCTTGCTCATGGCGGAAGTAGTAATAGATCCCTTCCTGTTCCATCAAGCGGCTGACGAAATCGAAGCTGGTTTCGCGGTACTGCACGCAATATTCCCACTGGCGGTAGCTGCCGCTCAGGCTGTCTTCGAAATCGGAAAAACCGAGGTCGCGGAACACCTGCTTGATGATGTCCGGCACCGTATTGTTCTGGAAAATCCGGCAATCCGAGGTGCGCGTGAGCAGCCAGAACCAGGGCCGCAGGCTGACGTGGTAGCCGGCGAACTGGCCATGGCCGGTCAGTTGTCGACAGCTGCAGGCAATGCCGTGGAAGTAGCGTTTGCCGCCGTCGTGCAGCTCCAGGGTCAGGCCCATTGGGCTGCCCAGCAAATGGTCGAACGTGATCGCCCGGTCTTCGGAGGTGAGGTTCAATTCGTAGTGGAACAACCGCCCCAATTCTTCGTTGCCTTCCATGCTCCGCAGCAGCAGGACATCGCCGCCGAGGGGGCAGTTGACCTGCACCAAACGGTTGTTTTGCGTGATTGCCATGCACGGCTTCCTCTGCCTCGTGTTTGGGCGTCAGTCGGCCGTCTCGAATACATAACGCAACGTACGACTGAATCCGTTTCCAGCGGATTAACCTTTTGCCCAACGCCTCTTTGGCGTTATCTCTAATCCTTACAATTCAAGGAAGTGTTAGCGCTGTTCAATTCTTGTCAAGAAACTCTCCGACCAGTGGGGTGAACACTGAGGCGTTTCAAGATCGGTGATTGGAGGTCATTATTTAGTATCTTTGGTTATAGGCTTTATTCTAAAAAGTGAGTACCCGCGCAATTTATTCAGGCGCGAATTCAATCGTGCTTATGAAGAGCATCTTTCAAAGTTGCGTAAAGGATGAGTACTGTAAAACTAAAGTTCGCGCACTTTTAACCACCGAAGACCTGATGACAGCAGAACCGACTATCCTTTCGGATAGTGAACGCTGCACTCTTGGCAAAAAGGGACGCCATGCCAGACTATGATCGCGCCATCGGCTCCACACCCGGCATTACATACGGTGATCGAACCTGTCTGATCGGGCCCTGGTTACTCAGGCCCTGGCTACTCCGGATGGCTTCAATTACGGTTTTCTGTCTTTTCACGGCAACGCCCGGATACGGCCAGAACCTGCCAACCGCGGCAGGTGTCGAAAACGCCACGGTAACGGTGATTCAAGCGCAGGAAATCGTTTCCAGGGCCACCCTTGAAGCCGTTCGCTGGAGCGGCCCTGAGTCCGGCCCGAAAGCCCAGCGGGGCAAGAGCATCGCCCTTGTCGCAGAGGATTTGCGTAACGGAGGCATCGTCGGTGTCGCGCAGGGCGCTCGCGAGGCAGCCAAGGCGATGGGCTGGACGCTGAAGATATTCGATGGCGCTGGATCATCGGCCGGGCGCGCAAAGGCTTTCTCCGATGCGCTGGCAGAGAAACCCGACGGCCTCATTCTGTGCGGTTCCGATGCCCTTGAGAACAATGCGGCGCTGATCCTCTTCGCCAACAGGGATGTGCCGGTGGTTGGCTGGCACGCCGGGGCACGCCCCGGGCCGATTGACGGCACGCCGGTGGCCATGAACGTCACGACCGACCCGCTCGAAGTGGCTCGCCTCACGGCCATGGCGGCAGTGGCACAGTCAAACGGACACGCCGGCGTGGTCATCCTGACCGACTCCAAGTACAGCATCGCCATGGCGAAAGCCAAGGCCATGGAAAACGTCATTCGGGCCTGTCGAGAATGTACGTTGCTGGAAGTGCGCGATGTGGCGATCTCCGAAAGTGGCGAGAAGATGCCGGCGCTCACCAAGGAGCTGCTTCAGCGCTATGGCAAGCGCTGGACCCACACGCTGGCCATCAACGATATCTATTTCGACTACTCGATTGCCTCATTGACCAACGCCGCAATGCCCAGTGACGGCATCAGTCTGTTATCTGCCGGTGATGGCAGCGCCTCGGCTTTCTTGCGCATACAGGCAAAAACCTACCAGACCGTCACCGTGGCCGAGCCACTCAACCTGCATGGCTGGCAAGTGATGGATGAATTGAACCGGTTGTTTGCAGGGCAGCCGGTGAGCGGCTTCGTAGCACCGATTCACTTGGTCAATGCCGACAATATTGCTTTCGACGGCGGGAAGAAATTCCAGTACGACCCTGACAATGGTTATCGAGACATTTATCGCCACCAATGGAATCCCTGACATTGGACGTTATTTCCCGGCTCGGACGCCGGCTATTGCCGCAGTCGTTGCGCGCACAGTTCACACTGGCGTTCCTGACGCTGGCGCTGCTGATCCTGGCGGGTGGTGCCACAGCGGTCTACGCGTTGCGCACGTCAAACAGCGCCACCCGCCAGCTGACGGATGAACGACTGGTGCGCATGCAAAATGGGCAAGACATGGTGCAGCGGACCTTGCTGATCGAACGCCAGACCGATCAGCTTCTGACAACCCGTTCCCCCGACGCCCTGCGTTCAAGCTATGCGGCGACCGTCGAACAGCTTGAAGCCCTTGATCAACTGGTGCAGGAGCTGACTGCCGCGAACAGTGGCGAGGCGATACTCGACATGCATCAGTCGAGTCAGATGTTCCGCAATACCGCCAACATCGTTGCGCAACTGCGAGAAAGCCTGTTGCAGACCGAGGTCACCTTCGAGCAAGCCCTGGAGGATCACGCTGCCCGGTTAACCGCGACCAAGTCCCGGTCCAGCCTGGAACTGGCGGTGTTACTTTTCGATCTGCCGCAGGCTAATGACAGTGATGCCGTGCAACGGCTGCGGATCCGATATGAGCGCCTGTCACGCGCCGCTGGCAAGTTACCCGACGCTGATGGGGAAACGCCCGATCTCTTCTCCCTGCGCCTGAGACTCATCAATCAGCACAACGTCATCCAGCGCTTCAATGAGGAGTTGAAGAATGAGGCCGGGGTTCTGGTCGCGGTGGCCCGTGCGCAATCCAGTGCTTACACCGAAGACTATCGCGAAGCCGTGCAGCGCCTGGTCGAGGCCTCAAATCGTAGCCAGCAATGGGTGCTGATCATGTTGGGCGCCAGCCTGGTGTTCGCCTGGTTCGTGACCCGGGTCTTCATGGGCCGTCATGTGCTTGTGCGCCTGAATGAAATAAGCCGGCAATTGCGTCAGGAACGCACTGACAAAACGCATTTGATGATGGTGGAACATGGGAAAGACGAGATCGGCAACATGGCTCGCGCGGTGAATCAATTCCTCAAAGACCGTCTTCAGCTGGAAAAAAAGACGGTCCAATTGAGTATCGCCACAGAGCGGCTCGCCCTGCAAAACAACCGATTAGAGCAAGAAGCCATCATCCGTGCCGGACAAGGTCATGTCCTGGAGCTGATCGCCAGGAGCACCGAGCTTGCAGAAGTCCTCGAGAGTCTGGCTCACCTGGTCGAGTCCCAACTGGAGGGGATGATGGTGTCCATCCTGGTGCTGGATGAGGATGGCAAACACCTGCTGCACGGGGCTGCCCCCAGTTTGCCGAAAGCCTATAACCAGCTCATTGACGGGATTGCGATCGGTCCAAACGTCGGCTCTTGCGGCACCGCGGTGTATCGACGAGAACCGGTCATCGTCACGGATATCGAGCTGGACCCGCTGTGGGAGGAGTACCGATCAGCCGCTGCGCCCTATGGATTTCGCGCCTGCTGGTCGACGCCGATTCTGTCCCATGAGCGAAAGGTATTGGGTACGTTTGCCTTGTATTCCAACACCGTCCGCAGCCCTAGCTCGACCGAGACGCGACTGATCGACATGGCGACACCTCTTGCCGGTATTGCGATAGAACGCCAACTGACCGAAAAGCGCATTCGCTATATGGGCGACCATGACGCACTGACCGGGCTGCCGAATCGCACCCTGCTCGAAGACCGTCTCAAGCAGGCAATACTGTATGCCCAGCGCTACAGCCGGCTGGTGACGGTGGTGTTTCTCGATCTGGACAAATTCAAACTGGTGAATGACAGCCTTGGGCACAGCGCTGGAGACGTACTGCTGAAAACCGTCGCCCAGCGCATGCAGGAGTGCGTGCGCCGCACCGACACCGTCGTGCGACTGGGTGGCGACGAGTTTGTGATCATCCTGTTCGACCAGCCCTCAGACCTCGACGGCGTTACTCCAGCCCTGCACAAGATCCAGGAAGCCATCCTGCGGCCGATTCAGCTCAGCGGGCATACACTCCACGTCACCTGCAGCATGGGGTTGGCCACCTACCCAGCCGACGGCAGCGATACCGACACGTTGCTCAGCAATGCGGACGCCGCCATGTACCGGGCCAAGGAACTGGGTCGCAACAGTTACCAGTTCTATACGAGCGAGATGAATAACAAGGATCAGGGCAAGCTCGCCATGCAAGACGGGCTACGAAACGCACTCAACCATGACGAGTTCCTGCTGCTGTACCAGCCACAGGTGGATTTGCAGACAGGTCAGATTATCGGCGTTGAAGCACTGATCCGCTGGCAGCACCCCGAGCTCGGCATGGTGTCTCCAGTCAAATTCATTCCGCAGGCCGAAGAGACCGGGTTGATCGTGCCCATAGGCGATTGGGTGATTCATACCGCGTGTAGACAGAACAAGGACTGGCAGGATGCGGGCTGGCCGCCGATCACCATGTCGGTGAATATTTCAGCACGCCAGTTCATCGAAAGGGACCTGATCGACCGGGTGAGGCATGCCTTGCAAGAGACCGGACTGGACCCGATGTACCTTGAGCTGGAGCTGACCGAAAGTCTGATCATGCAAGACCTTCAGCAAGCCATCAGCAAAATGAAGGAACTGCAATCAATGGGGATCAGTCTGTCGATCGACGACTTCGGCACCGGCTACTCCAGCCTCGCGGCATTGAAAAGCTTCCCCATCGCAAGACTCAAGATCGACCAGTCTTTCGTGCACGATCTGCCCGACAACGAGAACGACAAAGCCATCGCTACCGCAGTGATTTCGTTGGGGCACCAACTGAACCTCAAGGTCATAGCCGAAGGTGTCGAAACCGAAGAGCAGCAAACCTTCCTGCGTGAAAACGGCTGCGATGAAATTCAGGGCCACTTTTTCAGCAGAGCGGTCAGCGCAGAGGAAATCAGTCTGTTACTGCGCACGCCCCGATTACCTCAACCGAGCCGCATTACCAGCCCTGACACGGTAAGGCGAAAACGCGATGTAAAACGTCCACGCAGTCCAATGCCCGGGCGTTAATGACTTGGCGTACGGTAAAACGCTGCAGTGTCAGAAGTAGTCCTCGCACTACGAAGACAACGAGCCCCACCCCATTCAAAGGCTGCACAGGCAGATTACGGGACGACCGGAAGACATTGTGAGATCGAACAGGGTGTGAGCGTCAGCTCGTAATCGAAGACTGCCTTACGGTTTCCAGATATCGACGTCTCTGGCATCTACCCCCTTGGGCAATAAACCTGCGGCAAAAAAGGCATCGGCGATTTTCTGCTGCTCACCCAACTGGTCACCATTCACAGGCTGTACCTGGTAGCTGCGATGGGTGTTGGCCGATTCGACTGTTGCCACATCGAGGTTGCCCCACAACGGGCTGAGTATTTGTGCCGTGTCACGTGGGTTGGTTTTTACCCAGTCACCTGTCTTGTGCAGTTGTTCGTAAACCAGCTTGAGGACTTCGGGATGCGCCTTGGCGTAACTCGTGCTGGCCAGGTAGTAGCGTTTATAACTGGCCAGGCCTGTGCCGTCGGCCAAGGTGCGCGTCGGCAGTTGACGTTGCGCGCTGGTGAGGAAGGGTTCCCACGTGACCCAGGCATCGACCTTGTTGTTCTCGAAGGCTGCTCGGCCATCGGCGGGTGACAGGTAGGCCGGTTGGATGTCCGAAAAACCCAGGCCTGCTTTTTTCAGAGCAGCGATTAGCAAATAGTGGGAGCCGGCCGCCTTGGTGACCGCGACTTTCTTGCCTTTCAAATCTGCCAGTTGCTTGAGGGGCGAGTCCTCGCGCACGACGATCGCCTGGGCGGAAGGCGAGGGCGCTTCTTGCGCAAAGTAGGTCAACTTGGCCTGCGCGGCCTGAGCAAAAATCGGCACGGTGTCCGCCACGTCAGCGCTGATATCGACATTGCCGACATTCAGAGCTTCCAGCAGTGGCAAACCACTTGAAAACTCATGCCAGCTCACATCGATGTTCTTCTGCGCGAGGGTTTTTTCCAGCGTGCCTTGGGTTTTCAACAGGGTGATCAGAGTCGATGACTTCTGGTAACCGATTCGCAGCGTTTCCCGGGCCTGAGCCGGCAGGGTAAATGACAAGGTCAGGGCAACCACCAGAACGGCCAGCACCGGACGACGGAATTTCGCTTCAGCATTTTTTGTGGACTGTGGCATGGCGCACTCGGCATTCAGCAAGAGAGAAGGGCTATCTGCCATGAAGAATATGGTTATAAAAAAAATTTTATAAATATTTTTTGGGAATTAGCTTAGTGATTTCAAATATTCAATTTAGGAATAAATTATTATTTATTCCTTTGTTGTTGTGGCAGGAGGCGCACCTTAATGCCCTGCGCATCCAGTGCGAATAGCCACTGTGCTGATGGAGTTGCTCGGTGAGAAGTTGCTGGCGCAATCACAAGTGATCGAAGAGTTGCCGGGAACGGAATTGAAAGTGTCCCTTGAAAGAACCACCGCTGCGCCGCGACGTTTTCCTCGAACGTTCGGCGACTGCTTGATGACGCTTGAGCAGTCGCCTTCGGGCTATAGCGCCTTGCCGAAGCGGAATGAAGCGCCATAAGCCGAGTCGGGTAAATAGCTGCTGCCATCTTCCCTTAACCTGGACCTGAAGGTACCGCTTTGCGGCTGGGTTCTGTAGAGACCGCGCTTCTGTAATTCGGGAATGATCAACTCCACGAAATCTTCGAGTGTGCCAGGGCTGATCAACGGATTGATCATGTAGCCGCTGGTGCCGGAAATGCGCGCGTGTTCTTCGATCCGGTCGGCTACCTGTTGTGGAGTGCCCACCAGGATCAGGTCGCTGCCGCGGGTGACCTTGGCAAAACGTTGCTTCACATCCCCGGCGGTCAACGGCTTACCACTGCCATCGGGGCGCATGACATAGGACGTCAGCCCTTCGGTGTGGGTCGACAATGCATCGCTGTCGGCATAGCGACTGATATCGATACCTGTGTCGCCTGCATAACTGACCAGTTGCGCCTGAAGGTGGTAGTTGCTTTGCAACGCCTCATATTTGCGCTGGGCTTCAATTTCGGTTTTGGCGGTGACGATGCGCAATACAGTCAGGGACTTCACATCCTCACGCTGGCGACCGAGCGCCTGGGCCTTGGCCCATATGTCCTCCAGGCCCTGACGGATTTCCTGAGGGTTGGATTTGGCAATGAAGATCAGTTCAGCGTGCTTGGCGGCGAACTCGCGACCGCGACCCGACCAGCCGGCCTGGATCAGTAGCGGTGTGCGCTGCGGCGACGGTGAAGTGAGGTGCGGCCCGGCGACTCGATAGTGCTCGCCGACGTGGTTAATCGGCCGTACCCGATCACCCAGGGCATACAGCTGATGAGCTTTGTCCGCGACCACCGCATCGTCGGCCCAACTGCCTTCCCACAGCTTGTACACCACATCGAGAAATTCTTCGGCGCGTTCGTAGCGGTCATCGTGTTTGATCATCTGTTCAAGGCCGAAGTTACGCGCGGCGCTGGACAGGTAAGAGGTCACGATGTTCCAGCCCACCCGGCCGTTGGTGAGGTGGTCCAGGGTGCTGAAGCGCCGAGCGTGGGTGAAGGGGTGTTCATAGCTGGTGGTGACCGTGACGCCGAACGCAAGGTTTTCGGTGACCGCGGCCAGGGCGGGAATGATCATCAGCGGGTCGTTGGCCGGTGCTTCCACGGCCCACTTCATCGCGGCATTGGCATTGCCGCCAAAGACGTCGTAGAAACCCAGCACGTCGCCGAAGAACAGCATGTCGAGGTTGGCTTGATCGGCGATGCGCGCCAGGTTCGACCAGTAGCCCAACGAGTTGATTGCCAGACGCTCGTCAGCCGGATGCGTCCAGAGGCTCGGCGCACCTCCACATCCCACACTGGCTTGTTCGTAGAGTGCAAACAACAGAGGTTTTGGATCAGCCATCATGGCTCCTGAACAAATTTAAAGGGACGTTTCTGTATCAACTCCAGCGCATAGATTGAAACGCACTATAAAAACAATATGTACTTCTTTAATGGAATAAGAGCCTTGTGTCAGGCTATATGGAACCTAAGCCTCAGGCGCCATCCTTACCGGGCTCGGCATTGATCAGAATGAATGGCTGCACTTCGAAATACCCTGCGATCTTTTGCTCTTGCTCTGCGCGCCCGAGGAGTCAGAACGCGTATTGCAGGCGGGTGTAGTAGTAACCGCCAGTGAAGCCGAAGGGTGAATAGCTGCCCCAGTTATCGCCGAACGAAGAGTTGCTTACGCCGATATGGTCGGGGTACTTGTCGAACAGGTTCTGTGCGCCGACGGCCACGGTCAGTTGTTTGTTGATCGCATACGCCACGTCGAGGTCGGTGATCCATTTGGCCGAATACTCGCGATCCAGGCTTGGATCGCTTGAGCTGTTGACCTCGGTGTAGGTGCCATAACGGGTCAACCGCAGATTGACGTCGAAGTCGCTGATCGCCCAGTCGGCGGAGAAGATCATCTTGCTGCTGGGGGAGGTTTTGGTAATCAGCGCTCGCGATTGGCGTCCGAGCAACTGGAAGTTACTGCCCAGGGCGGTCAGTTGTGATGGTGTGTCGTTGACGCTGAGAATTTGCGTGTGGTTGTAGTTCAGCGCCGCGGTCCATCTCACCGAGCCGAACTGGTTCAGGTTCTGCCGGTAATTGCCGACCACATCGACCCCGGACGTTCGGGTGTTGGCGCCGTTGGTGAAGTACTGCGCGCCGGCGGTGGCGGGTACGCCGATGCTGTCGAGCAGGGCCGCGACGCCCGGTCCCTGGAAACGCTCGCTGAGCACCAGGCGATCGCGCAGGTTGATCACGTAGCCGTCCACGGTCAGGCTCAGGTCTTCGCTGGGAGTCAGGGCGAAACCGAGACTGAAGTTGGTCGAACGTTCGGGTTTCAACGACTCGGCCCCAAGGGCCTGGGCGCCGGCCGAATCCACCGGCAGAATCACGTAGTTGTAAGACTGGTAGACGCCATTGATGGTGTCGAACCCGGTCGAGCGCGCGGTGAATATCTGGTTGGCCAGCGACGGTGCGCGAAAGCCGTTGCTGATGGTGCCGCGCACCGAGAACACCGGGTTGAACTCATAGCGGGTACTGAGTTTGCCACTGCGAGTGCCACCGACGCCTTCGTTGTAATGCTCGTAACGCGCGGCGACGCCGAGGTACCACTGTTCGACAGGGTAGAAACCCAGGTCGACGTAGCTGGCGACGCTGTTACGGCTGACTTTTTGTGCGTCATCAGGGCTGATGCCGTTGGTGACCTGAGCGCCCGGATCCGGCCGTTGTCCGGCGCGTGGATGGCCGGCGGGAAACACGTAGCCGCCATCGATATACGAGGCTTCGGAGCCGGCGCGGGTCTCATAGCTTTCACGTCGATGCTCGAAGCCGAAGGCAACATCCAGCGGCTTGGCCAGGCCGATTTCGTAGCTGTTTTTCAGGTCCAGGTTGCTGGTCAACTGGTCGGCGATGTAGATGCCGGAGGTGAACTTGTTCGGGGTGTTTTCACCCAGCGACGGGTTCTGGTTGTCGTAGGTGCGTTGCTTGGCGTAGTTGCGCCCGTAGGTGCTGCTCAGGTCCCAGGCCCAGCCGCCGAAATCCTCGCCCTTGGCACCGAAGGCGGACTGGAAGTCGGTTTCGTTGATCAGCCAGTAAGGACTGTAACCGTCGGGATAGCCATTGGGGCCGGTGGTGATGGTGTTGCGCCCATTGGGCAGGCGGAAGTTCTGGCCGTCATTGTTCTCCCGGGTGGCCAGGGTCGAGAACGAATAAAGGGTGACAGTATCGTTCAGCGGCAGGTCGAGGTTGTAGGCGATATCGGCCAGTTGACTGCGGGGCAAGCCGTAGCCTTTGTAGGTGTGGTGGCTGGCATCGGCCTCACGCGGGTCGGGCGAACCGTCGGCCTGCGGATAGTAATGCGCACTGTAGCCATTGCTGCCGGCCTTGTTGTCGCGCTCCTGGTAGCGAGTGTCGAGCGAGACATTGAGCACACCGGCTTCGCCGACCTGAAAACCATAATTGAGCGCTTCCTGCGCGGTTCCGCGTTTACCGTCGTAGCCTTGGCCGAGGGTGGTGTCGGAACTGCCGCCGGTGGTCTGCTTGAGGATGATGTTGATCACCCCGGAGATCGCATCCGAGCCGTACTGTGCCGCCGCGCCATCGCGCAGCACCTCGATGTGATCGATGGACGACACCGGGATCAGGTCGAGATCGCTGGGCGCCGCGCCGCTGTTGATGCCGTTGATGTTCAGCGTGGCGCTGGTATGCCGGCGTTTGCCGTTGACCAGCACCAACACATGGGACGCGGTCAGTCCCCGCAGGGTCGCCGAGCGAACCACGCCGCTGGCATCCCAACCAGCACGGTCGGGCAGGTTGAAGGAGGGGATGAATTTGCTCAGCGCCTCCAACAAACTCGGTTTGCCCACCGAACGCAATTGTTCTCCGGTTACCACGTCGATCGGTGTCGGGCTGGTGGTGACGGTGCGTTCGACAGTGCCACGGTTACCCGTGACGACCACGGTGTCGAGGGTCGGTGAGGCGCTTTCGGCAGCCTCGATGTTGAACGAAGCCAGGCCGCAGGCAATCGACAGCGGCAGTAATAACGGACGGTAAGTCGGCGCCGTGCGGCGCGCTGGGCAGTTGAGCATCAACGTGGAACTCCGTGAATGTCGGATGATGGCCGTGTCACTTCTTGCGCGCGGCGACGGCTTCGATTTCGACCAGCCCGCCCGGCAACGGCAGGGCGACCACCTGCACGGCGGTGCGCGTCGGTTTGTTCGGTTGCGCGGTGCTGCCGAAGAACGGCGTATAGCCTTCCTGCAACCCGGCGAAATCGAGCTTGCCGCCCTTGGCCGGATCACCCACCAGGAACACCCGGAGTTGCACCACATCACCCAGGTCCAGGCCTTGGCTTTGCAGTACGCCTTTGAGCTTGTTGAGGATCGAGGTGGTCTGGGTTGCGGTGTCGCCATAGGCGGCGAAGGTATCCTTCGCTGCTTTTGGGTCATGCAGGTCGGCGAGCAGGCCACTGACGAACAGCAGGTCGGTTTGCGCCGGCACCGACACCGCCAGCGAAATCGGAAAGTTCGAGTTGGGCAGGGCGACGCGTTTGATCTCGTCGGCGTGGCTGCTGAGGGCGGTCGCGGTCATGAGGAGTCCTGTGAGCAAAGTCATGGTTTTCATCGGTCAGTCCTTTATTGGAAAAAGTCAGGCAGCAACGCCCGGTTGCTGGCGTTCGGCATGGCGGCCGATCAGGGAAACGATGCGTCGCGCCGAGTCGGCGGCGCTGTTCTGCCAGATGCCGACGCCACCATGGGCGAGGGCGTCGCTGGCCAGATACGTGCGGCCCTGGGGTTCGTTGAGTATCTGGTAAGCGCTCTCGCCGACCTCGTCATTGACGATCCACGGGCCTTTGCTGAAGGGCACCTTGGCCCAGTTGATGGCCACCGGTTTTTGCAGTTTGGTGCTGTGTCCGGGGTGCAGCAGTTCGACCGCTTGCCGCGAGGAGGCGAACTGTTCGGCGAGGGATTTTTTGCTGAAGGCCTGGGCCGATTCGCTGGTGTTGTAGGCCGCGACCAGAATGCCCTGGGCACTGTTCAGCCGATCACTGGGGTACCACAAACCTTTGACTTCATGGTCCAGATACGACAATCCGCCGTAGATGTTGAAGTCGGTTTCCCAGAAGCGCGGTGACTGCCAGGCGACTTTGTTGGCCTGATCGCTTTGTGCGCTGAGAATCGCTTGCTTGAAGGGGGCACTGAAGTTGCTCGGTAGTTTGGCCAGCAACGGCAGGGGCACAGTGACGATGGCGTAATCGGCGCTCAGCGTCTGGTCTGTGCCGGTCTTGCGGTTCCGGTAGGTGATGCGGCTACCGTTTTCGGAGGTCTGAATATCGCTGACTTCGGCGTTGAAACGCACCGCATCCTTGAGCTTGTCGTAGAGCGCGTAGGGAATCCGGTCCATGCCGCCAACCGGTTGGAACATGGTCGAGGAAAACTCCGGGATTTCATCGAACACCAACGCACCCCAGAGCTTGGGGTTGAGCAGGGTCTGTAGCTCCAGCGGTGCACGGGTGATGCCGGTTTGATCGCCGGCACCGGGGATACGGGTGTAACCCGAGCGCACCGAACCTTTGTATTTGAAGTCGGCGTTGAGGTCGCCATAGACCTTGAGGAAGTTCAACAGTGCCTGACGGTCGTCGACGCTCAAGTCCTGGTCCAGGGCTTTGCGGCTGACGGTTCTCGCCAGCAGTTCCGATAGTTGCCCGCGAGTGTCGTTGACCGCCTGGCGCAATTGGAAGGCCGGTCGTTTCGGGTCCGGCAAGGCCAGTGCGTTGCGGCTGCTGTTGACCAGCACTTGCAGCTCCACGCCCAACTCGCGGCAGTAGCCGAGGATCGTTTGGTGATGGCTGGGAATGCGCGCGGGACCGGCGTTGAAAAAGTGCCCGTCATCGAAGTCGACGGTCTGGCTGACCCCGTCGTCGAAATCGACTTTGGTGCCACGCCGCAGGGTCCAGTTGCGTCCGCCCACTCGCTCTCGGGCTTCGAGTATGGTCACGGTAAAGCCAGCCTTGCGCAGTTCATAGGCACTGACCAACCCGGAAATACCGGCGCCGACCACCACCACATGCTTGCCTTTGCCACTGCTGCCCAGTTGCAACGGGTTGAAGCTCGCCGCCACGGCCTGAGGTGTGAGCCCCAGCGCGCCGAGGGCGCCGACAGCGGCGGAATAGCCACCGACGGCGGCAATACGGGAAATCAGTTCTCTGCGGGTAAAAGCCATCGTGGTGCTCCTTGCGTTCAGGCGGTAAGGAATCCGGTGTTCGCGTTAGGGGTTAAAGGTCGTAGCGCACGGACAACAAGAGGGTTCGTGGGTCGTTGATGGAGTAGAAGCGGGCACCGCTGGAGGGCACGTAGCCGACCGATTGCGGGTAGGCGCGGTCGAGCAGGTTTTTCACCGCCAGCGTGGTGGTCCAGTGACCGTCGCCGGAGATGTAGCGGGTGTTGGCGTTCCAGAAGGTCTGCTGGGGGATTTCCTGGACGTCGTCGTTGAGCGCGTTGGCGTAGGACTTGGTCTGGAACTGGGCATCGGTGCCGGCCAGCCAGGTGCCGGGCAATCCGGCCGGGATGGTGTAGTTGAGGCCGACGCTGGCGTTCCAGCGCGGCGAGAACACCAACTGTTTGCCGTTGGCATCAACACCGGCACCGCTGGCATTTTCGAAGTCGTCGTACTGGCTTTCCAGGTAGCCGAGGTTGGCGGTCAGTTGCAGATCGTTGGTCAGTGCCGTCAGGGTTTCCAGCTCGACACCGTAGGTGTGTGCCTGGCCAACGTTGGTCCGCAGGCTGACACCCAGCGCCGGGTCGTAGGCATTGGTTTGCAGGTCTTTGTAGTCGTTGTAGAACAGCGCGACGTTGGCCCGCAGGCGTTGGTCGAAAAAGTCGCCCTTGAAGCCGGTTTCCCAGGTGGTCACGTCTTCCGGCGAGAACGCTTGCTCAGCCGCGGCCCGGGTTGGCGCACGGTTGTCGTAGCCCCCGGCCTTGAACCCTTTGGCGACGTAGGCGTATTGATTCAGGTGCGGCGTCCAGGCGTATTCGAAGCCGAGTTTCGGGCTGGTGGACTGCCACGACTTGCTTGATTCTGCGGTGAAGTTGGTCCCGGTGATCTGCCGGTTGGTATTGATGGCGTAGTTGGTGTACTCGAAGTTTTTGTGCTCGCGGGTAAAGCGCAGGCCAGCGATCAGCGACAGCTGCGGCGTGATTTTGTAACTGCCCTGGCCGTACAACGCGTAGCTTTCAGTGTTGGTCGTGCTGTATTGGCCCTGGCCGATGACCCGGTTGCGTGCAACGGAATAGGTAAGGTTGTCGCGGTCCGCTTCGAACTTTTCGCGGTACAGGTACAGGCCGGTGCTGAAGCTGAATTTGTCGTAGTCGCCGTTGAGCTGGAATTCCTGGGTGGCGTAGTCCTGCCTGTAGGTGATCAGGTTTTGTTGGATCAGCGCCGCTTGGCCCGAGTTGTCGTAGTCCACCGGCTGGTTGAACGCCGAATAAGCGGTCACTGATTTGAAGTTCAGGTGGTCGTCAATGGCGTAGATAGCGCGCAGCACCGAGCTGCCTTGGTCGAGACGGTTCTTCGGGTCGAGGCTGCTGTAGCTCTTGAATTTGTCGAAGTGGCCGTTGGCATCAAACGGCGTGTAGCTAGTGGTGTCGCCACGGTCGAAGGTGCCGGCCAGGGTCAGTTGCACATCCCATGGCGAATCAATGGGGTTGAAGCGTAGCTTGCCGCGGTAGGACTGGATGTCGACGTTGTTCACATCCTCGCCACGGGTCGGGTTGGAGACGGTGCCGTCACGGGTCAGGCGAATCGCCGAAAAACTGCCGAACAGCGCGTTGTCCACCAGCGGGCCGCTGATCAGGAACCGACCGTTCTGTGCGTTGTAGTTGCCGGCGCCGAGTTCGAAGAAACCCCGGGTTTCCTGGGTCGGATCGCGGGTGATCACACGGATCGCACCGGCGCTGCTGTTGCGCCCGTAGAGCGTGCCCTGCGGGCCACGCAACACTTCCACACGCTCGACGTCGTTGAAGTCGAGCATCGAGGAAATCGCCCGCGGGATGTACAGGTCATCGGCGTACACCGCGACGGCTGCCTCCTGGATCGGGTCGGTTTCGCCGATACCGCGTATCCCGTAGGTCTGGGCGCTGTAGGAGATCGACTGGCGGCTGAGGGTCAGGTTTGGCACTTGCCCGGAGAGGTCGCGGATGCTTTTGATCTGCTTGTCTTCAAGGGCTTTTTCGTCGAACGCGGAAATCGCCAGCGGGGTCTTTTGCAAGTCCTCGGTATGGTGTTCGGCGGTCACGGTGACCACGGGCAGGGCTCCCTCCCTGCCGGCTTCTTCGGCCTGGGCCGACAGCCCGAAAATCGCCAGCGACACGGCCAGCGGCAAACGGTTTGTACTGAAAATGTTGTGCATGGTGAGCCCCGGGTGTGTGAGTGCTGCGTTGGCGTCGTTATGTTTTTTTCGGCAAAGCGTTGCCCGGGCCAGGGGCCGCAGGCCTTGGCGGTGGGGCGGCTTGAGCCGGTTTTCAGGTTTGGGTGTGGCGATTGACCGTGGGGTGGTGTCGGCCGGAAAAACGTACAGTTCCGTGGGCCTCCACCTGGTCAGGGGTCGGTGATGGTTGTAACAGTATTTGTATAAACAGGCGCTGTAAAAGTCCGATTAGTTATAAGTTAATTATAAAAAATAGGTATTAAGTGTTGTATTGAAATGCGTAAAACTGATGTTTATGTGGGGTAGTTAAAACGCATTCGCGGGCAAGCCTCGCTCCTACAGGGGAATGCATTCCAACTGTAGGAGCGTGGCTTGCCCGCGATGACGGTAGATCGACTGGACTCAATACCCGCGTTGTACGTTCGCCTGATTTTCCAACGCCAAACCGTTGAGATAACGCTCAAGATTGGCCAGGAAACTGTCAGCAATATCATGCCGACTGTTGGTGGAAATCGCCGAGGTATGGGGTGACAAGCGCACCCGTGGATGGATGTACAACGGATGTCCGTCCGGCAGTGGCTCAGGCTCGGTGACATCCAGCGAAGCCAGGCCGATCGTTCCGCTGTCCAGTGCTTCAAGCAACGCCCCGTGATCCAGCAGGCCACCACGGGCGATGTTGATCAGGTGCAGGCCGGGTTTGGCACTGGCGAGCACGGCGCGGTCGACGATATGCCGGGTCGCCTCGGTCAACGGCGCGGCCAGCACCAGATGGTCGGAGCGGGCGAACAGTTCATGGATGTCGCGCACCGCCTGCACGCCTTCGACCTCGAGCGGCGTCTGACTCTGCCGCAACGCCAGCACCTGGATACCCAATGCGTGGGCCTTGCCCGCCAGGCTGCGGCCGATGGCGCCGAAGCCGAGAATCCCCAGGGTGCTGCCCTTGAGCGGGGTCAGCGCGCTGAAGTTCCATTGCGAGTCGTGCACCCAAATCTCCGGCAGACGCTTGGCAGCGGCGAAGATCGCCGCCAGGGCGAATTCGGCGATGTTCTCGGCGGCACTGCCCCGCGACGTGCTCACCGGCGGGCCGTTGAACAGCCATTGCGGATAGAAGTCGATGCCTGAAGACACCACCTGAATCCACCGCAGGCCATACGGCCAACCCGGTGGCGGCGTGTCCGGTGCCAGATAGCCGCGCACATTGATTGGCCGCGCCAGCAAGATGCTGACATCCGCCGGCAGGTCGCTGGGCACTCCGACCGGCACGCTGAGGACCTTGGCCCCCGGGTGTGTTTGCTCAAGGCGCTGGCGGATCACTTCGTTGAAGTCTTCATCCAGTTGGCTAGCGATAACGAGCTGGCTCATGGGCGCTCCTTTGGTTGGCGCTGGGCGAAGACCGCTTTACCGACGCCTTGTAGAACGGCGTCATTTTGAGGGGTGTGAACACGGCTGCACAGCACGTCGCGGTAATGCCGTTGCAGCGGATTGTGGCGTGACAGACCGGGATTGCCGGATGCCTCGATGGCCAGCTCGACGGCGCGGATGGCGTTGCCGGTCACCAGGTATTTCAGCTGCGCAGCATTGCTGGCCGGTGTGTGACCGTTCGCGGCAGCGTCAAGCAGGCTGCGGTTGGCGAACAGCAGGGTGTCGATGTGCCCGACGGCTTCCTGAAAGCGTGGCAGGGTCGAGAGCGCCGCCCCGAGGTTGGACGGCTTGCGTGTTTCCAGCCAGCCCACCAGCCAGTCGCGAGCCGCCTGGGCGACCCCGTCATAGACCGATGCCAGCAACACCGACATCCACAGGAAGCCATCGGCATCGAGCTCGGGTTGCGGGGCGCTCCAAGGGCTGACGCTAACCGCGTGGTCCAGCGGCACCAGCACATTGTCGAACACCACTTCATGGCTGCAGGTGGCGCGCATGCCCAAGTGGTCCCAGTCTTCGATGATGCTGATGCCGGGGGTGTCCTTGTGCACCAGCCAGGTGCCGACCAGCGGGTCTTCATCGTTGCTGCGTGCCCAGACACTGAACCAGGTCAGGCCATGGCTGCCGGTGGAATAAATCTTTCTGCCGCTGATCCGCCAACCGGCAGCGGTGCGCCGGGCGATGGTCGCAGGCAGGCCACCACGCGCTGGAGTGCCGAGATCGGGCTCGACCCGCAGGGCGTTGATCAATGCGCCTTGTTGGACCGCGTCTTGCGCCACTTGCAGGCGCAGCGCTTCGGGCCAGTTCTTACTGTCCTGCAAGTGCGCGTGCTGGATGTACTGCATCACCAGGATCAACGCTGTCGACGGCTCACCTTTGGCAATTGCGCTGATTGCGTTGCGTGCCTGGGCCAGATTCGCGCCGCCACCGCCGAGGGCTTTGGGTACGGTCAGGGCGACCAGCCCGTGCTCATGCAGCAGCTTGAAATTGTCATGGGGGAAGGCGCCGCTCTCGTCATAAACGTGGGCAGTGGCACCGAGTTGTTGGCCGATGCTTTCCAGCAATGCTTCGAAGTTGGCCGCTTCCACCGATCGCAGTGGCGGAGCGTGTTGAGAAGAAAGACTCATAGGAATTCACTCAATCAAAAAAAGGTGAGAAGTCGATAGTTGTTCCGATGATCACTGTGGCGAGGGGGCTTGTCGGAACGCCGCATCGCCCCGTTGGGGCGCGAAGCGGCCCCGTTTCGATTTCCCACCTTACCGAGTCGCCTGGTTTTACGACTGCTGCGCAGCCGAACGGGGGCAAGCCCCCTCGCCACAGGTGTTGTCACAATGGAGTGGTGTGTGAACACAGGGTTCATAACGGCAGCAGCTTGAAGTTTTTGTCCCACAACGGACTCACATCGAGCCGTTCGCTCAGCACGCCCGCATCGAAGAACAGGTCGGCGACTTCCTGTTGTGAGGCGATGGCCTGGTCGTTCACTTCGATGATTTTGTAGGGTTGGCTACGGCTGTTGTGCATGTCGAGAAACACCGCTTTGTCGACGCCCAGCAGTTGCGCCGATTTGGTTGCCCAGGGTTCGGGGTTGTTGTTGATCCATTCCAGCGTGCGCGCCTGTCGTTGCAGGTAATCCTGGATCGCCTGCTTGCGCAGCGGGTCTTCCAGCGCGGCGGGCCGGGCGGCGATCAAGTAGTTGCCGGACAGGTAACCCAGGGCGGTTTTCAAAACGCGGGCGCCACTACGGAATTTCGCCAGCTGAATGAACACGCCGTAGATCACCCAGGCATCGAGCTGGCCACTCTGAAACGCGGTGAAACCGTCCTGCGGGGTGAGCGCCACCGCCGTGATGTCGTTCAGGGTCAGGCCCTGTTCCTTCAGCGCCTTGATCAGAAAGTAGTGCGAGGTGGTGGAGCGCACATAGCCGACCCGCTTGCCGCGCAACTGGCCGACCGACTCGACCTTCGAGTCCTTGGGAATCAGGAACACCTGATTGTTCACGTCGCCTTGCAGCACTGCGATCAATCGCGGCTGGCGATGGCTCTGGATCGAGAAGATCGGTGGGATCTCACTCATATTGCCGAGGTCCAGGCTGCCCGAGGCCAGCGCTTCGACGATCAGGTTGCCGCCGGCGAACTCCGAATATTCGACTTTGTAAGGCGTCGTGGCGGTGCCCGCGTCTTCGACGAAGTACGAGTCCTGGCCCCGGTAGGTGGCGACCCCCAGGGTCAGGTCCGAAAGGTTGGTGCTTTGGGCGAACACGCGTGAGGCGAGTCCCAGCGACGACAACCCCAACGCGCCGAGGGCGATGGAGCTGGCCGTCAGGAAGCCGCGCCGATTGAACTGTCCGTGTGTGATCGGTTTGGTCATGGTCAGGCCCTCGTCAGATGGCCGCCAGCAGCGGGTTGAAGGATCCGCTCACTGCCGCGCGTTTTTCTTCAGCCTGCGCGTAACGGTTGACGGGCACTTGCAGGCCAAGGTTGTCGCGCAGGGTGTTGCCGCTGTACTCACTGCGAAACAGCCCGCGCTTTTGCAGCACCGGCACCACGAGTTCAGTGAAATACTGCAGGCCGTCCGGCAACACCGAATTGATGATGAAGCCGTCGGCGGCGTCTTCCTCGAACCACTTCTGAATGGCATCGGCGACCTGTTCGGGTGTGCCGACAAAATCGCGCCGTGGCCGGGAGAAGCGCAGGGCCACTTCGCGCAAGGTCAGGCCTTCGTCTTTGGCCAGTTGCTTGATCCGGTCCGAGCCGCCTCTCTGGCTGTTGGAGCCCAGGTCGCCCAGTTCGGGGAACGGTGCGTCCAACGGGTATTGGCTGAAGTCATGGTCATTGAACGGTCGGCCGAGCGCGACAATGGCATCTTCGATGCTCACCAGCTCCACCGCCTGTTGATAGCGGCTTTCAACTTCCGCGTCATCGCGGCCAACGATCGGACGAATGCCGGGCAGGATCGACAGCTTTTGTGCGTCGCGGCCGAAGCTATTGGCGCGTTGTTTCAGGTCCTGATAGTAGGCGCGCGCTTCGTCGAAGCCCTCGGGGCTGACGAAAATCGCATCGGAATTTTCGGCGGCGAAGTTACGGCCGTCCTCAGAAGTACCAGCCTGGAAAATCACCGGCTGACCTTGCTGCGAACGGGCGATGTTGAGCGGACCTTTCACAGAGAAGAATTCACCCTTGTGTTCCAGGGCGTGCAACTTGCCGGTGGTGAAAAACTCACCGCTTTGTTTGTTGTAGGCGAAGGCGTCGTCCTCCCAGGAGTCCCACAAACCCTTGACCACCGACACGTGCTCCTTGGCGATACGGTAGCGCACGGCGTGGGGCGGGTGCTCGGCCTTGCCGAAGTTGTCGGCGGTGCCGCTGAGCCACGACGTCACCACGTTCCACCCCGCGCGACCGCCGCTGATATGGTCCAAGGATGCAAACTGCCGGGCGACCTGGAACGGTTCGGTGTAGCTGACGGTGACGGTCGCCACCAAGCCGATGTGCCGGGTGGTCGCGGCCAGGGCCGAGAGGATGGTCAGCGGTTCGAAGCGGTTGAGGTAATGCGGGCTGGACTTCTCGTGGATGTGCAGGCTGTCGGCGATGAACACGAAGTCGAACTTCGCCGCTTCGGCCAATTGCGTTTGCTGTTTATAGAAGCCGAAATTCACACTGGCGTTGGCCAGAGCCAGTGGGTGGCGCCATTCGCCCCAGCCATGGCCGACGCCATGGACCATTGCACCGAGTTTCAGTTGACGTTGTTGGCTCATGGTTTCTACTCCTGAATCCGTCGCATCGTTAGCGCGATGCCTGGTTAAGTTGCGCACGCGGTGCGTTGAAGCTTTTATCGAAGCCTTGGGAGACATCGATGTGTTTGGTGAGAATGCCTTCCTGCTGATAGATATCCGCGGTGGTTTGCAGACCGCTGATGACCTGGTCGTCAATCGCTACCGGCGCTATGTGTGTGGCTTTGGCCACCGCCAGGTGCACCGCCAGCGGCAAGCCAGTGACTTGCGCCTGGGCGGCGGCAAACTCTTCGGGATGGGCGTTGGTCCAGCGGTAGGCACGATCGATGCGGGCAACGAAGTCGTCGAGTTGCTGGCGCTTGTCGGTGATGGCCTGGCGGGTGGCGGCCAGGTACAAGTGATTGGTCAGCAAGGTGTCGCCGCTGACCAGCACCTTGGCCTGGCTCTGCGTGGTGGCAATGGTGGTGTAAGGGTCCCAGGTCGACCAGGCGTCGGCGCTGCCGTTATCCAGCAGAATGCGCGATTCGCTGGGCAGCAGGTAAATGAACTGCACATCCTGGGTGCTCAGGCCGACATCGCGCAAAGCCTTGATCGCCAGGAAGTGACCGATGGAGCCGCGGGTAGTGACGATCCGCTTGCCCTTGAGGTCGTGGGCGTCGTTCAGCGGTGAGTCCTTGGGCGCGAGAATCGCCGTGGTATAGCGACCCTCGAAATGCACGATGCTGACGACTTTGAGTGGCGCACCGGCCCCGAGGGCAAACACGTAGGGCGCATCGCCCAGGCCGCCGATGTCCACCGCGCCGGCATTCAGCGCCTCGCCCAACGGCGCGGCGGCGGGAAACTCGGAGAACTGGATTTCGTAGGGCACATTCTTCAGCTCGCCGGACACCTCCAGCAGCACCTTGAGCGTGGACTTCTGATTGGCCACCCGCAGCGGTTGCAGGTCGGCGGCTTGCGCCGTGGTGCCGAGGCTGAGGGCAACGGCCAGCAGTAGCGATTTGAAAGGCAGGGTGATGCTCATAACGGCATGCTCCAGGCGGGTCTTGCTGTTTCAGGGCACCTCCGCCTGGAGAAAGGGGTCGGTCCGAATTGAATGTCAGGTTGTTCAGATCACAAAAAAGCCATGGGTGCCGTCGCGGGCCAACTGCTCTACCAGGCCGAATTCCCAATCCAGATACGCTTGCATCGCTTCATGCGGGTTGTCGGTGCCCTCGTAAGGGCGGCGATAGCGGTCGATGCGCGGCGAAGCCAGATGAGTTTCGCCGTGCTCCAGCGGCAGTTGCGCAGCGATCCAGCTGGCGGTGCCGTCGCGCAGCAGAAACACCGTTTTGCCGGTCAATGCCTCGACCTCGGCGACCGCCAGCCGCGCCAACTGGCTGCTGCCGCAGGTCAGTACATACCGCTGCGCCGGCGGTACCTTGGCCAGGGCTTCACGCAATTGCCCGCGCAATGCCCACCACGCGCCGGGGATATGGCGTTTCACGTAGTTGGCGCTGCTGGTGAAATCCAGCACCACGCTGTCACCCTCGGCCAGCCATTGAGACAGGGTTTCAGCGCTGATTTCCTCTACCTGCGGCGGCGTGGGAACCGGCGCCTTCCACGCACCTTTTTCACTGAAGTGCGCAGGCTGCAAGTCATCCAGCACATGCACCTCCCAACCCAATTGTGCGAGCCATGAGGCCGACATGTTGGCGCGCACGCCATCATCGTCGACCAGCACCAGGCGCGCGCCGCGCACACTGGCGAAGTGGTCGGTTTCCTGCACCAGTTGGCCGCCGGGCGTGGAGCGGGAAGCGGGCAGGTGACCGGCCTCGAATTCTTCCGGGGTGCGTACGTCGAACAGGTAAGTGCTGCGGCTCGGTTCCTGTTGCCAGCGTTGCAGGTCGGCCAGGGTGGCACGGCCCACCAGCGCTTTGTCGGCGACGCGACGGGCATCGCGGGCGGCGACGTGCCGATGCTCTTCGCTGGTCGGCGCGAATCGGCGTGACTGGCCGTGTTCCAGGGTTTGACCGGCGAGGGTCCAGCCGATGGTGCCGTTGCGCAAGGCTGAAACCGGGTTGGCGATGCCGGCGTTGATCAACGACTGCGTGCCGATAATGCTGCGGGTGCGCCCGGCGCAGTTGACGATAATGCGGGTCGCCGGATCCGGCGCCAACTCCCGGGCACGCAGCACTAACTCCGCTCCCGGTACGCTGATGCCGGTGGGAATGCTCATGGTCTGGTATTCATCAAAACGCCGGGCGTCGAGCACCACCACGTCGGCCTCGCTGTCGAGCAACGCTTGAACTTCTTCCGCCGCCAAAGACGGTGTATGACGTTGGCTTTCCACCAGTTCGCCAAAGGCTTTGCTCGGCACATTGACGTCGATGAACAACTCGCCGCCATTGATGCGCCAACCTTCCAGGCCCCCTTTGAGCAGGCTGACATTGATATAGCCCAGGCCCTGCAAGCGCTGCACGGCGATGCTCGCCAGGCCTTCGCCGTTGTCGTAGACCGTCACCGGCGTATCGCGCCGGGGAATCCTCGAGAACACTTCAAGTTCGAGCTTTGACAGCGGAATATTGGCCGCAAACAGTGGGTGCGCTTCGGCGAAGGGCGCTTCTTCGCGCACATCCACTAACGCCAGTTCTTCACGGTTCAACAGTGCCTGGCGGATCTCGGCGTAGGAGCGGGTGAGTGCAGTGCTCATAAGGCTTGGCTCTCTTTGGACACATCCCAGATATTGGGGAGGAGGGTGTTGGAATAACCGGAGATGAACAGTTTCTCGCTGCCATCGGGCTGGTACACCGCGCGGCGCACGGCGCCGATGTTGGCGCCATAGACATGGATGCTGATGGAGACCTGATCGTTGTAGGCGTTGCTGACTTGATGAATGTCGCCGATCCGGGGCGATACGGCTTCGACCTGGCCGGGGAGCAGATGAACCCGGTTGCCCTCGGCCACCAGTGTGCCGTCGGCGTGTCGTTCGAACCCTTGCGAATACTCCGCGCCGCGCAACATGCCGATCAGCCCCCACACCCGATGGTCATGGATCGGCGTGTTTTGCCCCGGCCCCCAGACAAAACTGACGACACTGAAACGCTGCCGTGAGTCGGCATGCAGCAGGTATTGCTGATAGCGCTCCGGGTCTGGTCGGGCAAAGTCTTCAGGCAACCAGTCGTCATGGCTGACCAGTTGGGCGAGCAGTTTGCCGCCACGGTGCAGTAAATCGCCTTCGCGGGGGTTGCTGTCGATCAGTTCCGCCAGGGCACCTATGAATGCTCTGAGTCTCTCTGGGTGTCGGGCTTGGGTCATGGTGATTCCATCGTCCGTGTTGAAAAGTGATGTCATGATTTAAGCATAATGATTTTGCTTAATATGCTATTTTTTAATGATTAGATTATAGCTAAAAGGAATTTAGAACCCTTGTGCATAGCGTTAGACGTTATCGATAGGCGCGCCGGGCTATCCAGATATCACCAATAGAACTATGCTTTTCAGACATCTTATTGACTGTTCTCTATGTGCGGGCCAAATGAAAATTGATGATATCGACGCCTTTGTCGAAGTGATCCGTTGCCAGTCCATCAGCCATGCCGCCGAGTCGCTGCAACTGACTCAACCCGCCATCACACGGCGTGTGCAGAACTTTGAGCAGGCGTTGGGCGTGGAGTTGTTCGACCGCAACACCAAGCCGCTCAAGCCCACGCTGATCGGCACGCGGGTGTACGAGCAGTGCCGTTTGATCCTGCGGGAAATGGATGCCTTGCGCGAACTGGTCGCCACCGACGCGCCGCCCACCGGGCTGTTGCGCCTGGGCGTTCCGCAAACCATCGGCGATGTGGTGCTGCTCGATGCACTCAAGCACCTGCGAATCGAATACCCCGAATTGCGCGCCCAGGTGGCCACGGGGTGGGGCAGTCAATTGGTCGGCAAAATCGAACGCGGTGAACTGGACGCGGCGGCTGCGCTGTTCCCGGCCGGGAAGATTTTCCCCGACAACATTGTCGGTGAGTCGATCGGCAAGATGGAACTGGTGGTGGTGTGCGCCCAGGCGCAATTGCCCAAGCGTCCGTGCAAACTCGCCGACGTTTACCAGAGCGGCTGGATTCTCAACCCTGATGGTTGCGGCTTCCGTGCCGGGCTGCAACGAACCCTGTCGGACCAGGGCCTGGCCCTGCGGGTGAACCTGGAAACGTTCGGTACCGAGTTGCAGCTGGGCCTGGTCGCCGATGGCCTGGGCCTTGGGCTGGTGCCGCGTCCATTGCTGGAGCGCAGTGCCCACCGCGAGCAATTGGCGGTGATGCCGCTCAAGGACTTCAAGCCGCTGATGGACCTGTGGCTGATCTATCCGCATTTTCTCGGCAACCTGCAAGGGCCGGTCGACGCCTTTGGCAAACTGGTTGCCGGGTCGCTGCAGAAGATCAAGAGTGCGGCGTGAGGGGCGTAATGCTGTTTACTAAAGCCGTAATGTGATCTGTAGCAGCTGGCGAAGCCTGCGTTCGGCTGCGCAGCAGTCGTGAATTCGGCTAGTGCGGTCTGCCTGACACACCGCAATCACTGGTTTGACGGCTGCTCCGCAGCCGAACGCAGCCTCGACAGCTGCTACAAAGAATGCGTCGCGGCTGAAATTGCTGAAGTGAACGGCATTAGCGTGAGAGGGGGGATTTATAATAAAAAAAAATAATAATTAGCTTAGATTAAAATGTGCTTTTTATTATTTTTTGCCTTCCCCTAGGCTTGCTGGAGATCCTTAAGGCCATCCAGGAAGTTTTGCCATGAGCAGCGTCAGCCCGTTATCCAGTGTCTCGAAAAATGTTCGCCAGCGCGTCAGCCCCGAAGAGTGGGAGGTGCGTGTGAAACTGGCCGCGGCCTATCGGCTGGCGGCCTTGTTCAAGTGGACTGATCACATCTACACGCACTTCTCCGCAAGGGTGCCGGGCCCCGACGAGCATTTCCTGATCAACGCCTTCGGCTTGTTGTTCGATGAAATCACCGCCTCCAACCTGGTCAAGGTCGACATCGATGGCACCCTCGTCGACGACCCGACCGGGCTCGGTATCAACTACGCCGGTTATGTGATCCACAGCGCCATTCACGGTGCGCGTCCAGACCTGCAAGCGGTTCTGCATACCCACACCCGCGACGGCATCGCCGTGTCCGCCCAGCGCGATGGCCTGCTGCCGATCTCTCAGCATTCCATTGGTTTTTCCGGGCGGGTGGCTTATCACGGTTATGAAGGCATTGCGCTGGACCTGGACGAGCGCGAACGGCTGGTGGCGGATCTGGGTGACAAGAGCGTGTTGATCCTGCGCAATCATGGGTTGTTGACGGCGGGCATCAGCGTCGAGCATGCGTTCCAGCAACTGCATGTGTTGGAGCGGGCCTGCACTATTCAGATCGCGGCACAGGCGGGTGGCAACGCCGAACTGATCTTCCCGCCGGCCGAAGTGGTGGCCAAGGTCGAGAAACAGGCCGAGGTGTTCAAAAGTGGTGACGGGCCGGGTGTTGCCCGGCACTGGAATGCGCTGATTCGGCAGTTGGAGCGCAGCGATACGGCTTATAAAGAGTGATACGAATCCACTTCAAAGGAGAGGGGCCTACCGCAAGGTAAGCCCCTTTTTTGTTTCGCAGAATCGGGGTGGTCAAGCCACTTTTTCCGCTGCTTGCCGTTCACGCTCGGCCACCAATTGGCGGGTCAGTGGGATCAGCCGCTTGCCGTAGTCGATGGCATCGTCGAGCGGGTCGAAGCCGCGAATCAGGAAGGTGGTGATGCCCAGGTCGTAATAGTCGAGCAGGGCTTCGGCGACCTGTTCCGCAGTGCCGACCAGCGACGTCGAATTACCTTGCGCGCCGAGCAGGCCGGCGATGCCGGTCCACAATCGCTTGTCCAGCCGCGAGCCCTGGGCCGCTGCCGCGAGCAGGCGCCGGGAGCCTTCGTTCGGTGGTTCGCGGCGGACAAAACCGTTCTGCTCGGCGAGGGCGGTAGCCTGTTGCAGGATGCGTTCGGCACGCTCCCAGGCTTGCGCTTCGGTGTCCGCCAGAATCGGTCGCAGCGACAGGCTGAAGCGGATGCTACGCCCGTGTTTGGCCGCTTCGGCACGCACCTGGTTCACCACTTCGCGCACCTGTTCGTAGGTTTCACCCCACAGCGCATAAACATCCGCATGTTTGCCCGCCACCGCGATGGCCGCCGCCGATGAGCCGCCGAAGTACAGCGGAATATGCGGCTGTTGCGGCGACTTCACCGCCGAATGCGCGCCTTCGACCTGGTAGTACGTGCCCTGATAGTCGAAGGGCTTTTCACTGGTCCATTCCTGGCGCAGTACATCGAGGTATTCATCGGTGCGCGCATAGCGTTCGTCCTTGCCGATGTAACTGCCGTCGGCCCGCAGTTCGCGGTCGTCGCCGCCAGTGATGATGTGCACCGCGGTGCGTCCGCCATTCAACACGTCGAGGGTGTTGAACTGTCGCGCGGCGAGGGTCGGCGCGGCGAAACCCGGTCGATGGGCGATCAGGAATTTCAGATTCCTGGTCACGCTGGCGGCATGCGAGGCAATCAGCGTGCTGTCCGGGCTGTTGGAGTGGAAGGCCACCAGGGCGCGGTCGAAACCGGCGTCGTCATGGGCGCGGGCGACTTTCTCCACGTACTCCGGTTGCAGGGTGGGGCCACTGCGAGGGTGGATTTCTGAAGAATGATGGCCGCCGATGTAACCGATGAATTCAATACTCATAATGAGTTCCTTGTCGTTGAACGGGCGCGATTAAAGCCTCCACCGGGCAAGGGGTCGGTCTGTGGTATGGAAAGTAGGCGTAGCAGGGCAGGGCTGTGAAATGCCGTTTTGTTCTAAGTTTATTATTAGATTAATTAATCACTTGTTGTTTGATGTATCAGAGATACGCATTCTATTCTGAGTCAGTGGCGCACCCTGCAAAGGACCCGGGCTGAGCCGGTTTACTATGCAAATAATTTATCTGACTGAACGGTGATCTGATTTTTAATCATATTAGGTTATTCCCAAAAAGAATTTCACTGCGGTTTTTTATGCGAATAGCATGAATCCGAAGCAGACGCATGGCGCCTCCAGCCATGTTCTTTATGAGGAAGGAAGCCTGATGACTGAAAAGACTTTCGATACGCCGAGCGCCAGTAGCTCGTTTTCCGTCAATAAGGCCGCTCACCTCACGGGTGATAGCCGGGGGGCTTCAAGGTTGCTCCCCGACGGGTTGCGCAACTGGCGAACACCTGAGGCATTACTGCGATTGATCAGCCCGATTGCGCTGCTGCTGTTGTGGGAACTGGCGTCGCAGTGGGGACTGATTCCGCAACGGGTGATCGCCGCGCCGTCGCAGATTGGCGGCACGCTCTGGGCCATGATCACTTCCGGGGAGCTGGGCAAGCATCTGCTGGTATCCCTGCAACGGGCGCTCGTGGGGTTGAGCATCGGCGTGAGCGTCGGTGTCGTCGCGGCGCTGATTACCGGCCTGTCGAAGCGCGGCGAAGTGATCCTCGATTCGCCGATGCAGATGCTGCGCACCATCCCTTCGCTGGCGCTGGTGCCGCTGTTCATTCTCTGGTTCGGTATCGGCGAGTTCACCAAGATTGCCCTGATCGTGACCGGCACCACCTTTCCGGTGTACCTGAACCTGTTCGCCGGCATTCGCAACATCGATCCCAAACTGATCGAGGCGGCCAACACTCTGGGCCTGAATCGTCGCGAGTTGATCTGGCATGTGATTCTGCCGGGCTCCTTGCCCTCATTCTTCGTCGGCCTGCGTTACTCCCTGGGAATTTCCTGGCTGGCCCTGGTGTTTGTCGAGCAAATCAATACCACCGCCGGCATTGGCTATCTGGCCAGTGATGCGCGGGACTTCATGCGCACCGATGTGATCGTGATCTGCCTGCTGATTTACAGCGTCCTCGGCCTGTTGATCGACGGACTGATTCGTACGCTGGAGCGTTTTGCCCTGGCCTGGCGCCCATCATTTGTGAGGAACTGATATGTCGAGCATCGATCTTTTGGACGCGTCTAAAACCGCCCATTCAGCAGCGCCCGTACAACTGCGCAATGTGGTGCGCCAGTTTGGTCAACAGCGGGTCATCGACGGCCTGGACCTGGACATCGCACCCGGTGAATTCGTCGCGCTGTTGGGGGCCAGCGGTTCGGGCAAGACCACTTTGCTGCGCAGCCTGGCCGGGCTCGACAGCATCGACAGCGGCCAGTTGCGGGTACCCAAGGCACGGGCGGCGGTATTTCAGGAGCCCCGGCTGATGCCCTGGAAGCGTGCCTGGAAGAACGTGATTCTCGGCCTGCACATTCCCGACGCCAAGGCGCGGGCGGTGCAGGCGCTGACCGAAGTGGGCCTGGCCCATCGCCTGGAAGCCTACCCGGCGACGCTCTCCGGCGGCGAAGCACAGCGAGTGGCACTGGCTCGTGGTCTGGTGCGTGAACCGAAGCTGTTGCTGCTCGATGAACCGTTCGCTGCACTCGATGCCTTGACCCGGATTCGCATGCATCGGCTGATCATCGAGCTATGGCGCAAACACACGCCGGCCGTGCTGCTGGTGACCCACGACGTGGATGAAGCGATCCTGCTGGCCGATCGGGTCATCGTGCTGGCCAACGGCAAGATCGCCGAGCAATTGACCATAGACCTGCCGCGGGCCCGGGATACTGGTCAGGAAGGCTTTCAGCAAATCCGCGCGCGTTTGTTGAGCCTGTTGGGGGTTGAAGCGAACGAGCCAGCGATTCAAGCGGCCGGCGCTGTACCAGCAGTGTCGACTGGCAACGTCCGGCGTTTTGCTCATGGCTGATTTTTTGATAAAGGAATTTTTTGCCATGCCAGGACGCATCTGGAAAACCACGGCTGTGCTGTTGTCTGGCGCCGCGCTGTTGCTCGGCGGTTGCGGTGAGACCGTCGAGACAAAGTCCTCATCGGCGGCCCAGTCAGATTTGTCCGGCGTGACGCTGGTGCTGGGCGATCAGGCCAAGGGTTTGCGCACGGTGGTCGAGGCGGCGAATGCGCTGGAGGGCATCGACTACAAGGTGCAGTGGGCCAACTTCCAGGGCGCCGCGCCGCTGTTCGAAGCCCTGCGCGCCGGCGCTGTCGATCTGGGGCCGGCCGGTGATACCCCGGTGCTCGCGGCGGCGACTGGCGGCACGCCGTTGCGGATTGTCGCGGTACGGCGCAGTCAATCGAGAGGGATCGCGATTCTGGTTCCACCGGATTCAACGATTCGCAGCGTTGCGGATTTGAAAGGTCGCAACGTGGTGGTGTCGTCGGCCCGAGGCAGCATTTCCCAGTACCTGCTGATTCGCGCGCTGGCCAATGCCGGGGTCGATGAGAAAGACGTCAACGTCGGCTTCGTCTTGCCGACCGACGCCTTGCCGGCGTTCAACGCCGGGAAAATCGAAGCCTGGGCTACGTTCGGGGTGTATCAGGCATTCGCCGAGCAGAAGGGCGCTCGGGTGCTGATCAGTGGCGAAGGCATCAACACCGGGCTGACGTTTATCACCGCCTCCGATGAAGTGCTGACCGACCCGCTCAAACGCAAGGCACTGAGTGATGTATTGCGGCGCTTCGCCAAGGCGTTCGAATGGGCGCAGCGCAATCCCGACGAGTACGCTCGGGTCTTCGCCAAGGTCAACGACATTCCCCTTGAAGTCTCGCAGACGCTGCGCAGCTGGGGCGATGAGTCGCTGTTGCCGGTTGAACCGCGGGATGTGCAGGCCTTGCAGCAAGTCGATGACTTGTTCGTGGAAAAGAAGATCTTTCCCCATCGTGTTGATGTGGAAAAACTCACCGATACGGCAGTGTTTTCCGCTGCGCCACTGACAGTCACGCAATCGGAACCGTCGCGGTAGTCCGGGTTCTACCTGAAGATTTACAGGAGTCTATCAATGGGCAATGTCCAGAATGCCGCCAGTGCCCTAGAGGTGTTCCGGCACCCACTACCCGGCGGTGAACTGCTCGATCTTGGCCGGGTCTTCCGGGAACCCTTGGCGCTGTCGCGGCAACTCAGCACGCCCAGGCACGTGTTGAGTCGTCGCGAAGCTGTCTTGCTGGGGGTGTTCGCGTTGGTGTTGCATGGCGCGGTGATTGTCTGGGTCAACCAGACCCCGCCGCCGCAACTGCCGGTGGTGCCGCCTGAGATTCCGCCGATGACCATCGAGTTTTCGCAGGCAGCACCTCCGGTGGTACAACCGCCTCCGCCCGAGCCGATTCCACAGCCAGCGGTCGAGCCGCCACCGCCGGTGGAGGACGAATTGGCCGTGAAGCCACCGCCTCCTAAACCGATTCCAAAACCGAAACCTGTGGTTAAGCCAGTGCCCAAACCCGTGGCCAAACCGGTCGAGCAGCCGCCTGCGCCGCCTGCGCCGCCACAACCGGTCGCCGCACTAGCGCCACCCGCACCGCCGCCACCGAAACCGGTGACCCCGGCGTCGGCCAGCGCCGGTTACTTGAAGAACCCGGCACCGGAATACCCGTCGCTGGCGATGCGTCGCGGCTGGGAAGGCACGGTGTTGTTACGGGTGCATGTGTTGGCCAGCGGCAAACCCGGCGAAATCCAGATCCAGAAAAGCAGTGGCCGCGATCAACTCGACGACGCGGCACTGGCCGCGGTCAAGCGCTGGAGTTTCGTCCCGGCCAAGCAGGGTGATGTCGCTCAGGATGGCTGGGTCAGCGTGCCCATCGACTTCAAAATCAAGTAACTCAACCTATCGAAATACGCTGCGGGCCACCTGACAAAAGGCGCATCGCTACAACCGATTTAATGCCTTGTTGGAGAACCTGACCATGAACCTGATCGCATCCCCTTTCGAATCCATCGAACACACTGTCATCTGGCTGTTGATCCTCTTTTCCGTCGCCACCTGGGGCCTGGCTTTGCTCAAGGGCGTGCAGTTCACCCGTCTCAAGACCCAGGATCGCAAATTCCATAAACACTTCTGGGCCGCTTCCAGTCTCGATTCCGCCGCTGAATTGGCCCATGGCCAACCGGGCGCTGCGGCTCGCGTGGCACTGGCCGGTTATGCCGCGATCCAGGTGCCAGAGGGCGCACAAGCCGCCGACTTGAGCCAGGCGATCAACCACCAGGACCGTCTCGAGCGTGCCCTGCGCCAACAGATCGTGCGCGAACGGCGTTCGCTTGAAAGCGGCCTGGCGATCCTCGCCAGTATTGGCAGCACCTCGCCCTTCATCGGCCTGTTCGGCACGGTATGGGGCATCATGTCGGCCTTGAAAGGCATCAGTGCGGCAGGCTCGGCGAGCCTGGAAACCGTGGCTGGGCCGATCGGCGCGGCACTGGTTGCGACGGGCGTAGGTATCGCTGTCGCGGTGCCGGCGGTGCTGGTCTACAACTACTTCCTGCGTCGCCTGAAACTGACCGTCGCCGACCTCGATGACTTCGCCCACGACTTCTACAGCCTGGCGCAGAAAAACGCGTTCCGCGTTCTGTTGCACCCGGTGCTGAGCAAGTCCGGCGCGACCGTCGCCGGACAGCAAGTCAAGGAGGCCTCCTGAAATGGCCTTCTCCACACAAGACAGCGATGAAGTGCTCAGCGAGATCAACGTTACGCCACTGGTGGACGTGATGCTGGTGCTGCTGGTGGTGTTTATCGTCACCGCGCCGCTGCTGACAAACGCGATCCCGATCAACCTGCCGAAGACCGAATCGGTGGCGCCGGTGGAACAGAAAGACCCGCTGGTGGTGAGCATCGATGACAAAGGCAAGGTGTTCATCAACAAGGACGAGATCCAGGCGGATCTGCTCGAGTTCAACCTACAAGCGGCCAAAGCGAAAAATCCCGACGTGCGCGTGCAACTGCAGGCGGACAACGGCGTGAATTATGGCGAAGTAGCGCGGGCGATGGCCTCGATCGAGCGGGCGGGGATTACCAAGTTGTCGGTGATTACGGCGAAATAAGCTTCGGGTTTATTGCATTGGATGTGGGGCGGCGAATTATGGGGGAGGCCGCGTTTGGCGAGCAATCTCCGCTAGCTGCTAGTAAGCGGGCGGTGAATCCATCTTGCTTTTTTATCGTCGTGAGTTCGAAGCTCCGGAGGTAGCCAACAGTGCCTTCCTCAGTCGCGACAAAATGGCTTAAGAAAATCGGTAGTGTGGCAGGGAACGGCCTATGAAGGCCGTCCCCATGCCGATTGTGGCGCAAACCACTTGAGGTCGGTGCTCTCCCGTATTTTCGCCGGTCAACTGCGAGCTTCTTCGGTCAGCTCAAACACCTCTAGTTATCGATTAAAACGCTCGACCAATGAATACTGAGTATTAGCTGTCCGGGTCAATTCCTTGCTTAACTCTGCCGAATGATGGGCCTGCTCCGACGTCTGATCTGCCAGGTGCGCGATGGTGGTGATATTACGGCTGATTTCCTCTGCAACGGCGGTTTGCTCTTCAGTGGCCGCTGCAATCTGGGTTGTCATATCAGTGATGTTGGCTACCGCTTCACTGATACCTACCAACGCTTTGTCTGCCTCAAGCACCCACACCACACCTTCTTCGGCCTGACGGCGACCACTTTCCATCGTCTGCACGGCGTTATCGGAAGACATCTGGAGCTTGGTTATCAGGCCATGGATCTGCGTCGTGGATTCAGAGGTGCGCTGTGCCAACTGACGCACCTCGTCCGCCACCACGGCGAAGCCTCGACCCATATCACCAGCGCGCGCAGCTTCGATCGCGGCATTCAGGGCCAGTAGGTTGGTTTGATCGGCAATGCCTTTGATGACATCGACCACGGTTCCGATTTCATTGCTGTCCTTGGCCAACTGCGCGACCGTCTGCCCGGTTTCGCCAACCACTGCGGACAGTCGCTGGATCGCTTCGCGGGTATCTCGGGCCACATCGCGTCCGCGTCCGGTCAGCAAGTTAGCTTCTTGGGAGGCGTCAGCGGTGCGTTGGACATGGCTGGCAACTTCTTGTGTGGTCGCCGCCATCTGATTGACCGCTGCGGACACTTGTTCGGTCTCGACACGCTGGCGATCAAGACCCCGTGAGCTGTCGGCGGCCAATACGTCGGACCTCCCGGCTAGTCCGCTGAGTTGCTCCGCGGTGTCCTGCAGACGTGTAAGACAGGTCTTCAGGCGCGCGGCCTGGCTCACAAAGGCGGTTTCAAGGCGTGCCTGAGGGCCACACTCGTCGCTGTACATTTTCGCGATCAGTTGATCGGAGGTGGAGGGTTCAGCCATCTGTAGCAAGCGCAATGTCCCCTGCTTTTGCCAGCGCGTGACGATCAGTCCGAGCGGTGCAGAGACAGCTGCGGTGATGGCAATGGCCACGAAGGTGTTGAGTAAGACACCACTCAAAGCCCCCGCCAAGCCCATAACCAGGAATGGCAACCAGCCAAGCAGGGCCGGTTGCCACTTGTCACGCGCGGGGATGGCCGCCTTGCCCTGACTGATGCGCTTGTAGAGGGATTCGGCGCGGTGAACTTGTTCGGCAGTGGGTTTGACCCTGACTGATTCATAGCCAACCACTTGGCTGCCTTCGAAAATCGGTGTGACGTAGGCATTGACCCAGTAATGGTCACCGTTTCTGGAGCGGTTTTTGACAATGCCCATCCACGGGTTACCTTGCTTAAGAGCGCCCCACATATGGGCGAATACGGCAGGAGGCACATCGGGATGGCGGACGATATTTTGCGGTGCGCCAATCAGGTCGGCTCTGTCGAAGCCACTGATTTCTACGAAGGCGTCATTGCAGTAAGTGATGACTCCTCGAGCATCTGTTGTCGAGATGAGTTTCTGTTGAGGTGCAAGCGCGACCTCACGTTGCGTAACGGGTTGGTTGTTCCTCATTCCTGCAGCTCCCTGGGTCCGGTAAAAAAGCCATCGGCAGACGCCAGGAAAATGTGAGTGATTTTTTTAAAATTATATTTAACAACAATGAGTTACATCAATTTTGCTCATTGGAGATCGGGTCCCGAATGGATTTTTTTCCAGGTCCGTCCTCGACATCCAGGTTTACGCAAGGTTGTAGGAATGGCCTTGTCTGGATTACTTGATTGACGTCAACCGCCTGTGTCGGCCTGCGCTGTATTCTGCGCTGAAACCGACTGTTGGTAGCGCAAGGCTTATTGCTCATGACTGAATTGATGCTGACTCACCTCGACTCACTGGGACGCGTGCGAATGGTCGATGTTACGGATAAATGCGTGACGTCCCGAGAAGCCGTGGCTGAGGCATGGGTTCATATGCTTGCCGAGACCCGACAACTGATTGCCAGTGGTGCTCACCCTAAAGGTGATGTATTTGCGGTAGCGCGGATCGCCGGCATTCAGGCGGCCAAACGCACGAGCGAGTTGATTCCGCTCTGTCATCCGCTGCTTCTGAGCAGTGTTAACGTTGAGTTGAGTTTTGAAGGTGACCAACGCGTACGCATTGTTTCTCGGTGCAAGCTGTCCGGACAGACCGGCGTCGAGATGGAGGCACTGACCGCCGCCAGTGTGGCGGCCTTGACCCTGTATGACATGTGCAAGGCCGTGGACCGGGGCATGAGTATCGAATCGGTGCGGCTGTTGGAGAAGCAGGGTGGTAAAAGTGGCTGGTATCAGGCGCCGCAACAATGAAGCTGAATGTTTTGTATTTCTCGCGGTACCGCGAAACGCTTGGCCTTGACGATGAAACGATTGAAGGTGATTTCACTTCTGTCGATCAGTTGCGTCAGCACCTGATACATCGTTCTGGCGTCTGGCAGGTGCTGGCCGAACAGAACCTCATGTGTGCCCGCAATCAGGACATGTGTGGGCTCGATGAGCCGTTGATAGACGGTGATGAAGTGGGTTTTTTCCCAACCGTAACGGGAGGGTGATTCGATGATTCGAGTGCAGACAGAGCGCTTCGAACCCGGCACCGAAATCAATGCCCTGCAGGCTTTGAGCCTGAATGTCGGTGCCGTGGTGAGTTTTGTCGGGTATGTACGTGACACCAACGTCGGACAAGAAGTCGCCGGGATGTTTCTTGAACATTACCCCGGTATGACCGAAAAGGTCCTGGGCAAGATCGCCGACGAAGCCCGGCAGCGCTGGCCGTTGCTCGGACTGGTGCTGATCCATCGAATCGGCGCGCTGCAACCGGGAGACCCCATTGTCTTTGTCGGCGTCAGCAGCAGTCATCGTCAAGCGGCTTTTGATGCCTGTGCGTTTGTAATGGATTACCTGAAAACCCGAGCGCCATTCTGGAAGAAAGAACAGGTGGCCGAGAGTTCCCATTGGGTCGAGGCTCGCCACAGTGATCGCGAGGCGGCGCAACGATGGGAGTGACGTTTCCCTCGCGGTGAGTGGAACGTGTTCAGCTGTATTGAGAGCGAGAATCCCATGCTCTATCCGCTGTTTCTGACGTTGCACCTGTTTGCCGCGATGATTTTCATCGGCACGGTATTCTTCGAAGTCCTGTTCCTTGAAAGTATCCGCAAACAACTGCCGGTCAAGGTCATGTTACTGGTCGAGCAGGGTGTCGGTCGACGTGCACGCACCTTGATTCCATGGGTCTTGCTGGTGTTGTTCGGTGCCGGGTTGGGGATGGTCTGGCTGCGCTATTTACCGGTCCTTGCCACACCAATGGCCTCATCGTTTGGCACGTTGCTGATGTTGAAAATCGTGGTGGCCGTCAGCGTACTGCTGCATTTCCTGGTCGCCATGTTTTTGTTCAAAAGTGGCCGGATGAGTGCTCGATACCTGCATTTCATCCATGGCAGCCTGTTCTGCCACATGGTTGTCATTGTGCTGTTGGCCAAGTGGATGTTTTACCTGACGTGGTGACTGGGCATGCCTGGTGTCCGTTGCGCGACAAGCACTTTGCTCGCGCTTGATGCAAATCAAGGAGCATGGGTCGCCAGGCTCCGACACTGGCGGTCCGCAGCCAGTCTCGGAGACCCGTTATGCTCAATTCGTTTCACAGCCCTGGAGAGCTGAACGTCCGGTGCGATCAAGGCGTGCTCGACCCCAACGGCCATGTCGACACTGAAAAATTTCACGACGGCATCGGCTCTCTGGATTTGCATCGTGCATTGCGCGTCAGCCGTCAGAAGTGCCGTCCGCTGTCGCTGAACGTGCAACTGCCTTCTAACCTCAAGCGTGCCTTGTGGTCCCCTCGCGAAACTTCATGCGAGCACAGTGGTGTCGAACACTATCTTCAGCGTCTGCAACATGAGATCGACCTCGTCGGTTGTCATCTGGGAGCCGGGCAGCGGGTCGAGCAGTTCCATCTGGGGGGCGGAACACCCGCCATCGCCCAACTGAGACGGCTGATGAATCACCTTCGTGGCCGATTCAACTTTCTTGGACATGAGTGCGGTGACTACAGCATAGAAGTGGACCTTCACCATACGGATTGGTCGACCATGGGCATGCTGCGTGACCTGGGGTTCAACCATGTCAGCATCGGCGTTCCGGACATCGGTGCCGACCGTGCGATGTCGGTGGCCTGCTACCAGAATCCGGCACCGATCCATTCGCTTATCGATGCCGCTCGTACCTTCGGCTATCGATCCATCAATGTCGATCTGGGTTATGGCCATACCTGGCAGACGCCAGAAAGTTTTGTGCTGAAACTGGCGACCATCATCGAACTGGAGCCGGACCGGCTGCTGGTGTTTGACTATGCCCGGCCACCCCAACGCTATCGGCCAAAGACTGCAGACACAATCGGGGCGTTTTGCAGCGAGGAAGATAAAGGCGCCATGCGCCGGATCTGCTTTGAACATTTGATCGGCGCCGGTTATCACTACATTGGCCTGGGGCAGTTTGTCCGACCCGATGACGATTTGGCGATTGCTCAGGAGCGCGGTCGATTACGTCGCAATTGTGAGGGGTTTACCCGTCACGGGCATTGCGACCATATCGGGTTCGGTTTGGGCGCTATCAGTCAGATCGACGGTTTGTATGCGCAAAACACCGACGAACTGGAACGGTACCAGCAGCAACTGGACATGGACCAACTGCCGACGAGTCGTGGCTGGCGCTGTGAGGAAGGGGATCAGGTCAGGCACATGGTCATGGAACGCCTGGCGTGTGATCTGGAGCTGGATATCCAGGCAATCGAGAGGCGTCATGGAGTCATTTTTCGCCAGTACTTTTTCACCGCCTGGCCTGTGCTGGAGCAATTGAGCCGTGACGGGTTGATCGAACTGTCTGACCGCTTCATCAGCATTCTTCCGGCCGGTCGGCCGCACGTGGATGCCGTCTGCAACCTGTTTGAAAAGGATTCGGACGGTGCGGGGCATGAACCCCATTACGAATGGATTGATCATGACAACTTCATTTGATTTCAATCGCGCCCTGGTCGAAAAGTATGACCTCCCGGGGCCGCGCTATACCTCTTACCCGACCGCGCCGCAGTTTCATCAGGCATTCGCCGTCGATGACTATCAGCGTGCGGCCTCGGACAGCAACCAGGCGACAACGCCAAAATCGCTGTCGGTGTACATCCACATCCCGTTCTGCAAGAGCCTTTGTTACTACTGCGCCTGCAACAAAATCATTACCCGGAAAACCCACCGCGCCGTCGAGTACCTGACGTACCTCAAGCGCGAAATCGTGATGCAAGCTGCCTTGTTCGACCGCACTCGCAAACTCACGCAACTGCACCTGGGAGGTGGCACGCCGACCTATTTGACCGGCGAGCAACTGGCTGACCTGATGGACTGCCTGCACCAGGCATTCGACATGGATGACAGCGATGACCATGAGTTTTCCATCGAGGTCGACCCTCGCACCATCAGTACGGAGCAGATCCAGTTGTTGCGTCAGTTGGGGTTCAATCGTTTGAGCTTTGGCGTACAGGACTTCGATCCCGATGTGCAGGCTGCGGTCAATCGGCAGCAAAGTGAAGAGCAAATCCATGCGCTGGTCGCTGCGGCACGCCAGGCGCGATTCAAATCGATCAGTGTCGATCTGATTTACGGCCTGCCATTGCAAACCGTGGAGAGTTTCGATGTCACCCTCGGCAAAATCATCGCGCTGCGTCCGGACCGGATTGCCGCCTACAGCTATGCCCATTTGCCGGAGCTGGTGCGCGCGCAACGGCTGATTCGTTTGGCTGACATGCCGCCACCGGAGCGCAAACTGGAATTGCTTGAACTGACTGTCCGTCGTCTGACTGAGGCCGGTTATATCTATATCGGCATGGACCATTTCGCCTTGCCGGACGATGAGTTGGCGCTGGCCCGGGCCAATGGCACGTTGCAACGCAATTTCCAGGGTTATTCCACCCATTCCGACTGCGATTTGATCGGTCTCGGGGTGTCCTCCATCGGCAAGGTCGGCGACAGCTACAGCCAGAGCGTCAAGGAGCTATCGCAGTACTACGCCCGCATTGATCAAGGCTTGTTGCCTGTGCATCGGGGTTACCGGTTGAGCGCCGATGATCGTCTGCGCCGTGAAGTGATCAGCGATCTGATGTGCCACGGCCGGATCGACTTCGGCAAGTTTGAAGCGGGTCATGACATCTGCTTTACCGATTATTTTGCCGATGCGCTGATGCAACTCGACGAGCATGTTCGCGATGGCTTGCTGCAGATTCACAAAGACGCGTTGGTGTTGTTGCCACACGGGTATTTGATGATGCGCAGCGCCGCGATGGCGTTTGATGCCTACTTGGGCTGTGATCAAAAAGGCCGGTTTTCACGTACCGTTTGAAGTCCCCAGTGCTGGCGTCCGCGATGCCAGGAGGAAATGATGAGAACCGAGTTTCAGGATCGTTTGGCGGTGGTCACGGGTGCCAGTTCCGGGATAGGCCTGGCCCTGTGTGCGGCGCTGTTGCCGCGCGGGGTCAAGGTGCTGGCGATGTCACGGAAAATCGGGGAATTGCCGGCCTTGCAGCAGATCTATGGCGAGCGCCTGCAATGGTGTGCCGGTGACGTGACCTGTCAGGATGACCTGCAGGCGCTGGCCCAACGTGCATCGACACTGGGCCAGGTGGATTATCTGGTGCCCAACGCGGGTATCGCCGAAATGGCCGATAGCCTCGACATGCCGGCCTTCCAGCGTCAGTGGGCGGTCAATGGCGCCGGGGCGTTGAATACCCTGGCGGCGTTGCGCGGGGAGTTGGCGAGTCCGGCTTCGGTGGTGTTTGTCGGCAGCTTCCTGACCGGCTCGAGCTTTCCCGGTCTGGCCGCCTGCATTGCCAGCAAGGCCGCGCTGGCGGCGCAGGCGCGCACGTTGGCGGTGGAATTCGCGCGTTATGACGTGCGCATCAATCTGGTCTCCCCGGGGCCGACCGCGACCTCGATGTGGGACAACCTGGGGTTGAGCGACGGGGAACTCGACGACGTTGCCGGCACCCTCGGCAAACGTCTGCTGCCCGGTCATTTCCTCGATGCGTCTGCGGTGGCCAACGTGATTGTTTTTCAGCTGTCTCAAGGCGCGCGGGGTGTTTATGGTCAGGACTGGAAAGTCGATAACGGTTATACCCTGAGCTGAAGAGGTGAACACAAACCCTGTGGCGAGGGAGCTTGCTCCCGCTCGGCTGCGTAGCAGTCGTAAAATCAGCACCTGCGTTTAATCTGAATGTACGCAGTGACTGCTTTTAGGGCCGCTTCGCGCCCCAGCGGGAGCAAGCTCCCTCGCCACAAGTGCGATGTGTATTTCGATGTTCAGACACAAAATCTAGTGCGACGTACCCTCGGCAAACTCGATTTTATTGCCCACGTTGTACTTACCCGACGGCTTGTTCATCGGCAGGCGTTTGACCTCCTTGAGGGTGTTGCTGTCGTAGACGATCAGCGCACCGTCAGTGGCCCAGATACTCAGCAGCAGGTAGCGACCGTCGCGGGTGAATTCGACGTGGGCGGCGGTCTTTCCGGGCATCGGGCGCAGGGTGTGAGCGATTTCCAGGGTCTGTTTGTCGATCAGGTGGATCGCATCGTTGTCGGGGCCGAAGAACACGTCGGTCCAGGCATACCGCGAGTTGACGTGGCTGCGCATGAAGAAGCCCGGCCCCAGGGTCGGTATTTCCTTGAGCAGTTTCCAGGTCTTGAAGTCGATGACCGAGATCAGGCCCTTGCTGATGTTCGGCGTGGCGAACACCCACTCACCGTTACGTTTCCAGTAGGTCCCGGACCCCAGGTGCGGCATGCCCGGCAGTGGAATGTCGGTGACCACCTTGCCACTGTCGAGGTCGATCACCTGACCGCCCTTGGCCGCGCGCGACGTGGCCAGCAGTTGCTTGTAGTCCGGTGAAAAGGAAAAGTCGTCCAGCATATCTTCGGCGTGGATCCGTCGCGGTTCGAAATCCGGTGTGCCGGTGCAGGGCAGTTCCCAGACTTCCTTCACGTCCTTGAGCGCTACGATGAAGCTGTCCCGTGGCGGCGCGGTGTAGACCGCGCTGACCCGTGACGCGGTACCGTCCTGGCCGATCGCCGGAATGGTTTTGACCAATGACAGATCACGGGCATCGAGCACCACCAGGTTGCCAGGCAGGTAGTTGCCCACCAGCACCCATCGGCCGTCCTTGCTCACCGCGAGGTTGCGGGTGTTGAGCCCGGCGCGGACCTCGGCGATCAGTTTCAGGTTATGCAAGTCATACAGGCTGATCCAGCCATCGCGAGAAGCTACGTAGACGAAGCGTCCGTCCGGCGAAAACTTCGGCCCGCCATGCACTGCAAAGTGCGAAGAGAACCGAGCCAGCACTTCAAAGCGGTCGCCGTCGAGGATGTCGATGTGATGATCACCGGCTTCCACCACCACAAACAGGTTCAGGGGATCGGCGCGATGCTGGGGTGTGTCGGGCAGTTTGTTGATATCGGCGAGAATCGAATGACTGCCGCGAATGTCATCGTTGCTCCAGGTGGGTGGGGTGGCGGGTGGTTGCTGGAGGTAGTCCACCAACGCGTCGATCTGCGTGGCGTTGAACACGTTGGCATACCCGCTCATCTGACTCGCGGGACGACCGTCCTGGATCACGCTGCGGATTTCGTCGGGTTTGATCCGGCTCAGGCTTTCCGGCAGCAAGGCCGGTCCCGTACCGCCGAGACGATTGGCGCCATGGCAGCTCTGGCAATGCTGTTGGTAGAGGTTGGCGGCCGCGTCGGAGGGCGGAGTCGCTGCACCGGCGTGAGCCGCACCGATCCATAACAATGGGCCAAGCACCATGCGCATCATATCGCCACCTTGCGCTGGCGTTGCAGCGCTGCGGGGTAAAAGCGCGCCGGGAATTCCTGTTGTTGGGCAGCGAATAGATCGACCACTTTGCCGATCACCGCAAGCGTCGGAATGCCAGGTGGGCATTCCCGCGCCAGGGTCGGCAATTGGTGCAGCCTGCCTCGTGCAACATGCTGGTCGGGACGCGTGCCATTGCTGATCAGCGCCGCCGGTGTCTCGGCGGGCATTCCGGCTTCGATCAAGCGCTGGGCGATAATCCCGAGATTGGATAACCCCATGTAAAACACCAGGGTCTGGCTGCTGTCGACGAGGCTGCTCCAGGGTAATTGCAACTCACCATCGTGCTGCAGGTGCCCGGTGATGAATCGACAGGAGTTGACCAGCTCCCGATGGGTCAGCGGAATGCCAGCGTAAGCGCTACACCCGGAGGCGGCAGTAATACCGGGGACGACCTGGCAGTCAATGTTGCGTTGCAGCAGGTACTCCAGCTCCTCGGCGCCACGGCCGAAGATGAACGGGTCGCCACCTTTGAGCCGGACCACACGCTGCCCCAGATCGGCGAGGTCGGCGAGTAGTTCGTTGATCTGATCCTGAGGCAGGCTGTGGCAGCCGCTGGCCTTGCCGACGTAATGCCGGGCGCAGGTGAGGGGGATCAATGCCAGCAGCTCGGGGCTGATCAGGCGGTCGTAAACCACGGCGTCGGCTTGCATCAACAGGCTCCAGGCGCGCAGGGTCAGCAAGCGTGGATCGCCGGGGCCAGCGCCGACCAGGGCAACTTCGCCCGGTCTGAACGGGGACTCAAGTGCAGCCGGTAAAATAATCGATGGATGCATGGGACGTCCTTGGTACTTCATCAGGTGGGCCGGCCCCATCCTTTGTCAGATGGCTCGCCAGGCGGGTGCTTCAGTGCATGACGCAAGGGATGGTCGGTAAGGGCGACACGCCGATTTCTTCATCGCTGAGGTGGCAACCGGGGTCCTGGCCCCAGAGATCACCTTCGGCCCAGGCGCGGGTGCGGGTATTGCCGTTGCAGATGCTGAGCCAGCGGCATTGGCCACAACGGCCACCCACGGCGCGAGGATGCGCGCGCAGTTGCTGCAACAAGGCGTCCGGGCGGTCCAGCCACAGCGTGCGAAACGGCGTGTGCCGGACATTGCCCACCGAGTGCTGCCACCAATAGGTGTCGGGGTGCACTTCGCCTGTGTTGTCGATGTTGGCGATGCCACCGCCCGAGGCGTTGCCGCCCCAGGCGCGGAGCATGTGTTCCAGGCGCCGGTAATGCTCGGGTAGATGCAGGCCTACCCATTGCAGCAGGAGAATCGCGTCGGCATCGTTGTTGCCGCTGACAAAATCGCTGTCGCGACCGTGCTGGATATCTTCCCAGGCCCGTTCGAAGATCAGCGTCATCGCCTCGCGGCTCATCTGCTGTCGGGCGTCGAGCTGGCGGCTGCGTTTACCGCGACCGCTATAGTTGAGGTGCGACAGATAAAACTTTTGTACGTCGTATTCGCGCATCAGTGCCAGTAATTGCGGCAGCTGCGCATGATTCTCCTGGGTCAGGGTGGTGCGCAGGCCGACGCGAATGCCCTGTTCGCGACAGAGCCGGATCGCCCGCATGGAACTGGCGAAGCTGCCCTTGAGTTGGCGGAACGCATCGTGGGTGGCTTCCAGGCCATCGATGCTGATCCCCACATAGTCGAAATTCGCTGCGCGGATCTGCGCAATGTTCTGCTCATCGATCAATGTGCCGTTGGTGGACAACGCCACAAAGAAACCCTTTGTGCGGGCATAGGCGCTGAGCACAAACAGATCGTCACGCAGCAGGGGTTCACCGCCGGAAAGAATCAATACCTTCACGCCGGCATCGTGCAGATCGTCGATCACCGTCAGCGCGGCGGGCGTATCCAGTTCGTCGCGAAAGACGCTGTCGGCGGACGTGGCGTAGCAGTGTTTGCAGGTCAGGTTGCAGCGCCTGAGCAGGTTCCAGATCACCACCGGCGGCCGGTTGCTGCCCGGTGGGCTGGTTCTGGGGGCGGGCACCTGGCCGGTCAGGGCACGCAGGTATTGGCTGATCCTCAACATGCAACTCTCCTTGAGTCAGGGTGTGTTCAGCGCGAAGCAATAAGCAAACGCAAGCCTGATGCCCGTAGCAGCTGTCGAGCTTGCGAGGCTGCGTTCGGTTCGGGCCGCGATCGGACGCAGCAGTCGTATAACCTGTGTGCAAGGTTTATCTGAAACACCGTATCGCCTGATTTCACGACTGCTTCGCAGCCGAACGCAGGCTTCGCCAGCTGCTACAAGGTATGCGTTGAACTGAGCGGCATTAAACGCACACCGGTTTTTTTCAGGATGCGACTGCTCACCAGCATCTCGTCGGCGACACAGGCGTCGCCCAGCAAGTAGCGCAGGTGTTCGCGGTAACTGTCGATTTCCTCGCGGCTGCGACCGTGCACCATGGCGAACAGGTTGTAGCGCCACGCGGTTCGTCGCGGGCGTCGATAACAGTGGCTGACAAAAGGCTGTGCGCCGATCAGCGCGCCGAGGCGCGGCATGTCGGTGTCGCGCACATCCCAAACGGTCATGCCGTTGTAGCGATAGCCCAGGCGATAGTGGTTGGGGACAGCGGCGATGCGCCGGATCGCGCCCTCGGCCTGCAGGCGCTTGAGCAGATCCAGGGTGGATTCGATGCTCAGGTCCAGCTGTTCGGCGAGCCAGGCCCACGGGTCATCCAGCAGCGGCAAGCCGGCCTGGGTCAGTTCAATCAGCCGGTGCGCCAGGGTGTCTTCAGACCGGGAAGTACAGACCGACATGGTAAGTCTCCTCTTTAGGCAAGTTGAGCAGCGGCAAACCGGTCAGGGTTTCGATGTATTGCAAGGTTTCGGTGACGTCTTGTTCGGTCGCGCAGCCGAGCACGAACCACATGTTCCAGGCGTGTTCGCGTCGATAGTTGTGCGCCACTTCAGGCAGGGCATGCAGTTGCTCGGCGACCTCTTCGAACCGTTCTTCCGGCACGGCCAGCGCCGCGAGGGTGAAGGCGCCACCGAGGCGTTCGATGTCGAACATAGGACCGAAGCGCGTGAGTATTCCTTCACAGAGCAGTTCGTGGAGGCGGTGGAGCAATTCAGGGCTGCTGCTGTCCAGTTCGCTGGCCAGCGCCTGCCAGGGGTTACGCACCAGTGGCAGGCCCAGTTGCAAGCGGTTGATCAACCGACGGTCAAGATCATCCATGGGGCTTGGTTCCCGTTGAGGAGGCGACAAAGCGTCCGCCGCATTGTTTGAAGGCATGGGTGCTGAACAGCAGTTGATGGGGCAGGTCACTCAGCAAGTGTTCTTCCAGCAACGCCTGGATCTGCGCCTCGACCTGCGCGCGTTGGCGTCCGTGAACCATGCAGAACAGGTTGTAGCGCCACTGCGGCAGGCGCCGTGGTCGTTGATAGCAGAGGGTGATACCGGACGCTCGCCCCAGGCGCTGGCCGACTTCGTCGATCAGCGCGTCCGGAACATCCAGCACCAGCATGGCGTTGGCGGTAAAGCCCAGGGCGCGATGGTTGAGCACCAGGCCGACCCGGCGAAACAGCCCCTGTTCGTGCCACTGGTGCATCTGCGCGAGCACCTGGTTTTCGTCGGCGTTTATCCGTTCGGCGAGGGCCTGATAGGGGCGCGAAACACGCGGTAATCCGTCTTCCAGGTGCCTTCGTAAGGCCTGTGTCTGTTCGGGACTCAATCCCGGCTTCATGGGCCTTCTCCCAAGGCAAAACCGAGGTCGATGCGGTAAGCGGTCAACATCGGCAGATCCAGCGGAACAAGGCCGGTTTCGTTCTCAAGTGCTTCGAGAACACGTTCGATGTGGGGGCGATCAGGCCCGGTCAGCACAAACCACAGGTTGTAGAAATGCTCCCGTGCGTAGTTGTGGTTGACCTCGGGATACTGGCTGACGCGCTCGGCGACCTGTTGCAGACGTTCGGCGGGCACGGCGAAGGCGGCGAGGGTGCTGGCCCCGGCGCGGCTGTGTTCGAACACCGGGCCGATGCGTGAGAGGGGGCCGGCCTGAGCCATTTTTTCCAGACAATCCATCACCTGGGCCTCGCGGCAACCGAGAATCCGGGCCATCTCCTTGTAAGGTTCCGGGCACAACGGCATGCCGTGCTGGAAGCGGTCGATCAGTTGGCGGCTGAGCAGGTCGAGGTTCATTTCAATAGCCCATTTTCTGCGCGCGACTGCTGAAGAAGATGCCGCTCGGCGCGGTGGCGGGAAGGGTGCTCAGCTGCTTCAGGCTGTACGGATCCCAGACCTGAACCTGATCGCCATCGCGTAACGACAGCCACAACTGGTCGCCGCGCGCGGTGAATTCCATGTGCAGCACCGCCGGCCCCGGTCGCAGATCGGCGACTACGGCACGGGTTTCGGTGTCGATGACCTGGACCCGATCGTTGTCCGGGTAGGCGAAATTGACCCACAGTTGCCGACCGTCCGGCCGCGACGTGACGAACACCGGTTGACCGGCCACCGGGATGGCAGCGGTCTGCTGCCACGTGCGGGAATCCATCACCAGCACCTGATGACGGCCGACGGCTGGTACGAAGGCCTGGTTGTCGGCAACGGCCCAACCCTCCAGATGCGGCATCTTGTAGACGGGCAACTTCGCCTGGCCGCGTCCGTAATCACCGAGCACTCGCTGCACCCCGCGCTCGGGGTGCCAGAGGTCGAGTTGCGCCATGCCGTCTTCGCCGAACAGCCCAGCCATGTAATAGCGACCATCGGGGGTAATCAGCGCGTCGTAGGGTTGCTGGCCGATGCCGGTGAAGCGGCTGATCCGTGGCGTGCTGCCCTGACTGAAATCGGCGGTCCAGATCTCGCCGGTATCGAACAGGCTGAACACAAAACGCTGTCCGGGCGCGTCGACCAGGCCGACCACCCGTGAGCGTTTGCTGCCATCGGCGAGCGGTGTCGCGGGAATATCGGCCACCTGTTGCAGAGTGACGGCATCGAACACCTTCACGCCGCCGGGCACGTAGTTGGAGACTGCGATCAACTTGCCGTCCTGACTGATGGCGCCGCCGATGCTGTTGCCGCCCTGGATGACGCGATGGTCGATGCGTTGGGTCAGCAGGTCGATTTTGCTCAACCCGCCGTCGCGGCCGAACACATAGGCATAACGCTGGTCGCGGGAAAACACCACCGAGGCATGGGACAGATCGCCGAAGCCTTCGAGTCGGGCCAGTGCCGTGCGGGTATCGCTTTCGATGATTTGCACGCTGCCGGTGGTGCGCTCCACCACCACGCCCAGATCGCCGGTACCACGCAAGGGTGACTGAGCGCAGGCGGACAACAACAGCCCGGTCGCCGCTGACAGCAGGATTGAACGGATCATGGTGCGGGATATCCCTGGAGAAGAAGATCTACCAGCCAACGAATGTCGTCCGGGCTGAGCAACGGGGCCCAACCGGGCATCGCGGTGCCGGGGCGACCTTGGGTGACGGTGGCAATCAGGCTGTCGCGGGACTTGCCTGCCAGCGTTGCGCGCGTCAGGTCGGGACCCAGCCCGCCGGTCATGTGCAGTCCATGGCAGGCGCCGCAATCCTGGGCCAGCAGGTGCTCGAGTTGGGCCTGACGCTTGGCGTTCGGCGCCGCAACCGAGGTCGCGCAAAAAAGGAGGAGGGCCGCCAGAACCACTGCGTGTCGATGAACCATCATGGCGCCCTCCGTTGGCTATTTGAGACTCAGGACCCAAGTTGCAAGTGTCTTCGCTTCGTCATCCGTCACCGGGTTGGCCGGCATTGGTATCGGGCCCCAGTTGCCTTGCGTACCGTTCTTGATGTGGTTGGCCAGGGTGTCGACGGCCTCGGGTACGCCAGCGTTCTTGGCCGCGACATCCTTGAGCGCCGGGCCGACAAGCTTGGTGTCGATGGAATGGCAGGCGGCGCAGGGTTTGCTCTTGAACAGTTCCTGCGCATCTTGGGCCACAACCGGCTGCACGCTCAGCGCAGCGGTCAGGGCGAACAGTGAAAGCAGAGTATTTTTCATGGTCGTTCCTTGCATTGATGGAGCTCAATAAATGTCGTGTTGGGTGTTGTAGACATTGAATTTCCCGGTGGGGGTAATCAGGCGTTTGTCCTTGATCACCGATTTGAGCTTCAGCGTTTTGTCGTCGATCACCACCAGTGCCGACTCCTCTGATTGACCGCTCCACACGGAGAACCAGACCTCATCGCCGGCCTTGTTGTATTCCGGCTGCACGACCCGCATGGCGCCTTGCTTGATGCCGGCATACTCGGCGATGGGCAGCACGGTGTAGCCGGCGTCGAGTTTGTCGAGGTTGAACACCGCCACCGACTGGCTCAGCTTGGCGTCCGGGTTGAGGGTGGTGTCGACATACAGGTGGCGCGAGTTGGGGTGGGTTTTGATGAACAACGAACCGCCGCCCTGGCCCTTGAGCGAGGCGACCTGTTTCCAGGCGTATTGCGGGTGTTTGGCCGGGTCGGTACCGATCAGCGAGATACCGTCGTCTCCCAGGTGGCTGGTGGCCCAGACCGGCCCGTAGACAGGATGATCAAAGTTGGCGCCACGACCCGGGTGAGGGGTTTTGCCGACGTCCACCAGGGCGGCCAACTTGCGATCCTTGGAGTCGATCACGGCGACTTTGTTGGAGTTGTTGGCGGCGGTCATGAAGTAGCGATGGGTGCTGTCCCAACCGCCGTCATGCAGGAAAGGGGCGGCATCGATGTAGGTGATGGTGAGGTTTTTGATGTCCTGGTAATTGACCAGCATGACCTTGCCGGTTTCCTTGACGTTGACGATGAACTCCGGCCATTCGTGGGAGGCGATGATCGCCGCGACCCGGGGTTCCGGGTGATATTCCTGCTTGTCGACAGTCATGCCGCGGGTCGAGACGATCTGTTTGGGCTCCAGGGTTTCGCCATCCATGATGGTGAATTGTGGTGGCCAATAGGAGCCGGCGACCGTGTATTTGTCTTCGTAACCCTTGAACTTGGAGGTCTCCACCGAGCGCGCCTCGATGCCCACTTTGACTTCGGCGACCTTGGTCGGCTCCACCGGCCACAGGTCGATCATGTCGATTCGGGCGTCTCGACCAATCACCAGCAGGTAGCGACCGGAGGCAGAAATGCGCGAGATGTGCACCGCGTAACCGGTCTCGATCAGCTTGACGATTTTCTTGCTGTCACCGTCGATCAGGGCAATCTTGCCGTCATCGCGTAACGTCACCGAAAACAGGTTCGGCAGATTGAGTTTGCTCAGTTGCTTCTTCGGACGATCCTCGGGCTTGACCAGCACTTTCCAGGTTTTCAGCGTCTCGGCCATGCCCCATTCCGGTGGCGTGGGCGGTGTGTGCTGAATGAACTTGGCCATGGCCGTGATCTGATCCTTGGTCAGCGCATTGGATGTTCCCCAGTTCGGCATGCCCGCTGGTGAACCGAAGGTAATCAACGCCTCCAGATACGGTTGACCGCGAGACTGGGTGATGTCCGGCGTCAGTGGTTTACCCGTGGCGCCTTTGCGCAGCACGCCGTGGCAGCCGGCGCAGCGCTGGAAGTAGATTTCCTTGGACGCGTCGAACTCGGCCTGACTCATGTCGGGCGCTCCGGCGGTTTTGACCATCAGCGGGCTGGCCGCTGCAGTGGCGGGTTCCTCGGCTCTGGCTGCGTGAGTCACCGCAAGGGCCAGCGCCGACCACAATGTGGCGACAGTCAGAGCAAACGTTTTTCTATTGCTGATCAGCATTCCATTTCTCCTCAGGCAAGACCTTTGCGATGTGCTGGAACGGCAGCGCAGAACGCAGGTTCTTAGTGCCGTGCAAGGCTATGCCCGAGCAGGCCAATGCTTGCTTGACCGCGATCAAGTTTGCCGGCCATGTCACTTGCCAGGTTGTCGCAGGCGCCCGTAGCGTGTGACTTGAATCCGCTTTTTGGAACAGACAGCCCATGGACCGAATCCAGTCTTGCGAACCCTTCTATCAACCGCTCAATAATGAGGAGGCGCTGTTCGAGCAAGCCTGGCGACACGGCATGCCGGTGCTGATCAAAGGCCCGACGGGGTGCGGCAAGACCCGTTTCGTCCAGCACATGGCCCATCGGCTGAAGCTGCCGCTGTACACCGTGGCGTGCCATGACGACCTGAGTGCCGCCGACCTGATTGGCCGTCATCTGATTGGCGCCCAAGGCACTTGGTGGCAGGACGGGCCGCTGACCCGCGCGGTGCGTGAAGGCGGCATTTGTTATCTGGACGAAGTGGTCGAGGCGCGGCAGGACACGGTGGTCGTACTGCACCCACTGGCCGATGATCGTCGCGAGTTGTTCCTGGAGCGCACCGGCGAAGTGTTGCAGGCGCCGTCCTCATTCATGCTGGTCGTGTCGTACAACCCCGGCTACCAGAACCTGCTCAAAGGCATGAAACCCAGCACCCGACAACGTTTCGTGGCGATGCGTTTCGGCTATCCGCCGGTGGCCGACGAAGAGCGTATTGTCAGCCGGGAAGCGCAGGTGGACAGCGCGCTGGCGGCGCAAGTGGTCAGGCTGGGGCAGGCCCTGCGAAGGCTGGATCAACATGATCTTGAGGAAGTCGCCTCGACACGGCTGCTGATTTTTACTGCGCGAATGATCCGCTCCGGCATGAGCCCGCGTGAAGCGTGCATGGCTTGCCTGGCCGAGCCGCTGAGCGATGATCCGCTGACGGTTGCGGCGCTGATGGGCGTGGTTGATGTCCACTTCGGCTGAGTCCAGGGGCGTTGCGCGTGGCCACCTGCCGGGCGATCTGGCGATGTGGTTTTTCATTTTGGCCGAGTTGTCGGTGTTCGCCATCCTGATTCTGGCGTTCGCCGTGACCCAGGCACTCAAGCCGCAGTTGTTCGGTGAAAGCCGTCAATTGCTCAACACCTCTACCGGCCTGGCGATGACCCTGAGCCTGCTCACCGCCGGGCTGTTCGCCGCGCTGGCTCAGGAGCAGGTCAGGCGTTCCCGGTCCCGCCACGGCGCCGTACTTCTGCTGGCCGCGTTGCTTGCCGGCAGCGTCTACGTGGTGTTGAAACTTACCGAATACCGGCACTTGCTGGCCTCGGGGCTGGGCATGGAGCACAACACGTTTTTCACCCTCTATTGGATCCTCACCGGTTTTCATTTTCTCCATGTATTGCTCGGCATGGTCATTCTCGGATGGCTGGCCGAGCGCTGCCGTCGAGGCCTGTACAACGCCGCCAACCGCAGCGGGTTTGAATCGGGCGTGCTGTATTGGCACATGGTCGATCTGATCTGGGTCGTGCTGTTTCCGCTGGTGTACGTGCTGAATTGACGGAGGTTCTGATGTCGGCTTCCAGGTTGTTGCTCGTCTGCTGGGCAGCGTTGGCCACATTAAGCGTGTGCACCGTTGTGTTGTCACAAGTCGGCGCGACGTGGCTGTTGTCCATTGCCATTTTGCTGGTGGCGGTTGGCAAGGCCTGGCTGATCACCGATGGCTTCATGGAGATGCGCCATGCGCCGCGATTGTGGCGCCGGTTGATGGTGAGCTGGGCGCTGGTGTTGGCGGCAGTAGTGGGGCTGACGCTGGCGTCGTTCCGCTAAGTCGTTATGCGAACCCTGTAGCAGCTGCCGAAGGCTGCGTTCGGCTGCGAAGCAGTCGCAAAGTCAGACGCCGCGGTGTTTCAGGATGATTGAGGAGGCAGGGTTTACGACTGCTGCGCAGCCGAACGCAGCCTTCGGCAGCTGCTACAGGTTGGCCCTGATACCCGACCAAAACCATCTGCCTTTCTTGATCGCCATCAAGCAGGTTTTACCCCCTCGCTTTCTATCATGGGCACGCCAAGCAAAGAGGAAGCGACCATGTCAGAGACCTTCACCAAAGGCATGGCCAGGAATATCTACTTCGGGGGAAGCGTCTTTTTCTTCCTGATATTCCTGGCCTTGACCTATCACACGGAACAGACCTTTCCAGTGCGCAGCAACGAAGCGCAGTTAACCGAATCAGTGATTCGCGGCAAGACGGTCTGGGAGCAAAACAACTGCGTCGGCTGCCACACGTTGCTGGGCGAGGGCGCCTACTTTGCGCCAGAGCTGGGCAACGTATTCCAGCGGCGCGGCGGGGAGGAGGGCTTTAAACCTTTTCTACATGCCTGGATGAAAATGCAGCCGCTGGGCGTACCGGGCCGACGAGCGATGCCGCAGTTCAAGTTGAGCGAGCAAGAGGTGGATGACATCGCCGAGTTCCTCAAATGGAGCTCGAACATCAACACCAATGGCTGGCCGCCAAACAAGGAGGGCTAAGAGATGAGCATCGCTAATCCGCATCTGAAATTCGCCTCGCAAGCCGTGGCCAAACCGTACTTCGTGTTTGCCCTGATGCTGTTTCTCGGTCAGGTGCTGTTCGGTTTGATCATGGGGGTGCAATACGTGATCGGAGACTTTCTGTTCCCGATCATTCCCTTCAACGTGGCGCGGATGGTGCACACCAATCTGCTGATCGTCTGGTTGCTGTTCGGCTTCATGGGCGCCGCCTATTACCTGATTCCGGAAGAGGCCGACCGCGAACTGCACAGCCCGAAGCTGGCGATCATTCTGTTCTGGGTATTCGCCGCTGCTGGTGTGTTGACGATTCTCGGCTATCTGCTGGTGCCTTATGCGGGCCTGGCCAAACTGACGCATAACGAGCTGCTGCCGACCATGGGCCGGGAGTTCCTGGAGCAGCCGACCATCACCAAGATGGGCATTGTGGTGGTGTGCCTGGGCTTTCTCTACAACATCGGCATGACCTTGCTCAAAGGTCGCAAGACCACCGTCAGCATGGTGATGATGACCGGGTTGATTGGCCTTGCGGTGTTCTTCCTGTTCTCCTTCTACAACCCCGGTAATCTGGCCCGCGACAAGTTCTACTGGTGGTGGGTGGTGCATCTTTGGGTGGAAGGCGTGTGGGAACTGATCATGGGCTCGATGCTCGCCTTCGTGCTGATCAAGATCACCGGTGTCGACCGGGAAGTCGTGGAGAAATGGCTCTACGTGATCATCGCCATGGCGCTGATTACCGGGATCATCGGCACCGGTCACCACTTCTTCTGGATCGGTGCGCCCGAGGTCTGGCTGTGGGTCGGCTCGATCTTCTCCGCATTCGAACCGCTGCCGTTCCTGGCCATGGTGATCTTTGCCTTCAGCATGGTGAAGAACCGTCGGCGGCAACACCCGAACCGTGCCGCCACGCTGTGGGCCAAGGGCACCACGGTCACGGCGTTCTTCGGTGCGGGTGTCTGGGGCTTTCTGCATACCCTGGCGCCGGTCAACTTCTACACCCACGGTTCGCAATTGACGGCAGCGCACGGTCACCTGGCTTTCTACGGTGCTTACGCGATGATCGTGATGACCTTGATCAGCTACGCCATGCCACGCCTGCGCGGGCTGGGTGAAGCGGGTGACGAGCGTTCACAGACCCTCGAAGTCTGGGGCTTCTGGTTAATGACCCTGTCGATGGTGATGATCACGCTGTTCCTCACCGCGGCCGGTGTCGTACAGGTTTACCTGCAACGCTGGCAGGCCGATGGGATCGCGTTGCCATTCATGGCCACGGTCGAACATCTGCAAGTGCTGTTCTGGGCGCGTCTGGGTGCTGGTATCGGCTTCTTCGCCGGGCTGCTCTGTTACCTGTTCAGCTTCAAGCAACGTGGCCGCGCAGCCTTGCGCGCTCCGGCGGCGGTTGTACCTTCATGATCGGGTGCAATGGCTAGGAAAAGGTCGGCCCGGCTGATACAGCGGGCCGTTTTTTGGTTCCAGCAAGGGCAAGCATCATGGCGTTTACCGTCGAACTGGAAGAGTGGGTAGGCAGTGTCTGGCATCGTTTCATCACCCGGCGCGCCAGCCCTGATTTCCCCGAAGCACGGGTTGAACTGGCCGGCCAGCAACGCCCGCTGGCGCTGTTGTTCCGCGCCATGGGTGGTGCCAATGGCGTCGGTGTGGAAGCGGCCAGCGACCGCGATCTGCTGCTGCGACGCAACGTGTTGCAGCAAATCGCCGGCACCTGCAAACAAGTGCCGCTGGCGTGGTGTGACGAGCGTAATTTACGGCTGCCATCGAGCCTGGCGGTGTTTCCCGAAGTGGCACTGAATGAGGAACTCTATCGCTGGCTCGCGTTGCTGGCGGCACAGGCCGGGCAGATGCGCCACTGGGGCCGGGACAATCAACGCTGGACGCAACAGCTGCTGCGACGCTATCCCGCGCTGCGTGTTCGTTACCAACGACTGGTCGATGCCCATCTGCAATTGCGCCCCGATCCGGCCTCGTTGAACGGCAGCGAAGCGGCACTGGAACGGGCGTTATGCCAGGCGTTGCGCGAGCCCGGCAGTGTCGAGCACTTTCCTCGCAGCGAACGGGCCGCGTGGCCGTTGCCGCTGTGGTTGTACCCGCCGCAAAATCTCGCTAGTCCCCAGGCTGCCGATCTGGGCGATGAGTCCGAAGAGTCTTTGACCACGCCACCCGGCGAGCAGAAAGGCGGGCGTAAGCGCGCGACGCGGATCGATGAAAGCACCCGTGAAGGCGGGTTGCTGGTGGTGCGTCTGGAGAACCTGTTCAGCTGGACCGAGCACGTGGACCTGGATCGCTGGTCGGATGACAGCGAAGACCCGGACGCTGCCCGAGTCGCCGACGACCTGGATGAGTTGACGCTGTCGCGCACACGCCTGCGCAAGGGTGGCGGTCTCAAGCTGCATCTGGATTTACCACCGGCCGATGTCGACGATATTCCCCTCGGCGAGGGCATCAAGTTGCCGGAGTTGGACTATCGCAAACAACGGATGCAGGACAGCTTCGTCAACCTGCAAATGCTGGTGCCCCGCGACTGTGAGGCGCAGCCGCTGCCGCTACGCCTGAAGGCCTCGGCGCACCGTTTGCGGCGTCAGTTCGAGCACCTGCGCAATGATCGTCAATGGTTACGCCAACAACCTCAGGGATCAGAGCTGGACATGCAGGCCTGGCTGGATTTTCACGTTGATCGCGAGCATGGCCAGTGCGCCGAACGCGGTTTGTTCATGGAGCAGCGGCAGACTCGCCGCGACCTGGCGTGCCTGTTGCTGGCCGACGTGTCGATGTCCACTGACGCCCACCTGAACGATCAGCATCGTGTCATCGACGTGATCCGCGACAGCCTGCTGCTGTTCGGCGAAACCTTGTCGGTGCTGGGTGATGATTTCGCCCTGTACGGGTTTTCCTCGTTGCGTCGTCAGCAAGTGCGCATGCAGGAACTCAAGTCGTTCATCCAGCGTTATGACGACACCACCCGAGGTCGTATTCAAGGTCTCAAACCGGGGTATTACACACGCATGGGGGCTGCCATTCGCCAGGCCACGCAACTATTGGGCACGAGCAAGCGGCGCAGCAAACTGTTGCTGCTGCTGACGGATGGCAAACCGAATGATCTGGATCTGTATGAAGGGCGCTACGGTGTTGAAGATACTCGCGAGGCGGTGCTGGAGGCACGGCGTCAGGGGCTGACGCCGTTCTGTATCACGATCGATCGCGAGGCCGGGGATTACCTGCCGTACATGTTCGGCGCCAATGGCTACACCTTGATCCGCCAGCCCGAACAACTCCCCCTGCGCTTACCGCAGTTGTACCGCCAGCTGACCCAACTGTGATGTCCTTGACCACCTGCGTCCCTGTAGCAGCTGCCGAAGGCTGCGTTCGGCTGCGCAGCAGTCGCAAAACCATACAACGCGGTGTTTCAGTCGTACCGTGGGCTCAGGATTTACGACTGCTGCGCAGCCGAACGCAGGCTGCGCCAGCTGCTACAGGGATATGTGCGATCTTCAGCTGCGCGGCAGCCAGAAAAACATCACCACGCAAAAGACCGTCAGGCCAACGCAGAACCACATGAATCGGCGCTGCCGACGTTCCCCGGCGTGTTCAGCCAGTGCCGGCAGGGGCATGCCGCATTGGTGGCACTCGGTTTCTTGTGAAGGGTTGGCATGTTGGCAATACAGGCAGACGGGCATGGCACTCACTCGAACTGTTCCAGGCGCAGACGATCAAGAATGGCGATCTGACGGCCGTCCTGAGTGATGATGTTTTCATCGATCAAGCGGCGGATGATTCGCGAAAAGGTTTCTGGCTGGATCGACAGATGCCCGGCAATCAGTTGCTTGGCCATCGGCAGTTCGAATTGGCAGTCAACGGTTTGCTGGCGCACCAGTTGCGTCAGCAGATAACGCACGACCCGGTGGGTGGCGTTTTTCAGCGACAGGGTTTCGATTTCGTTGACCCGTTGATGTAAGCGAACGCAGAGCTTGCCCAGTAGTGCGAAGGTCAACCGACTATTGCTCTGCAGCAGGCGCATGTAGGTGCTGTTGGATAAACGATAGAGCTGGGTGGGGCAGATCGCTTCGGCCGAGGCCACATAGTTTGGGGTGTCCATCAGCATCATCGCCTCTGCGAAGGTTTGCCGCTCGCTGATGACCTCGAACACTTTCTCCTGCCCATCCGGTGTCAGCCGGTAGATTTTTACCGCGCCGGCAATCACGAAGTAGAACGCATCGGCCGGCTCCCCCTGACGGAACAACGGCTCGCCTTTGTCGATGCTCAGCAATTGGCTGGTACTCATCAATTCGTCCAGCTGTTCTTCGTTCAACGGCTCGAACAGATGATGACTGCGCAGAATCTGGTGATGGACGCGGTGAAGCACCATGAGAATTCATCCTGAAGATTGAGAAGGGGGGCTGGTGAACAAGTCAGACGAGGCCCAGGGAAACGCCGCTGGCCACGGCCAGGATTGAGGTCAACACCACGAACCAGGCCAGTGGCTGGATGACTTTTTTCATGACGACTCCTGGGATCGGTTTGTTTGATTTCCACAAGCTTGAGCAAGACATGGGCCAGGCTTGGAGGCCTTTATTTAGCGGGGTTCTCAGGCGTGAGGGTAAAAAAGACCCTGAGGATTAGGGTGAAAATAACCCTTTAATGGTCATTTGTACCCTGATCCGGAATGCCCTGTGGCGAGGGAGCTTGCTCCCGCTGGAGTGCGAAGCACTCCCAACATCGATCTATGCGGTATGTCTGATAGAACGCATTCGCCGGTTTTACGGCTGCTGCGCACCCGAGCGGGAGCAAGCTCCCTCGCCACAGGAATACGAGAAAGCATCAGGGCACGCCCCTTGCACACTTGATCTGCGACAACGGCAATGGATCGGTAATACCCGATGATTGCCCCTGGATTTACCTCGGCGCCTGCGGGTTGGTGTCAGGTCGGCAACAAGGTAGAGGAGTGGTTTTATGCAAGTGCTTGACCGCCGTAAAGCGATGGCAATCACGCCGCTGTTTCGGCTGGCCTTTCGGCCATTTTTCCTCGCCGGTTGCCTTTTGGCAGTGCTGGTCATTCCACTCTGGCTGGCGGCCTTCAGTGGTTCGATTTCCAACTGGCAGCCGGCGGGCGGTTGGCTGGGCTGGCATCGGCATGAATTGCTGTTCGGGTTCGGGTTGGCGATTATCGCGGGCTTTCTGTTGACGGCGGTGCAGACCTGGACCGGTCGCCCCGGCCTCAGCAGCAAACCGTTGGCCGCGCTGGCGTTGCTGTGGTTGTTGGCGCGGGTGGCCTGGCTGGCCAATGCGCCATGGCCGTTGCTCGCCGTGCTGGAACTGGCGTTCCCGTTGGCGGTGGCGGTACTCATGGGCTTCACCTTGTGGAAAGTGCGGCAGAAACGTAACTACCCGATTGTGGTGGTCTTGATGTTATTGGCCTTGGCTGACGGGTTGTCTCTGTACGGCCTGGTCGAGGGGCACGAAGGCTGGCAACGCCAGGGCGTGCTGAGCGGCCTCTGGCTGGTGGCGGCGATGATGGGGTTGATCGGCGGGCGGGTCATTCCGTTCTTCACCCAGCGCGGCCTTGGTCGGGTTGAAGGCGTTGCCGCCTGGCCCTGGCTGGATCGCCTGCTGTTGGTCGGTTCGCCGCTGGTGGCGTTGTTGTATGCCGCAGGACCGGCGCTCAACCCCAATGTCTGGGTGGGCCTGCTGTTCGCGGTGCTGGCGGCAGGGCATCTGGTGCGCCTGGTGCGCTGGCATGACCGGGCACTCTGGCGCGTGCCGTTGTTGTGGTCGCTGCATCTGGCCTATGGCTGGCTGGCGGTGGCGTGTCTCGGGATGGCGCTGTGGCATTTCGGTGTGCCGATCAACCCGAGTCTGGCGGTGCATTGCCTGACCATCGGGGCCATGGCTGGCCTGGTGCTGGCGATGATCGCGCGGGTCAGCCTCGGCCACACCGGTCGTCCCTTGGAACCGCCCTCGGGCATGACCCTGGCCTTCATTCTGCTCAACCTGGCGTGTCTGAGCCGGGTGGTGTTGATCCTGTTCTTGCCGATGGCCGCATTGTGGCTGGCCGGTCTGTGCTGGGCGCTGGCGTTTGCGCTGTATGCCTGGCGCTACGGGCCGATGCTACTGCGGGCCCGGGTTGACGGTCATCCGGGATGAGCACGCACACTGACAGAGGCTGCCACTGATGTATCCGTTTTTTCTGGTCGCACACCTGCTGGCGGCAATCGCCTTCATTGGCACGCTGTTTTTCGAGGTGGTCATCTGGCATCGCGCCCGCCAGCCGTTGACGGAGATTGCGCAAGTGACGGCGGATCAGGCGATTGCCCTGCGTTCGCGTAAGGTTCTGCACGGCGTGGTGTTGCTGTTGTATGGCGCCGGCATCGGTTTGGCGTGGCAGTACCGTGGCGCATTGAGTCAGCCGCTGGCCAGCAGTTTTGGTACGTTGCTGAGCCTGAAAATCCTGTTGGCCTTGAGCATCATTGGTCATTACTTGCTGCTGGCCTATTGGCTGACCCACGGGCGCCTGACCGCGACCCGCGCAAGCTGGATTCGCCGCAGCATTCTCGGGCACATGGTGTTGATCGTGATCCTGGCCAAGGCCATGTTCTATTGGCACGGCTGATCGCAATACGTCCCTCATAAACAAAACCCGCGTCATCCGGTTGGATGGCGCGGGTTGGGGGGTGGCCGGTAATCGATCAATGGCGGGGGTTCAGGGCATTAATGAACAGCACGTTGTTTTCCAGGTGGATGTGTTGCATCAGGTCGTCTTTGAACTCCAGCAGCCCACGGTAGAGCGCACGCCAGGTGTTACAGGCATCGGCGGGCGGGATGATGTGATTGGTCAGGGCGAGCATCTTCTCCAGCGCTTCACCATGTTGATCGTGTTCGAAACGCAGCACCTGGATCGGCGGTGCGGCCTGAGGGCCAACGCCTTGTTGCAACATCGGGAAGAGCACTTGTTCTTCCTTGAGCATGTGGCCTTCGAGTTCCTGCTGCATGTCTGTCAGCAGATCGGCCAGGCCGTTGGGGCAACTGCTGCGCGCGCCATGGACCTGCTCGACGCGGCGAGCCAGTCGGATCAGCTCCGGCAGTTGCTCGCGGTGGCGGGCGTGGTAGCGCGTCAGAAGGTGGGCGATCAGCAGTTCCGACGGTTCGTTGCGCCAGTCGTGCTGGGTTTCGCCGGCGTCTTGCAGAATCTGCAGGGCGTCGGCAATGAGGACCGGATCGAGGTTTTTGCCAAGGGCCGCTTCACGCAGGCTTTTATGCCCGCCGCAACAGAAGTCCAGTTTGAAGGTGTGAAAGATCCGGGTGGCACCGGGAATGTCGCAGGCCAGTTGGCCGAGGCTTTGTTCCAATAGGGGCTGGCTCATCAGGGTTCCTTGTTTGGGTTTCAACGGTTCCCCAGGCTCATTGCACCCGGCATGCCATTTTTAACGTATTGAAAAACATGGATTAATTTTTAGTTGTGGTGATATTCACCCTGATGCTTCAGGGTAAATACAACCATAGAGGGTGATGACTACCATGCTGCGAGAAAGCCTGGCGGCCGACCTGATCGTCGAGTTGCCCAATGCCGTGCGGTTGCAACGACTGGTCCAGACCCTGCGCGAATACTTCAACAGTGGCGCCGTGGGCTTGCTGCGTCTGGATGACGACAGCCTCAGGCCCGTTGCAACGGTGGGGCTGGTTCATGAAGCGTTGGGGCGCCGGTTCGTCATTGCCCAGCATCCTCGGCTGGCGGCAATCATGGCGTCGCGCGAGCCGACCTGGTTCGAGCCCGACAGCCGCCTGCCGGACCCCTACGACGGCTTGCTCGACAACCATGTCGGCGAGCCGCTGCCGGTGCATGACTGCATGGGCGTGAGCCTCTATGTCGAGGGGCGGATCTGGGGTGCGATCACCCTCGATGCGCTGCACGCCGGGACCTTTGACAACCGGGCGCGGGAAGAACTCAAGCGTTGCACGTTGCAGATCGAAGCCGCCGTGCGGGTCACCCGCCTGGAGCAGGAAAACCGCAGCTTGCGCCTGTCCCGCAGCGATCCTCAGGACTTGCGCGTGCCCGTCGGAGAAGGCGAGATCCTTGGGCAAAGTGAGGTGTTGCATCAGTTGCTCAATGAGCTGGATGTACTGGCCGATTCCGATCTGCCGGTATTGCTGCTGGGCGAGACCGGCGTCGGCAAAGAGCTGTTCGCACGGCGCTTGCATCGTCTTTCAAGGCGCCACCACAAACCGCTGATACAGGTTAACTGCGCAGCCTTGCCGGAGTCGCTGGCAGAGAGTGAGTTGTTCGGGCATGTCAAAGGCGCCTTTTCCGGTGCTACGAGTGACCGTGCCGGACGCTTCGACGCCGCCAACGGTGGCACGCTGTTTCTCGATGAAGTCGGGGAGTTGCCCTTGAGTGTGCAAGCGAAATTGCTGCGCACCCTGCAAAACGGCGAGATCCAGCGCCTGGGCGCCGACAAGCCGTTGCACGTCGATGTGCGCATCATCGCCGCCACCAATCGGCACCTGCCGGACAGCATCCGCGATGGCTTGTTTCGCGCCGATCTGTATCACCGCCTCTCGGTGTACCCGGTGCCGATTCCAGCGCTGCGCGAGCGTGGTCACGATGTGTTGATGCTGGCCGGGCATTTTCTGGAGCTCAATCGGGCGCGGCTCGGCCTGCGAGGTTTGCGTTTGTCGCCGGCGGCGGAGCGAGCCTTGCTGGCATACACCTGGCCGGGCAATGTGCGCGAACTGGAGCATGTCATCAGTCGGGCCGCGTTGAAGCAGCTCAGTCGCGGGACGAGTCGCACATCGATCATGACGCTGGAGCCAGAGGTTCTCGATCTCGACAGCCCGGTGGCAGCATCGGGGGCAGAGGTCGAGCCATCCCGGGACATTACGGCTGATCTGCCGTTCCAGCCCCTGGGCGAAGCCGTCGATGATTACCAGCGCAAGAAGATCCTCGAGGCCCTGAGCCTGTCCGGAGACAACTGGGCCAGCGCAGCGCGGATGCTGGAAGTCGACCCCAGCAATTTGCACAAACTGGCGCGACGCCTGCGTCTGAAGTAGGTCAGGGCGCTGCCGTGTCGACGCTCGGTGTTGATGGCGGTCAAGGTGGTATCGCGCAGTGCCTCGCACACTGCGCAAAACCTTCCGGAGATCACCGTCATGCCCCTGTCCCTGGCCCAAATGCGCCGTAACTACACCCTTAATGGCCTGCAAGATGAGGCAGCGCTGGACGATCCACTGGCGATGTTCCGGCAATGGCTGCAACAGGCCCGCGACACCGAGTGCGCACCTGTCGAGGCCAATAGCATGGTGCTGGCGACGGTCGATGATGAAGGGCGGCCGCACTGCCGTGTGCTGTTGCTCAAAGGCTTGAGCGATGAAGGTTTTACTTTTTTCGGCAATTATCAGAGCGACAAGGGGCGGCAACTGGCCGCCAATCCCTATGCCGCCATGACGTTTTTCTGGCCGGGGCTGGAGCGTCAAGTGCGCATCGAAGGCCGGGTGTCCAGGCTCGACCCGCAACTCTCGGATGCATACTTCGATTCCCGCTCGATGGCCAGTCGCCTGGGCGCCTGGGCTTCACCGCAAAGCCGTCCGTTGGCCAGTCGTGCCGCGCTGGAGTCGATGCTGGCGCAGACCATCAAGCGCTTCGTTGGCCAGACCGTCTCGCGCCCCGAACATTGGGGCGGTTATTGCCTGCACCCCGAACGTCTGGAGTTCTGGCAGGGCCGTGCCGACCGCTTGCATGACCGTCTCGATTACCGGTTGCGAGATGGTGCATGGCAACGGCGCCGCTTGGCGCCTTGAGCGACGAGTAAGTTCCCCCGTAGCAGCCTGCGGCAGCTGCTACGGGCTTGAGTCCCCCATTAATCCATAGACCCCGACGAGGTACCTCCTTGGAGGAATAGGCTCGTTCGCTATTCCGGTTCAGGCTTTGGGCCATACCCTCATCTACGGGAAAGCCTGGATATGGCCCATCTGACGCAACGCAGTTTCGAACCCCTGAACATTGCCGTGCTGACCATCAGCGATACGCGCACCTTTGACACCGACACTTCAGGACAGACCCTGGCGGATTTGCTGCAAACGGCCGGGCATGTGCTGATCGATCGTGGCCTGGTCAAGGACGACATTTATCAGATCCGCGCAACGGTCTCCCAGTGGATCGCCGACCCCCGGGTGCAAGTCATATTGATGACTGGCGGCACCGGTTTCACCGCTCGTGACAACACACCGCAAGCGGTGCTGCCACTGCTGGACAAACATGTGGAAGGCTTCGGCGAATTGTTCCGCCAGGTGTCGCTGGAGGAGATTGGCATGTCCAGTCTGCAGTCCCGGGCACTGGCCGGGATGAGTAACGGTGTACTGGTGTGCTGCGTTCCTGGCTCGCCGGGTGCCTGCCGGACTGCCTGGAACAAGATTCTGCTCGAGCAACTGGACAGTCGCACCGGCCCGTGTAACTTCGCCCCGCATTTGAAAGCGCAAGCACAGCGGGTCATCGACGCCTGCGAGACACGCTCATGAGCGGCCGGGTGTGCGACCTCGGCAACCTGATGCCCGTGGACGAGGCCATCAGCCGTCTGCTCGACCAGGCACCACCGCCACCCCTGGCGCAAATGGTCCGTCTGGACCAGGCCATGGGGCGGGTGCTGGCGGTGGACATTCATTGCCCGGTGAATCTCCCTGCCTGGGATAACAGTGCCATGGACGGTTATGCCTTCAGGGCTGCCGACCTGCCGGCGGAAGGTGGCTGTTTGACGATTGGCGGCCGAATTGCGGCGGGGGATCAGGCGCGCTCGCCCTTGCTTGCGCAGCAAACGGTGCAGATCTTTACCGGCGCGCCATTGCCACCGGGTGCCGATACCGTGGTGCCGCAAGAGCGCTGCCGGGTCGAAGGCGAGCGAGTCTGGTTCCCGCCCGTAGCCGTTGGCGATCACGTGCGCAAGGAAGGGGAGGAAGTTCGCCGCGGGCATCTGCTGCTCAAGGCCGGCAAACGCCTGCGCGCGCAAGAACTGGGATTGCTGGCCGGTGCCGGGATTGCCCGGGTCGAGGTCTATCGGCCGTTGCAGGTGTGCCTGCTCAGCAGCGGTAACGAACTGCGTGAGCCGGGCGATCCCTTGGCGCCGGGGCAAATTTACAACAGCAATCGGTATTGCCTCGCCGCGTTGTTGCGCGGCTGGGGCGTCGAGGTGCATGACTATGGCGTCATGGCCGATGAGTTGGTGGCCAGCCGGCATGCCTTGAGCCTGGCGTCTTCGGAATGCGACTTGCTGTTGAGCTCCGGTGGCGTGTCGGTCGGCGAGGAAGATCACCTCAAACAGGCCATCGAGGAACTGGGCAGTGTGGATTTCTGGCGGCTGGCGATCCAGCCGGGTAAGCCATTGGCCTATGGCGAAGTGGCCGGTAAACCGTGGATCGGTATGCCGGGAAACCCGTCAGGGGCGCTGATTACCGCGTTGGTGGTGGTGCGTCCGTTCCTGCTCAGGGCCCAGGGTGTGACTGACGTGCTGCCGGTGCCGCTGGCTGTGCCTGCCGGGTTCGACTGGTTGCAGCGAAACAAGCGTCGACAATACCTGCGGGCCAGGTTGACGCCCGGCGCCGATGGCCAGTTGAGTGTGGAACTGCACCCTCAGCAAAGCTCGGCCATGTTGACCGCCGCGTGCTGGGCCGACGGGCTGGCGGTGATCGAGTGCGAGCAGCAAGTGCTCAAGCACGACAACGTGATGTTCCTGTCCTTCGCCGACCTGATGCAGTGATGGCAATTGATTGCCGTCAAGGCTGTGCCTGCCGGTCTGGCTAGACTGTGTGGCGAGGGAGCTTGCTCCCGCTGGGTCGCGAAGCGGCCCTGTTATTCAGGCCTGCTGCGCAGTCCAGCGTCGGAATGCCGCCCGGAGCAAGCTCGCTCGCCACAAGCGCATTCCAACCATGGCTGATCAGGCTCCGGACTGCGCTTTTTGATGAGGATTACCCATGCAACTGGTCTGCCCGGCAGGGAACCTGCCTGCGCTTAAAGCGGCGGTGCGCCAAGGCGCCGATGCCGTGTATGTCGGCTTTCGCGATGACACCAATGCCCGGCATTTCGCGGGGTTGAACATGGACGACAAACAGTTCGACGCCGCCGTCGCCCACATCCGCCAACATCAACGCAAACTCTACGTCGCGGTCAACACGTACCCACAACCCAAGGGTTGGGAGCGCTGGCAACGGGCGGTGGATCGTGCCGCCGATTTCGGCGTCGATGCGCTGATCGCCGCCGACCCCGGGGTGCTCGACTATGCCAGTCAGCGTCACCCGCAATTGGCCCTGCATCTGTCGGTTCAGGGGTCGGCAACCCATGCCGCGGCGCTGGAATTTTATGCGCAGCGCTACGGCATTCGTCGCGCGGTATTGCCGCGGGTGTTGTCGTTGGCGCAGGTACGTCAAGTCGCCGCCAGCAGCCCGGTGCCCATCGAAGTCTTTGGCTTCGGCAGCTTGTGCATCATGGCCGAAGGGCGTTGCCACCTGTCTTCCTACATTACCGGTGAGTCGCCGAACCTGTGCGGTGTCTGTTCGCCAGCCAAAGCCGTGCGTTGGAGCGAGGACGCCGAAGGCTTGAGCGCGCGCCTCAGCGAAGTGCTGATCGATCGCTACACCCCTGACGAATCGGCCGGTTACCCGACCTTGTGCAAAGGCCGTTTTCTGGTCGATGGCAAACGCTTTCATGCGCTGGAGGAGCCCACCAGCCTCGACACCCTGGACTTGCTCCCGGAATTGACGGCCATTGGCGTCGAAGCGGTGAAAATCGAGGGCCGCCAACGCAGCCCGGCGTATGTCGAACAAGTCACCCGGGTTTGGCGCGCGGCACTGGACGCTCACCGTGGCGCGCCCGGCAGTTTTCGGGTCAAGGAAGAATGGCGTCAGGTGCTGGCCGGTTTGTCCGAAGGCAGCCAGACCACCCTGGGCGCTTATCATCGATCATGGCAATGAGGGACGCGACATGAAGCTCAGCCTGGGACCGGTCCTGTTTTATTGGGACAAAGAGCAACTCAGCAACTTTTACGCCGACATGTCGACCTTGCCCCTGGACGTGATTTATCTGGGGGAAACCGTGTGCTCCAAACGCCGGGCCTTTTCCCTGGATCAATGGCTGGGGCTGGGGCGCGAGTTACAGGAATGCAGCCAGGCACAGTTGGTGCTTTCCAGCCTGACGCTGATCGAGGCTGCCTCCGAACTCTCCAGCCTGCGCCGGCTGTGCGACAACGGCGAGTTGTTGGTGGAGGCCAACGACATGGGCGCGGTGCATTTCCTGGCCGAGCGCAAGTTACCTTTCGTGGGCGGCCCGGCGCTCAATCTGTACAACGGCCACTCATTGGCACAATTACTCGACAGCGGAATGACTCGCTGGGTGCCGCCCGTGGAGTGTTCGGCGGCGCTGATCAGCGACGTGATCGGGCAGGTGCGTGAATTGGGTCGTGCAGTGCCGGAAGTTGAAATCTTCGCCTATGGGCATCTGCCGTTGGCCTATTCCGCCCGCTGCTTCACTGCCCGTGCAGAAAACCGGCCCAAGGACGACTGCCGGTTCTGCTGCATCAACTACCCCGATGGCCTGGCGCTGACCAGCCAGGAGGGGCAACCACTGTTTACCCTTAACGGTATTCAAACGATGTCGGCCGAGGTGACCAACCTGCTGGCCGATTACGCCGGACTGGTGGCCTGTGGTGCCGATCTGTTGCGCTTGAGCCCTCGTGCTCAGGGCATGGACGAAGTGATCGCGGCCTATCAACGGGTTCGTCTGGGCGAAACACCGCCGCTGTTCGTCGAAGGTTGCAATGGCTATTGGCATGGTCAGGCCGGCATGCTGCGCGTCGAGGAGGTTGGCCTGTGCTGAATCGAAAGAAGTGGCTGTTGAAAGGCGCCGACCGGTTGTTGCCACTGGTGCGCCGGGTGCCTTTTGCCGTGCAGCGCCTGGCGTTGCAGCAGGCGCTGAATCGCTGCCTCGCCGAGCCATTGCGCGAGGGCGAGTTCGAAGTGCTGCGCGGGCGCTGGCTGTGCTTGCGGATTCCGGACCTGGGTTTGTCCTGGTACCTGACGCTCAGTCGTCAGGGCTTGCGGATTGCCGAGCACGCTACGGCGAACGTGACCATCAGCGGTAACTGGCGCGAATTTTTATTGCTGGCCAGCCGTCAGGAAGATCCGGACACGTTGTTCTTTCGCCGGCGACTGGTCATCGAGGGCGATACCGAACTGGGGCTGGCGCTGAAGAACCTGATCGACAGCCTTGACCCCGATGTTCTGCCTGTGTGGTTGTGGCGCAATCTGGAGCGGGCGGGGAAGGGCTTGGCGGCGGGATGACCAACGTAGATTAAATGTGGGAGCGAGCAGGTCGAATCGTCGCACCGCCGCTCCCACAGTTGGATTTTCGTTGGCCCTCAGGCCATCGTTTACTGTAATGCTGTTCACTTAAGCCGTAATGCGATCTGTAGCAGCTGTCGAGCCTGCGAGGCTGCGTTCGGCGGCGAAGCCGTCGTGAATCCGGCTAGTGCGGTCTGCCTGACACGCCGCAATCACTGGTTTGACGACGGCTTCGCCGCCGAACGCAGCCTTCGGCAGCTGCTACAAGGAATGCGTCGCGGCTGAAATTGCTTAAGTGAACAGCATTAATCGTTTACTGGCGGCTTCCGTGCTGTCGGGCATCACTGGCAATCAACTGCCTGATCCCTTCAAACAACTCATCACTCTGCGCCAGCGTGCAGTCCTCGCCATAGCGTTTGCGCAGCCCGTAGTGGCTGAGGATCAGGTGCACGTCCGCGTGCAGGCCATGTTGCTTGAGGCAGTTCTCGACGCATTGCAGCGGGCAGCCGTCCAGCGCGAAGATCCGGCGCCCCGAGCGCGCTTTGTTGACCAGCGCTGCCACATGCCCGCCGACACCAACGATGCAGGACATTTCAGCGAGACCACTGCGATCCAGGCGCACGGCCAGGGTGTTGGCCAGTTGGGCGACGTTGGAGCAGCCTGAGCAGGAGTAAACCAAAGGCAGGGTTGAACGGGGCATTTGCACTCTCCGTGGATGGGCTCTGTCAGTGTGCAAGAGGTGTGGATGGGCGCCTTGATGACGGTCAATTCCGACTATTGGAAAGCGGCCAGTTCCTTTTCGGCGAGGATGCTGATGTGGCGTCGTTCCATGGCAATCAGGCCGCTTTCCACCAGGCGATGCAGTATCCGCGAAAAGGTTTCCGGCTGAATTCCCAGCTTCGACGCCACCAGGCGTTTGGACATCTGCAAGACAATCTGGCCGGTTACCGGGTGGCGTTCCTGGAACAGGAAATTGATCACCCGACGGCTCGCACTGGCCATGGTCAAGGTATCGATATCGCGCAGACGCAGGTGCAGGTGAACGCTCATGCTCGCCAGGATGGCCAGGCAGACTCTCGGCTGGTCCTCCAGGGCATTGCGGTAATGGTTGCCGTCGATGCTCACCAGCACGCTGTCCTTCAGCGCGGTGGCGCTCACCGGATACAGACGAGCCTGGCTGAACAGCAAGGCTTCGGCAAAAGTCTGGCCGGGCTGAATGATCTCCACCAGGTTCTCCTGGCCTTCGCCGGTGAGCCGGTACAACTTGACCTGGCCGCTGACCAGCAGGAAAAAACGCCTGGCCGGATCCCCTTGATGCATGAGCGTACTGTGACAACTCAGGCGTTTGAGCATGGCCAGGCCGCAGACTTCCTCGAAGACTTTCTCCGGCAGTTGGCTGAACAGATGATGACGGCGCAACGTTAAAACGATGGAAGGGTGAGTCAGCATGGCGTACCTCCGCTGACGACCATAGTAGAGAGCGCAGGCTTGATGACCTATGCCTCTGCAGGCCTACCTCCAAAGAGGAATACCCTTCAGCCGGCGTTGCGCAGATGTTCCATGGCCCACACCGCCGCCTCTACTCGTGAGCGCAAGCCGAGTTTGTGCAACAGGTTTTTGACGTGAACCTTGACCGTGCCTTCGGTGATGCCCAGCTTGTGCCCGATGACCTTGTTGCTGAAGCCGCTGGCGATGGTTTTCAGCACCTGACGCTCACGCTCGGTCAGTTCCACCACGGCCTGACGCGCAGGAGCACGCAGTGCTTGCGCCATGACTTGGGTCAGTCCCGGGCTGATCACCAGCGCGCCGTTCAGGGCATCGCGGATGTACTGAATCAACAGTTCGGGCTCCATGTCTTTGAGCAGATAGCCGTCGGCATCCAGGCGCAGTGCATCGCGAATGTCGTCTTCGGCGTCCGACACCGTAAACAGCAGGACTTTGCCGGTGTAGTGCATGGCTCGTAGTCGGCGCAGGGTTTCGATGCCATTCATTTGCGGCATGTTGTTGTCGAGCAAAACCAGGTCCGGTTGAAGCGGCTCAATGAGACTGAGTGCTTCTTCACCCTGGCTGGCTTCGCCGATGATCAGGAAGTCATCTTCGAGTTCGAGCATCTGGCGAATGCCGTGACGCATCATCGGGTGATCGTCTACCAGCAGGATTTTGTGTTGTGGGGACAGGGTCATGTGGCGCTACCTTCTGTTTGCTGCCCGAGAAACTCCGGGTGGAATTCCAGTTGGACACGGGTGCCTTGGGGCTCCCTGGAAAATATCTGCAGTTGGCCGCGCAAGCTGCGAGCCCGCTCATCCATGATGTTCAGGCCGTGGTGTTCGCGCTGGTCGACGTTGCCACTGAACCCACGCCCGTCGTCTTCGACCGACAACCTGACGGTCTCGCCATCCTGGCGCAGTTGCAGCCAGGCGTTTTGCGCATGGGCGTGGCGCAGGCAGTTGGAGAGCGCCTCGCGGGTGATCTGCAAAATGTGGATTTGTTCGCTGGCCGATAGTTGAAAGGCCAGCGTGTCGACGTGCAGGTGCACCTGGAATTCTCCGCGACGGGAAAACTCCTCGGCCGTGTCCTTGAGTTCCTGTACCAGTCCCGCGTCGTGAATCTGCAAGCGAAACGTGGTCAGCAACTCGCGCAACTGGCGATAGGCATTGTTCAGTCCCTCGCGCAATTCGCTGGTGACGGTTTCCAGGGTCTGGACCGGTTCGCCCCGGCGCATCAGGGTTTGCATGCGGCTGACTTGCAGCTTCATGTAGGACAGGGCCTGGGCCAGTGAATCGTGCAGCTCGCGGGCGATGATCGTGCGTTCTTCGAGCAGCAGCAGGCGATGATCCTGTTCCCGTTGACGCTTGAGCGAGAGCGAGGTGCCGATCAGATTGGCCAGGGCCTGGATCAGTTGGGTTTCCCAGGCTTGCATGGGGTGCCCGTCGACAAAGTGCGCCTTGAGTTCCCCCAGTTCACTGCCCTGGTTGCTGATGCTGAAGATTTGCGGGTTGGTTTTAGGGTGTCGCTGGCACGTGGCGCAGTCGCTACTGGCGCAGACTTCCCGGATGTTCGCGCCATGCAGGGCGAGCAACTGCTGGGCCGGTGCCTGCAACTGTCCCTGCAGGCACAGCGACAGGCGCAAGCCGGGCAGGCGCTGCTGGAAGCGCCGAATCAACTCATCCAGGCCTTCGGCATTGGCCAGGCGTGTGGCCAGGCTTCGGCTGCTTTGATACAGAAGCTCCAGGGCGGCATTGGCTTGTTGCAGGTTCAGGGTTTTTTGCCGGACCTGACTTTCCAGGGTGCGATGCGACTCTTCGATCGTCTCGGCCATGGTGTTGAAACTCATGGCCAACTGGCCCAGCTCATCCTCGGACTGATGGTTGACCCGCACCTTGAAGTCGCCGCGACGAAAGCGCTGGGTTGCATCCACCAACTCCTTCAAAGGGGTGACAACGCCGTACTGCAGTTCGTAGAGCCCGAGCAGCAGGACGATCATGGTGGTGAACAGGGCCAGGCCCTGGATCGCCTGTTGCCAACCTTGCTTTTGTTCGCTTTGGCGCTGCAACAGATCGACGAACTGGTTCAGTTGCTCAACGAAGGACTGCGCCTGGGCCTGAAAGGCCGCCGCATCGCCGCGCTCCAGTGCCGGACGCAAATCCTCATTCCAGTGTTGCTGGATTTGCCCATAACTGAGTTGCAATGCGGTGGTCGGGCCATCTTCCAGTACCGCTTTGAGAGAGTGGCTGTCCAAGCGGTTTTGCAGGCTGTCGATGATGGTGGTGATTTCTTCGTCGGCGACGCCAGCGGCGAGTTTCCAGCTCAGGTGATAGGTCTCCATGCGCACCGAGCCTGCGGTGTTGATGGCAGCGGCATCGCCCTGGCTGAACCAGGCGATCAGCCCGGCGCTCAATGAACTGGCGAGCGCCAGCACGGCGATCAGGATCACCGCCAGCCCGGCGCGAGCGGGCAGGGAGCTGCGCAACCAGCGGATCATCGGCGCAGGTCCGGGAAAGCGATAAGAAAACAGAGCATGCACGTTCCAGCGTGGGGTTTTGCCGCCGTTCCTGGGCGAGCTACCTCTAAAGAGTTGTCGACAGTTCCTTGTCGACAAAAGCGTGGGTTGAAACCCTTAACAAGCTGATAAATAAAGGTTTTCAAGGTTTTCTTGCACTACCTCCTTGGAGGTAGGCGGGCTAAGCATAGGCTTAGGCCCTCATGGGCATCGTTGACCTGGGTCAAGTTTTTGCGGGGTTTGCCTCTCTAGTCTGCCGCCATGGCTAATTGACGGGAGAGCATTGTGACCCAACCGCGTGTACGACAAGGCTTGGTGCTGGGCATGAGCACGCTGGCCTTCACTGTGTGCTTCATGGTCTGGATGATGTTTGCCGTGCTCGGCGTGCCGATCAAGGAATTGCTCCAGCTCAACGAAACCCAATTCGGCCTGCTGGCCGCGACCCCGGTGCTGACCGGCTCGCTGGTGCGTTTGCCGCTGGGGTTGCTGACCGACCGATTTGGCGGGCGCAGCGTGTTTTTCCTGCTGATGCTGACTTGCGTCACGCCGCTGTACTTGATCAGTCACGCCACCGCCTACTGGCAGTTCCTGGTACTGGGTTTGTTCGTCGGCCTGGCCGGTGGCTCGTTTTCCGTTGGGATTGCCTACGTCGCCAAATGGTTCGACAAGGAGAACCAGGGCTTCGCCATGGGCATCTTCGGTGCCGGTAACGCCGGGTCGGCGGTGACCAAGTTCCTGGCCCCGGCGCTGATCGCCGCCGGCAGCTGGCAGCTGGTGCCGAAAGTCTTCAGTGCGATCTTGTTTATCACTGCGCTGCTGTTCTGGTTCCTGACCTCAGAAAACAAGGGCCATCGCAGTGCCACGGGCGCCAGCTTGCGTGAGCAACTGCGCTCACTGAAAGATCCTGCGGTGTGGCGCTACTGCCAGTACTACTCGATCGTCTTCGGCGGCTACGTTGCCCTGGCACTGTGGATGACCAAGTACTACGTGCAGGAATACGGTTTCAGCTTGCAAAGCGCGGCGCTGCTGGCGGCCTGTTTCTCCCTGCCCGGCGGCGTACTGCGTGCCGTCGGCGGCTGGATGTCGGATCGCTGGGGGGCGCAAAGCGTGACCTGGTGGGTGTTGTGGGTCAGCTGGATCTGCCTGTTCCTGCTCTCGTATCCCCAGACCCAACTGCAAGTGCAGACCATCGACGGTCCGCTGGATTTCCACATTGGCCTGAGCCCCGCGTTGTTCACCGTGCTGCTGTTCGTCATGGGCATCGCCTTCGCATTCGGCAAGGCCTCGGTTTTCAAATACATCGCCAATGAATACCCGAAAAACATGGGGGCGGTGTCCGGCATCGTTGGCCTGGCGGGTGGCCTGGGCGGTTTTGTGCTGCCGATCCTGTTCGGCGCCCTGGTGGACCTCACCGGCGTGCGTTCTTCCTGCTTCATGTTGATGTACGGCGTGGTCTGGGTCTCCCTCACCTGGATGTACTTCAGCGAAATACGCAAAAGCCCGGTGCTTGGTAAAGAGCCGCTGCTGATCCGGTCCCCGATTTCCAGCATTGCCCAAGGAGAAGAACATGTCCGTTCTGCAAACGCCTGACAAAGGCCCGGTCATTCATGACTGGCGCCCCGAGGACCCCGCGTTCTGGGGAAGTAGCGGCAAACAGACCGCCACTCGCAACTTGTGGATTTCCATTCCTGCGCTGTTGTTGGCCTTTGCGGTGTGGATGGTCTGGAGCACGGTGATTGTGCGCTTGAACGCCATCGGCTTCAGCTTCACCACCGACCAACTGTTCTGGCTGGCGGCATTGCCGGGGCTGTCCGGTGCGACCTTGCGGGTCTTCTATTCCTTTATGGTGCCGATCTTCGGCGGCCGGCGCTGGACCGCCCTGAGCACCGCGTCGCTACTGCTGCCATCGATCTGGATGGGCTTCGCCGTGCAGGACCCGAGCACCTCATACAGCGTGTTCGTGTTGATTGCCTTGCTCTGCGGTTTCGGTGGCGGCAACTTCGCCTCGAGCATGTCCAACATCAGCTTCTTCTATCCCAAGTCCCAGCAGGGCACAGCTCTGGGCCTCAACGCCGGACTGGGCAACCTGGGCGTCTCGGTGATGCAGTTCTGCGTGCCGCTAGTGATTACCTTCGGTGTGTTCGGCTTCATGGGCGGCTCGCCGCAAGCGTTGCCGGACGGCGGTCAGTTGTGGCTGCAGAACGCCGGGTTCATCTGGGTGCCATTTATCGTCCTGGTGACAGTGTTGGCCTGGTTCGGCATGAATGACCTGTCCAGCGCCCGGGCCTCGTTCAGCGAACAGGCGGTGATCTTCAAGCGCAAGCACAACTGGCTGATGTGCTGGTTGTACCTGGCGACCTTCGGTTCGTTCATCGGCTTTTCCGCCGCGTTTCCGCTGCTGATCAAAACCTCCTTTCCGGATGTCATTGCCTTGAAATTCGCCTTCCTCGGCCCACTGGTTGGCGCTCTGGTGCGGCCATTGGGTGGCTGGCTGGCGGACAAGCTCGGTGGCGCGAAAGTGACCCTGTGGAACTTCGTGGCGATGATCGCGATGGTCTTCGGCGTGATGCACTTCTTGCCGCAGAACGGCGCGGGCGGCAGCTTCTACGGCTTCCTCGGCCTGTTCATGCTGCTGTTCATCACCACTGGCGTGGGCAACGGCTCCACCTTCCGGATGATCCCGGTGATCTTCCGCACGCAGCACGAAAAAGCCTCGGCCGGGAAATCGCCAGCCGTGCGTGAACAGGCGCTCAAGGATGCCGGCAAGGAATCGGCCGCCGTCCTGGGCTTCAGTTCGGCCATGGGCGCCTTCGGTGCGTTCTTCATTCCCAAATCCTTCGGCACTTCGATGGCCCAGACCGGCGGCCCTGAGATGGCCTTCTACATGTTCGTCGTTTTTTACCTGAGCTGCATCGTGGTGACCTGGTGGTGGTACGCGCGCAAAGGCGCCGCGACACCCTGCTGAGACGACCTGAATCCAACCATTGCGTGGGCGGGGCACAGAACCCCGCAGCAAGCCTGAGAGGACACACCGTGAGTCATTTACTGGATCAACTGCGGTTTTTCAATCGCAAGCAAAACGAGTTTTCCGATGGTCATGGAGAGACTCGCAAAGAGTCTCGCGACTGGGAGAACGTCTACCGTTCGCGCTGGCAGTACGACAAGATCGTGCGTTCCACCCATGGGGTGAACTGCACCGGCTCGTGCTCGTGGAAAATCTACGTCAAGAACGGCCTGATCACCTGGGAAACCCAGCAGACCGATTACCCGCGCACCCGCAACGATTTGCCTAACCACGAACCCCGCGGTTGCCCGCGTGGCGCCAGTTACAGCTGGTACATCTACAGCGCCAACCGCCTCAAGTACCCGAAAATCCGCAAGCCGTTGCTCAAGCTCTGGCGCGAGGCGCGGCAGACCATGGCGCCGGTGGAAGCCTGGGCCAGCATTGTCGAGAACAAGGCCAAGGCCGACTCCTATAAAAGCAAGCGCGGCATGGGGGGCTTCATTCGCTCCAACTGGGAGGAAGTCAACGAGATCATTGCCGCGTCCAACGTCTACACCATCAAGCAATACGGCCCGGACAGGATCGTCGGTTTCTCGCCGATTCCGGCCATGTCGATGGTCAGCTATGCCGCGGGTTCGCGTTATCTGTCGCTGATCGGCGGTGCGTGCCTGAGTTTCTATGACTGGTACTGCGACTTGCCACCGGCCTCGCCGATGGTCTGGGGCGAGCAAACCGACGTGCCGGAATCGGCCGACTGGTACAACTCCAACTACATCATTGCCTGGGGCTCCAACGTCCCGCAGACCCGTACCCCCGATGCGCACTTTTTTACCGAAGTCCGTTACAAGGGCACCAAGACCGTCGCCATCACCCCCGACTACTCGGAAGTCGCCAAGCTCACCGACCTGTGGCTCAACCCCAAGCAGGGTACCGATGCGGCGCTGGCCCAGGCGTTCAATCATGTGATCTTCAAAGAGTTTCACCTGGACAAACCGAGCGCGTATTTCACCGACTACGCCAAGCGCTTCACCGATTTGCCGGTGCTGGTGCTGCTCAAACAAATGGTCGACAAGGCGCCGGGCGCCGGTTACCAGCCGGACCGTTTCTTGCGCGCCTCGGACCTTACCGACAACCTCGGCCAGGAAAACAACCCGGAATGGAAAACCATCGCGCTGGATGTCAGCGGTGAACTGGTTTCTCCTCAGGGCTCCATCGGTTATCGCTGGGGCGAGAAGGGCAAGTGGAACATCCTGCCTCGTGAAGGCGGTGAAGGGCGTGAGATCGATCTGAAGCTGAGCCTGATCGGCGATGACGTCGCCGAAGTGGCGTTCCCGTATTTCGCTGGCGAGTCCCACGAACACTTCCAGCACGTCGCTGGCGATGCCGTGCAATACCGCCGCGTGCCGGTGCACAACGTGGTATTGGCCGATGGCAGTGTGGCCAAAGTCGCCACTGTGTTCGACCTGTCGGCCTCCAATCTGGCGATCGATCGTGGCCTGGGTGGCGCTAACGTCGCCAAGGACTACAACGACGCAAGCGTACCCGGCACCCCGGCCTGGCAGGAGCAGATCACCGGCGTCAGCCGCGAGAAAGCGATCCAGATCGCCCGCGAGTTCGCCGATAACGCCGACAAGACCAAGGGGCGCTCGATGATCATCGTCGGCGCGGCGATGAACCACTGGTACCACATGGACATGAACTACCGCGGGCTGATCAACATGCTCATGCTCTGCGGGTGTGTCGGCCAGACCGGTGGCGGTTGGGCGCACTATGTCGGTCAGGAAAAACTGCGTCCGCAATGCGGCTGGCTGCCCCTGGCGTTCGGCCTGGACTGGAACCGTCCACCACGGCAGATGAACGGCACCAGCTTCTTCTACGCCCACAGTTCGCAATGGCGCCACGAGAAAATGAGCATGCACGACGTGCTCTCGCCGCTGGCCGATAAATCACAGTTTCCCGAGCATGCCCTGGACTACAACATCCGTGCCGAACGCGCCGGCTGGTTGCCCAGCGCACCGCAACTCAACACCAACCCGCTGCACATTTGCCGCGATGCCGCGGCAGCCGGCATGGACCCGAAAGACTACGTGGTCAAGTCGCTGCAAGACGGCTCGCTGCGCTTCTCCTGCGAACAGCCGGACAGCCCGGTGAACTTCCCGCGCAACATGTTTATCTGGCGTTCCAATCTGCTGGGCTCCTCGGGCAAGGGCCACGAGTACATGCTCAAGTACCTGCTCGGCACCAAGAACGGGGTGATGAACGAAGACATCGGCCAGGTCGGGGATTGCAAACCCGAAGAAGCCGAATGGGTGGACGAGGGCGCCATCGGCAAGCTCGATCTGGTCACCACGCTGGATTTCCGCATGTCCTCGACCTGCGTCTATTCCGACATCGTCTTGCCGACCGCGACCTGGTACGAAAAGGACGACATGAACACCTCGGACATGCACCCGTTCATTCACCCGCTGTCGGCCGCCATCGACCCGGCGTGGGAATCGCGTTCCGACTGGGAAATCTACAAAGGCATCGCCAAGGCCTTTTCCAGCATGGCTGAAGGGCATCTGGGCGTTGAGAAGGACCTGGTGACCATCCCGCTGATGCACGACAGCGTCGGTGAACTGGCTCAACCTTTTGGCGGCACCGACTGGAAAAGCGCCGGCGTGGCCCCGGTGCCAGGCAAGAACGCGCCGAACCTGCATGTGGTGGAGCGTGATTACCCGAACATTTACAAGCAGTTTTCCTCGCTGGGGCCATTGCTGGAAAAACACGGCAACGGTGGCAAGGGCATCAACTGGAACACCGACGCCGAAGTGAAATTCCTCGGTGCGCTCAATCACCGCGAAGGGGCTGCCGGGATCAGTCATGGCCGGCCGAAAATCGACTCGGCGATCGATGCTGCTGAAGTGATTCTGTCCCTGGCGCCGGAAACCAATGGCCATGTCGCCGTCAAGGCCTGGGCTGCGTTGTCGGAATTTACCGGCATCGATCACAGCCACCTGGCGTTATCCAAGGAACACGAGGCGATCCGATTCCGCGACATTCAGGCGCAGCCGCGCAAGATCATTTCCAGCCCTACCTGGTCGGGTCTCGAAGACGATCACGTCAGCTACAACGCCGGCTACACCAACGTTCACGAAGCCATCCCATGGCGCACCATCACCGGTCGCCAGCAGTTCTACCAGGATCACCCGTGGATGCAGGCATTCGGCGAGCAACTGATGAGTTACCGCCCGCCGGTCAACACCCGCACCATTGCAGGAGTGAAAGGCAAGCGCAGCAACGGCGAGACCGAAATCGTCCTGAACTGGATTACTCCGCACCAGAAATGGGGCATCCACAGCACTTACAGCGACAACCTGCTGATGCTGACCCTCAGCCGCGGCGGGCCGATTGTCTGGCTCTCGGAGAACGACGCGAAACGCGCCGGCATTGAAGACAACGACTGGATCGAATGCTTCAACGCCAACGGCGCGCTGACCGCACGAGCGGTGGTCAGCCAGCGGGTCAAGGACGGCATGGTGATGATGTACCACGCCCAGGAACGGATCGTGAACGTGCCTGGTTCGGAAACCACCAAGACCCGTGGCGGCCACCACAACTCGGTCACCCGCGTGGTGCTCAAACCGACCCACATGATCGGCGGCTATGCACAGCAGGCCTACGGTTTCAACTATTACGGCACGGTCGGTTGCAACCGCGATGAATTCGTCGTGGTACGCAAAATGGCCAAAGTCGACTGGCTCGATGGCTCAAACGGCGATGACCTGCCGCGTCCTCTGCCGACCGATATCGAGGAGAACTGAGATGAAGATTCGCTCACAGATCGGCATGGTGCTGAACCTGGACAAGTGCATCGGTTGCCACACTTGTTCGATTACCTGCAAGAACGTCTGGACCAGCCGCGAAGGCATGGAATACGCCTGGTTCAACAACGTCGAATCGAAACCCGGCATCGGTTACCCGAAAGAATGGGAAAACCAGGACAAGTGGAAGGGCGGCTGGATCCGCAATGCCAACGGCACGATCAACCCGCGCATCGGCGGTAAATTCCGGGTCTTGGCGAATATTTTCGCCAACCCGGACCTGCCGAGCCTCGACGATTACTACGAACCGTTCGACTTCGATTACCAGCACCTGCATACCGCGCCGCTGGGCGAGCATCAGCCCACTGCGCGCCCGCGTTCGCTGATCTCTGGCAAGCGCATGGAGAAAATCGAATGGGGCCCGAACTGGGAAGAAATCCTCGGCACCGAATTCGCCAAGCGCCGCAAGGACAAGAACTTCGACAAGATCCAGGCGGACATTTACGGCGAATACGAAAACACCTTCATGATGTATTTGCCGCGCCTGTGCGAGCACTGCCTCAACCCGGCGTGCGCAGCGTCGTGCCCGAGCGGGGCGATCTACAAGCGTGAAGAAGACGGCATTGTGCTGATCGACCAGGAAAAATGCCGTGGCTGGCGGATGTGCATCAGCGGCTGCCCGTACAAGAAGATCTATTTCAACTGGAAAAGCGGCAAGTCCGAGAAGTGCATCTTCTGCTACCCGCGTATCGAAGCCGGGATGCCGACTGTTTGCGCCGAAACCTGTGTCGGGCGTATCCGTTACCTCGGTGTGCTGCTGTATGACGCCGACCGCATCAGCGAAGTGGCGAGCACCGCCAATGAGCAAGACCTGTACGAGAAACAACTGGAGATCTTCCTCGATCCGAATGACCCGGCAGTGATTCGCCAGGCCCTGGCCGATGGCGTACCGCAGTCGGTGATTGATTCCGCCCAGCGTTCGCCGGTCTACAAAATGGCCGTGGACTGGAAACTCGCACTGCCGCTGCACCCGGAATACCGCACCTTGCCAATGGTCTGGTACGTGCCGCCGCTGTCGCCGATCCAGAACGCCGCCACTGCCGGCACCGTGGGCATGAACGGGGTGATCCCGGATGTCGACAGCCTGCGTATTCCACTGAAGTACCTGGCGAACCTGCTGACAGCGGGCGATGAAAAACCGGTCAAGCGCGCACTTAAACGCTTGCTGGCGATGCGCGCCTACAAACGCTCCGAGCAAGTCGATGGCGTTCAGGACCTGCAAGTGTTGAAGGACGTCGGCTTGAGCGTGGCCCAGGTCGAAGAGATGTATCGCTACCTGGCGATTGCCAACTATGAAGACCGCTTTGTGGTACCGAGTGCCCACCGTGAAGACGCCATGAGCGACGCCTTTGCCGAGCGCTCCGGTTGCGGCTTCAGTTTCGGCAGCGGTTGCAGCGGCAGCTCCGACACCAACATGTTCGGTGCGAAGAAAGCCAACCGCCGCGACGTCCTGAAAACCGTCCAGTTGTGGGAGGAATGAGCATGCAAATTCTCAAAGTGATTTCGCTGCTGCTCGACTATCCGACCGAGACGCTGATTGGCGGGCGCGACGAACTGGAGCAAGCGATTATCCAGTCACGGGAAATCAGCCCTAAACAGCGCGGTGCGTTGTTCGAATTGCTGGAGTTGATCTGCGCCAATGACCTGATGGACGGGCAGGAGCACTACGGCGCGCTGTTCGGCCGGGGGCGTTCGCTGTCGTTGCTGTTGTTCGAGCATGTGCACGGCGAATCCCGCGATCGTGGCCAGGCCATGGTCGACATGATGGCGCAATACGAAGCCGCCGGTTTTGCCATCGGCGTCAAGGAGCTGCCGGACTATATCCCGCTGTACCTGGAGTTCCTGTCCACCCGCGAAGACCTCGAGGCCCGCGAGGGCCTGGCGGATGTTTCGCACTTGCTGGCCTTGCTCGCGGCGCGTCTGGAAGAGCGCGAAAGCGCCTATGCCAGTTGCTTCCGGGCGTTGCTGCAAATCGCCGGGGCCGAGCCGCATCAGGCGGTGGCCGACCTGCGGGCGCAGGTGGCGGCGGAACCGCGCGACGACTCCCTCGAAGCCCTCGACAAGATCTGGGAAGAGGAGGCCGTGGACTTTCTCCAGGCCGAACAGCAAGACCGTTGCAGTTCGTTGCCTGGCGCCCCGGGCAAGGCCCGGGAAGAAAGCGCCGTGCCGTTGCACTGGGTGGATTTTCAGCATGAAGGGTTGGCCACCGTGCCAGCCAAGGAGGTAGGCAATGTCTAAATGGAACCTGTTGTTGTTCGGGATCTATCCCTATGTCGCTTTGGCGATTTGCCTGATTGGCAGTTGGGCCCGTTTCGATCTGTCGCAGTACACCTGGAAGGCTGGCTCCAGCCAGATGCTCAACCAGCGCGGCATGCGCGTGGCGAGCAACCTCTTCCACATCGGTGTGCTGTTTGTACTGGCCGGGCATTTCGTCGGCCTGCTGACGCCTGCATCGGTTTATCACCATGTGATCAGCACCGAGAACAAGCAGTTGCTGGCGATGGTCTCCGGCGGGCTCTTCGGCCTGCTGTGCCTGATCGGCTTGCTGATGCTGGTCAATCGGCGGCTCACCGATCCTCGGGTACGTGCCGCCTCCAGCGCTTCGGACATTTTGATTCTGCTGGTGCTGCTGGTGCAGTTGCTGCTCGGTTTGCTGACGATTGCAGCGTCCACCGCGCACATGGACGGTTCGGTGATGGTGATGCTCGCCGACTGGGCGCAGAACACCGTGCTGTTGCGGCCGATGGAAGCGGCGGCGTCCATTGCGCCGGTCGGGCTGACCTACAAGCTGCATGTGTTTCTCGGCTTGACCCTGTTCGTGTTGTTCCCCTTCACCCGTCTCGTACACATCGTCAGTGCACCGATCTGGTACCTGGGGCGTCGTTATCAAATCGTTCGGCAGAAAGTCTGAGGAGAACATCATGTCAGGTGGATGTGGATGTGGCGGCGGTAACGGCGGCAGCGGTGGCTGCGGTTCTTCTAAAAATGCAGAGCTTTCGGTACCGGAAGTTGTCGACATCGCGCAGTTTGAAGCACTGCCGGTCGAGCCGGCGGCGGCCGAGGACGCCCCGGTGCAGTTGATCGCCAGCAGCGAACAGGAGTGGCCGATCATCAGCGTCAACGGGGTGTCGATCACGCCTGAGGCAATGGCCCAGGAGCTGCAATATCACCCGGCCGAAAGCCGTGAAGAGGCGGTCTATCTGGCCGCCAGGGCACTGGTGATCCGCGAATTGTTGCAGCAGCGCATTGCCGAACTCGGCCTGGCGCTGGAGATCGGCGCTGGTGAGAACGAAGAAGAAGCGGCCACGCGTTTGTTGCTCGAACGCGAGGTGCACGTGCCGCAGTGCGACGAGGAAACCAGCCTGCGCTACTACGAAAACAATCGCGGGCGCTTTCACAGCGCGCCGTTGCTGGCGGTGCGACACATCCTGCTCGAGTGCGCGCCGGATGATGTCGAGGCTCGCAGCCTTGCGCATGCTCAGGCCGAGATATTGCTGCAACGTCTGGAGGATTTCCCCGGCAGTTTCGCCGAGCTGGCGGTGAAATATTCGGCCTGCCCGTCGAAGGCTCAAGGCGGTTCTCTGGGGCAGATCAGCAAGGGCCAGACCGTGCCGGAACTGGAGCGTCAGCTGTTCACGCTGGCGCCCGGCCTGGCCAGTAAACCGCTGGAAAGTCGCTACGGCTGGCATGTGGTGAGTGTCGATCAGCGGATTGAAGGCATGCCGTTGCCTTATGAAGTGGTGTCGACGGCGATCCGCACGCAGTTGCAGCAGGGCGTCTGGCAAAAAGCGCTGGTGCAGTACCTGCAAACCCTGATCGGAGCGGCGGATATTCGTGGCATCCACTTGCAGGGCGCCGACTCACCGCTGGTGCAGTGAGCATCGAGACAAACCGGGAGATGTGATGAACGCTGTCATGCAGGATGGTTTTGGACGGCAGATCGATTATCTGCGGATGTCGGTGACGGACCGTTGTGATTTTCGTTGTGTGTATTGCATGGCGAAAAACATGACCTTCCTGCCGCGTCAGCAGGTCCTGACGCTGGAGGAGTTGCAGCGCCTGGCAACGCTGTTCGTCGGGTTGGGCGTCCGCAAAATCCGCCTCACCGGCGGCGAGCCGCTGATTCGTCCGGGCATTGTCGAACTGTGCCGCAACATCGCCGCATTGCCCGGTTTGCGCGAACTGGTGATGACCAGCAACGGCTCGCAGCTGGGCCGTCTGGCCCGGCCGTTGGCGGAGGCAGGCGTCAAGCGGATGAACATCAGCCTCGATAGCCTGGACGGGCAGAAGTTTCGCGCGATCACCCGCAACGGCGATCTCGATCAGGTGCTGGGCGGCATTGAAGCCGCGCGGGGCGCGGGGTTTGAGCGGATCAAGCTGAACTGTGTGGTGATGAAGGGGCGCAACTTCGATGAAGTCCTGGCGTTGGTGCAGTACGCCATCGATCAGCGCATCGATATCAGTTTCATTGAGGAAATGCCCTTGGGTGATGTCGGGCGTTCCCGGGGCGAATCGTTTTGTTCCAGCGATGAGGTCCGGGCGCTGATCGCCAGTGGTCACCGGTTGCTAGACAGCACTGAAAACAGCGGCGGACCGGCGCGCTATGTGCGTCTGGAACGCCATCCCGATACCCGGATCGGTTTCATTTCACCCAACAGCCATAACTTCTGCGGCACCTGCAACCGGGTGCGGATGACCGTTGAAGGGAAGCTTTTGCTCTGTCTGGGCCAGGACGACGCGCTGGATTTGCGTGGATTGTTGCGGCGTTATCCGCTGGACGACCAGCCGCTGATCAATGCGGTGCAAAAGGCTTTGCGCGGCAAGCCATTGCGCCACGACTTCAACCCCGAAGGGGAGGTGCAGATTGTGCGGTTCATGAACATGAGTGGCGGTTGAGCTGTTCTGTTAAGGAAAGAGTTTGCTAAAGACAATACTTGTGGCGAGGGAGCTTGCTCCCGCTGGGTTGCGAAGCAACCCTAAATGAGGCACCACGATTATTCAGACAAATCGAGCTTGCAGGATTGCGACCGCTTCGCGGCCGAGCGGGAGCAAGCTCCCTCGCCACAGTGTTCGCACCGATTTTTCCTTCACCGCCTTCGGGCGGTTTTTTTCACCGGCAAATCTTGATGTCGATCAATTGCAGAACAGCACTTTGTCCGTAGTCTTCACTGCATGTTGTGTTTGTTTGTGTATGAACATCTATATGTAGTATCTGGAGGCCAAATGCAGAGCACGCTGATCTCAGTGGGATGTAACCGCTTGCACAAACGCGATGGCAGTCTGGTCGCCTTCGATGCGGACAAGATCCGCCAGGCATTGATCGCCGCCGGCAAGGCGACAGGGGAGTACACCGAGGTTGAGGTTGAAGGCTTGCTTCAGGCGGTACTCGCCCGACTGGAAGGGCTGCCAAGGTTGCACGTCGAGCAGATTCAGGATCGGGTCGAACGGGTATTGATGGATGCCGGTTACTTCTTCGCCATGCGCGCCTACATCGTCTACCGCGAACAGCACGGGCGTTTGCGCCGCGACCGCCGGACCATGGTCGAGGTGGCGACTTCTATGAATGAATACCTGGACCGTGAAGACTGGCGGGTCCAGGCCAACGCCAATCAGGGCTACTCCCTGGGCGGGCTGGTGTTGAACGTGTCGGGCAAGGTCACCGCCAACTACTGGCTGGACGAGGTGTACAGCGAGGCCATCGGCCAGGCCCATCGCGAGGCGGATTTGCATGTGCACGACCTGGATATGCTCGCCGGTTACTGTGCCGGTTGGTCGCTGCGTACTCTGTTGCACGAGGGGCTCAACGGTGTGCCGGGGCGTGTCGAAGCCGGTCCGCCAAAGCACTTGAGCAGTGCCCTGGGGCAAATGGTGAATTTTCTCGGCACCCTGCAGAACGAATGGGCCGGTGCCCAGGCGTTCAGTTCATTCGACACCTACCTGGCGCCTTACGTGCGCAAGGACCAGCTGAGTTACCAGGAGGTGCGCCAGGCGATCCAGGAGTTCATCTACAACCTCAATGTGCCGTCGCGCTGGGGCACCCAGACGCCGTTCACCAATCTGACCTTCGACTGGGTTTGCCCGCAGGATTTGCGTGAGCAGATACCCGTCATCGACGGTGAGGAGATGCCGTTTGCCTATGGTGACCTGCAAGTCGAAATGGACCTGCTCAACCGCGCGTACATCGAGGTGATGCAGGCTGGCGACGCGAAAGGGCGAGTGTTCACCTTTCCGATCCCGACCTACAACATCACCCATGACTTTCCATGGGACAGTGAGAACGCCGACCGTCTGTTCGAGATGACGGCGCGTTACGGATTGCCGTACTTCCAGAACTTCCTCAATTCGGACATGCAGCCCAATCAGGTGCGTTCGATGTGCTGCCGGTTGCAGCTCGATGTGCGCGAGTTGCTCAAGCGCGGCGGTGGCTTGTTCGGTTCGGCGGAACAGACCGGGTCACTCGGCGTGGTGACCATCAACTGTGCACGCCTGGGCTATGTGTTCAAGGGCAACACCAGTGGCTTGTTGCGACGCCTGGACACGCTGATGGAGCTGGCAATGGAGAGCCTGGAGGTCAAGCGCAAGGTCATTCAGCATCACATGGATGCCGGTTTGTACCCTTACACCAAGCGCTACCTGGGCACCTTGCGTAACCATTTTTCCACCATCGGCCTCAACGGCCTGCATGAAATGCTGCGCAATTTCACCGGCGACGAGGAGGGCATGCACACCGAACATGGCCGACAGTTTGCCCTGAATCTGCTGGACCATGTACGTGCCACCTTGCTGCGGTTCCAGGAAGAAACCGGACATCTCTACAACCTGGAAGCGACACCGGCAGAAGGCACCACCTACCGCTTCGCCAAGGAAGACCTCAAGCGCTATCCGGACATTCTCCAGGCGGGCAGTGCGCAGGCACCGTATTACACCAACTCCTCGCAACTGCCCGTGGGCTACACCGAAGACCCCTTCGAGGCCCTGGAACTTCAAGACGAACTGCAATGCAAATACACCGGCGGCACGGTCTTGCACCTGTACATGGCCGAGCGGATTTCCTCGACCCAGGCCTGCAAGCAACTGGTGCGCAAGGCCCTTGGACGCTTCCGCCTGCCGTACCTGACCGTGACCCCGACCTTCTCCATCTGCCCGGTGCATGGCTACCTCGATGGCGAACATGAGTTCTGCCCCAAATGTGACGAGGTCCTGCTGTTGCAAGAACAGAAGGCTGGCACCGTTCATTGATTTTGATCCACTCAACCGCAAGGAGCTTCACCATGACTGCATCGCAAACTCTGCCCCAGGCTCAACGCCAACGCTGCGAAATCTGGACCCGCGTGATGGGCTATCACCGTCCTGTGTCAGCGTTCAATCCAGGTAAACAGTCGGAGCACCGCGAGCGGGTGCACTTCACTGAAGGCGCAGCCCTGGCCGGGCGCCAATGAGTCGAATGCTTCGGGTCGGGGGCATGGTGCCCCTGACCACTATCGACTATCCGGGACAGCTCGCCTGCGTGCTGTTTTGCCAGGGTTGCGCCTGGCGTTGTCGTTACTGTCATAACCCGCAGCTGATTCCGCCTCGTGGCAGTGAGGAAGTGGATTGGCGGCGGGTGTTGGTGTTTCTGCAACGTCGTCAGGACTTGCTCGATGCCGTGGTGTTCAGCGGCGGTGAGCCGACCCTGCAGGACGGCTTGCTCGGCGCCATGGATGAAGTGCGGGCGATGGGATTTCGCATCGGCTTGCACAGCGCCGGCATCAAGCCTGCCGCCTTCGCCAAGGCATTGACTGGCACGGATTGGGTCGGTTTCGACGTCAAGGCGTTGCCCGAAGATTGCCTGGCCATCACCCGGGTCGAGGGCAGTGGAACGGCTAACTGGCGCAGCCTTGAGCATCTGCTGGCCAGTGGTGTGGACTACGAATGTCGCACCACCGTGCATTGGCATCTGTTCGAGCCGGCGCGTCTGCTGATCCTGGCAAAACGCTTGAGTGCGCTCGGCGTCAAACGCTTCGCCGTGCAACTGGTCCGCACTGAGCGGATGTTCGATCCGCTACTGCCAAGCATTTCGGCACAAGCCTTGTTGCCAGAGTTGTGGGAGGCCATGCGCGAGTTGTTCCCAGCCTTCGTGCTGCGGGGGTAACGGGGGCTGGGGAAACTCAAGCCCAGCCCCAGAACTGCAACCACCAGCCAAACCCGATCAGGCCGTTGGCGAGGAACAGGCAAACTCCACCCGACACGCGCCGAGCCAGGGGAATACCTTCGTGTTTCAGCCGTTTCCAACCCAGTAGCAGGCTCCACCCCATGGCGGCCAATAGCAGGCAGGCCCTGGCGGGTTGTACCCACTCCAGCAGCAGACCTTCATAACGCAGTAATTTGACGGTGGTGGCCGACAGCCCGAGAAACAGTCCGGCACCACCCACAGGCGTGAGTGTCAGCGCCAGAGGCCAATACAGTGCGCGATCTCGCGCCAGTCGGGCCGTCAGGCGCAGGAGCAGCATCAACGCCGTGCCGAGCATGATCGAACTCACACTCAAGTAAGCGACAATGCTGAAGCCGTCGAGCCAGCTGAAGCTGTCGTTGAGTTGCGGGTAATGGGTCAGCAACCACCAGGGGGCGTTGTCCCGTAAGGCCCAGAGCTGGTTGTGTTCCACCAGCCACTGGGCCAGGGTTTGTTTGAGGGCGATAAACCATGGGCTGACCGTCCACTGAAACGCGCCCATGGCCAAGCCGATCACGCCGAACAGCAGCAAGCGTGTATCCCAAGGGGACAGCGCCTGCGCGGTTGCGTGAAGAATCTCCTGATTGCTGGAGCGGGCGATCAGCTGCACGGCGCCGCGTTGCCCGCTGCAGCGTCCGCAGGCGTGGCAATCACTGGCGCCTTGCAGGCGACGGATATCGAGCAGGGGAGCGCAGTTGGGGGGCGGCAGGCGTGGCGCGGCATTCTCTATCCAGCGTTGCTCATCGACCTGAAAGTGCACGGGGGCCAGCCTTGCGAGCAGGGCGAAAACCCCGCTGACCGGGCACAGGTAACGGCACCAGACCCGCTTGCCCCGGGCGAACAACAACCCGACGATGACCGCTGCGACGGTTGAGCCACCCAGAATCAACAGTGCGGCCTGGGCGTAGTCATAGACGCTGATCAATTGGCCGTAGAGGGTCGTGAGGCAGAACGCCAATGTGGGCCAACCGCCCCAACGCAACCAACGCGGCACACCCAGGCCTTTGCCGTAATGACTGGCCCATTCGCTGAGCGAACCTTCCGGGCACAGAACGCCACACCAGAGTCGACCGAAGCACACCATCGACAGCAACACGAACGGCCACCAGATTCCCCAGAATAAAAACTGCGCGAGCAAGGTCAGGTTGTCGAGTATCCGTGCCTGGCTGTCCGGCAACGGCAACAGCGCCGGGGTCACCAACAGCACTGCGTAAAACACTACGACAGTCCACTGCAGCGCACGGATGACGGACGCATGGCGACGCATCCCGTCACCCAGGCGCTGGAGCCATCGATTGTGCCGGCTCAGGTCAGGCATGGGACTTTCTCCGCAGCCCGTTGGCGTAGCCAGGCGCTGACGACCAGCCAGTAACCGACCCACACCAGTAAGGTCATGCCGCTGGGCGTTGCGCGATAACCGACAAAACTGGCCAGAAAGCCACCCAATCCATGGCTGTCGCTCAGCCAAGCGCTGCTGTCCCAAAGCGATTCGCCTACGAGGCTGTAAACCACGTCCGGCACATCCAGGGCGAGCAGTTGGCCGCCGATTCGCTCGGTGCCGCTGACCAGCAACCCCGCGCCGAGCATGAGCAAGATGACTTCGCTGAGGGCAAAGAATCGTTGCCATGAAATGAAGCGGCGACTGCTGTGCAGCAGCGTAATGGTCAGCGCGGACAGCACCAGCCCCAACACGCCGCCGACGGCAAACAAACCGAGCTGCGGACCTCGCAACCGGGCGCCGGCGCCATAGAGAAATACCACCGTTTCGCTGCCTTCGCGGCTGATCGCGAGCATGGCCAGCAGTAATAGACCTGCGCCTCCTTGGCGGGCCAGGTGGCTATCGGCGTGACGTCGCAAATCGTGGTTGAGGGTGCGCCCGTGACGGTGCATCCAGCCGACCATTTGCACCATTAACAGGCTGGCAAACAGTGCGAGTGCGGCCTGGAACCATTCACTGGCCGACCCGCTCATGGCCTCACCGGCAAACAGAATCAACACCGCCAGCAGGCCCGAGAGCATCAACCCCAGCATCACACCCGCCCACAGGTATTTGACCAAGCGATGACGCTGGCCTTGTTGGCTGGCCCAGGCCTGGAGAATGCCGATCACCAGCAACGCCTCGACGCTTTCGCGCCAGACGATGAACATTGATTGATTCATGGAAGCTCCGTGCGCTAACAGGTTATTTCGCGAGGATGCCGCCCTCGGGCAATTGCGGATTGAACTCGTCGAAAAAGGGATAGTGGCCGGGCCTGAGCGGGTGAATGACGACGAAGGTTGTCACGCCCGGCGACAGTACTTTTTCAACCCGCAACGGCGTGCTCTCGAACTCGGCCGGACCTTGGCCGACGTTTTTCAGCACGATTTTGAAGCGCTGTCCGGCCGGGACTTCAAGCAAGGCAGGGGAGAAGTGGCCATCGCGCAGGGTCAGCTCAAAGCTCGGCAACTCGGCATGCGCCGTCAACGGCGCAACTGTTGCGGCCACGATCAGCCAGGCAAGATGCAGGCGCTTCATTCAATAGCCGCCTTTTTTACCGATGCCGGCGTAGATGAACTCGTAGTGCAGTTCGCAGCGTTCGAACCAGGGCGCCACACCGGTTTCCTTATCGGTGTGACGCCCGAGGGAGCCGTGACCGGTGGGTGGTAGCACGGTGAACGTCAGCCGATATTTGCCCGGCCCCAGCAGCTTCACATTGTCGCCATAGTGCGGGCCGTCATTGGCGACCATGGCATGGAAGTCGCCCTTGATTTCGTCCGGGTTACCCGCTCTGCTCAAGTTGAACGAGACATTGAGGTAAGGCACGAAACTGCCTTCCTGAAAGCCCTGTCGATTGTCCGCGGTGGCCCGAATGTCGGCTTCCAGGTGAACATCAGAATCGACAGTAGCGCGCATCATGCCAGCCGGGGCCATTTCGATCGGTTGCAGATACACCGCCCCGACTTCCAGCCCCTGACACAGCTGTGGCTCCCCGATCGGGTATTCCTTTGCGTGAGCCAGCGGTACGAGCAAGAGCAGGGCGAGTGAGAGGTGGGTACGCATAATGTCTTCCTGGGCACTGACGAGTAGGAACCCGAGTCTAGGAAGCTTTGCTGCGAACAATAATGATTGTTATCAAGTTTTGATCAATTAAACCGTTAGAAGCTTAGCTCCAGGATCGCGATAGGGAGGGCAGTCGCTCGATGTCGATTCTTGATATCCATCAAGGATGGTTTTGCACAAAGGCTGTAGGTTGGAAGAACGTCTCTCAATGACCGGAGATCGAAATGGCCAAGAACTTCCCCGTCAACCCCAAGCACCCCGAGCGGATCTGTTGGGGATGTGACCGGTATTGTCCGGCCAAGTCCCTGGCATGCGGCAATGGCTCCGACCGTACGATGCATCCGGCCGAGATGTTCGGAGAGGATTGGTATTTGTCTGGCGACTGGGGAATCGAGCCCCTCATCGTCACAGACAAGACAGCGGATGATGGCGTCTAGTGCACGCCAAACTTCGCAGATTCGTGTAAGTCCACCGTCAGACGTTGCACCGTTTATGATTTCTGGATTCAGCTTCGGAATCTGAGCGTCGTTGAAGGTGCTTCGCCAAAACGTTTTTTGTATTCCTGGGCAAACCGTCCCAAATGGGCAAAGCCCCATTTGAACGCGATATCTGTGACTGAAGCATCATTAGACTGGCTGCTCAATTCAAGATGCACCTGCTCCAGTCGCAGGTTGCGTAGATAGGCCATGGGAGTGGTATCGCAAAAATCGCGGAAGCCGGCAAACAGTGTGCGAACGCTAACCCCGGCGTGCTCGGCTAACTGCTCTATGCTCAGCGGTTCGTTCGCATGAGCCCGCATGTACTCCTCAGTCCTTTTGACGAAATAGGGCAAGAGCGCTTTTGGTTTACTGGCGCACTCCAGTTGTTCTCGCAGATTGTTGGGTTGGCCATAGACCAATGCATTGATCAGGACTGACTCGAACTGCTTGAGCACCAGGGAGTGGTGGAGCGGATGTTCGTCCAATGTAATCGCGTCCGCCAGCATGGCAATCAGTTGAAGAAAGTAGTTTCCGCCCGGGGTCGTCAGGTCGAGTTCCGGCTGAAACTCAAGTGATCTGTCCATCACATGTCCAAGGTGCTGTGCACAGTGGTACTCAACTTCGCTTCGTTCTATTCGAAGTGCCAACTGAGGGGCGTTGGCATCCCAGCACATTGATAACGGCAGGTTGGGTGAAATCAACGAGGCCTTATGCGGGGTGGAGATAAAGTCATGGTCGCCGCAAATGATGCGTGCCTGGCCACTGATGGGGATCTGGATTAAATAGAAGTCTTCCAGGCGGCCGGGGTCGATATAAACCCTTGCTCCATATTCCAGCCTGTTCAAGGACAGACGCCCACGATTGACATGGTGCATTCGAGCGCTGATGCGGTCGGTTTCTTCCACGCAACGCAGATCGTGAGTGGTGAATACGCTGCTGACACCTTCGCGGATGGCATCCAGGTCATTGAGAAGGAACAACTGGTTCTTGGGAGTGAACAGCGAAGCTCTGTCAAAGAGACTGCCGCAACTCTCCGCAATGATGTTCAGGCCCATGGTCGCCTCACTTGCATGCACGGTTTCAAGGCATTGCTCACCGTTGTGTTACCGAGGTTTTGCAGGATAAGGATAGTCACTGCATTAACCGGATAACCTGTGAGCATGTCTGTTTCTTTTTGTGCCCTCATCGGGGCTATCTACCTGCTCAAGCAATGGACATGCCATGCCGGGCTCCGTTTGTTCGGGCGGTTGCTGAGCATTTGATTAGCTCAAAGAATCCCTCTGTGAGCATTAGGCGTCCAACGTTTTTTTTCGTTGGCGGTGTCGTGTTTTTTGCAGGATGGACAATCAGGGTTTGCGAAAAGCCCTGTAGGTCAAATCAGAAACCTTTCCGCATGCCGTGGACAGGTTTAGCACCCAGCGGATAGTCCCTCTCGGGGCAGATGTTCAATATCGTATCAACGCTTCTGAATTAACTGAGGTGGGAGTGCCGTCCAGATCATTACGGGGGGCACTCCTCCACAATTCTGGTAAGGCGAAGCTCGATGAACATCTCCTTTAAATCCTCTCCAGCAGAGGAACTTCTTACCCGTCAATGGCATGACTGGGATTGGGAAGCTGGCGCAGAGGTACCTCCGGGAAGCCATCTCATCACCTCACGAAATGGTTATTACCATCATGGGATTTACCTGGGCGCCTCTCAAGTCGTTCACTACTCCGGCCTTTGCGCCGGCTTGCACGCAGGCCCTGTAGAAGTGCTTGCATTGCAGTGGTTTGCCTCGGGGAAACCGGTCTGGGTCCGGAGTGCCCGGCAGGTCAGATTCGAACGCGAAGAAGTGGTCCGGCGAGCGCTGTCTCGAGTGGGAGAAAATCAATACCGACTGCTGACCAACAACTGCGAACATTTCTGCAATTGGTGCCTGTACGGCGAGAGTCGCAGTGACCAGGTGCGCAATTTCGCGGTTCATCCTTTCGCAGCACTGCGCCTGCTTCTGCAAACCGTGCCGGAACTGTTTCAGCGCACCGCCATCGTTTAGTGCTTCGTTCTTGCCCTTCGAATCAATGATCACGCTGAGCAGCGTATGCATTTGATTCACGTATGAGTCGACCACCTTTTTTCTTTTTATCGTCGAGCCTATCGAGGAGCAAGGGCGGCCCTCTGCTCAGATCTGGCCCTGTTCATCTTCAGTCCACTCACACCCCTTTATTACATTTTGCACATCAGGTCCTGCCACCCTTGTAACTTCCCGCAGGTCACGGACAGGCGTCGCATTCAGCGGATAGTCCGCACCGCGCAAGGTGCCCAATATCGTCTCCAACGTTCCTGAACCCTTGGAGATTCGATATGAAAGGCCAGTATGTCAGCGTGCCGGTTTCGTCCGGCGGTCACTTCCAGGCTTACCTGGCGACCTCTGTCGATGGTCGCGGGCCGGGCGTGGTGCTCTGTCAGGAAATCTTCGGCGTTAACCAGGCCATGCGTGAAGTCGCTGATCTGTTGGCCGAGGAAGGTTACACCGTGCTGGTTCCGGACCTTTACTGGCGCCAGGAGCCCGGTGTCGAATTAGGTTACACCGAGGCCGACTTTGGTCGCGCCTATGAGCTGTACCAGGGTTTCGACGAGGCACTGGGCATTGATGATATCCGCGCCAGTCTGAATGCCCTGGAGACCTTGCCCCAATGCAAGCCGGGTGACCTGGGTGTTGTGGGCTATTGCCTGGGGGGCAAGTTGGCTTACCTGGCGGCTTGCCGGTTACCTGAAGTGGCTTGTGCCGTCGGTTACTACGGCGTAGGCATTGAAAACGCCTTGTCGGAAGCGGAAGGACTGCAGGGTCGCCTGGTGCTGCATATGGCTGAACAGGATCAATTCTGTCCCGCCGAGGCACGGTCCGCGATCCAGGAGGTCCTGCACGACAAGCCGGGTGTTGAGCTCTACGTTTACCTGGGGGTTGATCACGCCTTCGCTCGCCCTAACGGCCATCACTATCACAAGCCCTCAGCGCTGCTGGCTCACGAACGGACCATTGCTGCGCTACGTCGGGTGCTAGGGCCGGATTACAACCTTTCTGATCTCTGGGATGAGCACGTGCGTCACGAGTTCGATACCCGGGACGTACCTGCGACCATGGCCACCATGGTTGCTGAACCTTACGTCAACCACATCCCGACCATGACCGGTGGGGTGGGGGCAAAAGAGTTGAGCCGCTTCTACCAGCATCACTTCGTCCATGGCAATCCCAAGGATATGGCGCTGACTCCGCTGTCTCGCACGGTCGGTGCGTCGCAGATCGTTGATGAATTCATCATGAGCTTTACCCATGACTGCGAGATCGACTGGATGCTTCCCGGGGTGGCACCGACGGGGCGTCATGTCGAGATCCCTATGCTTGGGGTAGTCAAGTTCCGCGGTCCCAAGCTTTATCACGAACATATCTACTGGGATCAGGCCAGCGTGCTGGTACAAATCGGCCTGCTTGATCCGACCGGGTTGCCAGTGGCGGGTGTGGTGACCGCGCAAAAACTGCTCGATGAATCGCTGCCTTCCAATACGTTAATGCCGAGCTGGGCCTCCAGCGCCGACAAGCCGGTTTAAGGGGGTAACCATGTCTCATCTGCAGAATAAAATCGCCGTGATCAGCGGTGGCGCAACCCTGATTGGCTCCGCCGTCGCGCAGGCGCTGATGGACGCAGGCGCTAGCGTTGCGTTGTTCGATATCGACCGTGAAGCGGGTCTCAAGGTCGCGGCCGAACTCGGTGAGCGAGCCGTGTTTTTTCACCTTGACGTGACGGATGACGAACTCATTGCACATGCGGTCGAAGAGGTGCGCGCACGTTTTGGCGGCATCGATTTGCTGATCAATCTGGCCTGCACTTACAGCGACCAGGGCTTTGCCTCCAGCCGCCAGGATTGGTTGCAGGCGCTTGATGTGAACCTGGTTTCGGCAGTGGCTTTGACTCAGGCGGTGCATCAGGACCTCAAGGCCCGACGTGGCGCGATTGTGAACTTCACTTCCATCTCGGCTAAGTGTGCCCAGACCGGGCGTTGGCTCTATCCGGTATCAAAAGCCGCCATGGTGCAGCTGACTCGTTGCATGGCCATGGACCTTGCTGCGGACGGCATCCGCGTCAATTCGGTATCGCCTGGCTGGACCTGGTCGCGGGTGATCGCCGAAGTCAGTGGCGGTAACCGTGAAAAGGCTGATGCGGTCGCCGCTTCTTATCACCTGTTGGGACGACTGGGGGAACCCCGCGAGGTGGCCAACGTAGTGGCGTTCCTGTGTTCACCCGCCGCCAGCTTCGTTACGGGCGCTGACTACGCCGTCGATGGCGGCTACTCGGTCATGGGGCCGGAACAGAACCTGCCAGCGATACCACGGCTTGCCGAGTAACACTGAGCACTCACAAGAAACTCAGTTCGGCGACTGCCGAATGCTGCACCTGTAACCGTCGATAACCAGGAGAATAACAATGCGTCGAATCGCCATCGTCGGAGCCGGTCAAGCCGGCCTGCAACTCGCACTCGGTCTGCTCGCCAAGGGCTACCATGTGACCCTGACCACTAACCGTAACGGCGAGGACATTCGCAACGGTAAGGTGATGTCCAGCCAGTGCATGTTCAACGCCGCCCTGCAAAGCGAGCGTGATCTGGGGCTGAACTTCTGGGAAGACCAATGTCCTGCCGTTGAAGGGATTGGTCTGACCGTGCCCAACCCCGAGAATCCGAATGAGCCACTGTTCAGCTGGAGTACCCGGCTGGATCGCTACGCCCAATCCGTCGATCAGCGTCTGAAAATGCCGGTATGGCTGGACGAAGTCGCGAAGCGGGGTGGCGAGGTCATTATCCAGGATGTCGGTGTGGCCGAGTTGGAGCTTTTGTCGACCAGCCATGACCTTGTACTGCTGGCAGCAGGCAAGGGCGAAATCGTCAATCTGTTCGAAAAAGATGCCGAGCGGACTCAGTTTCAGCAACCGCAACGGGCGCTGTCATTGACCTATGTGAGGGGCATGACACCGATGTCGCCGTTTTCACGGGTCAGCTTCAACCTGATACCAGGTGTAGGCGAATACTTTGTGTTTCCTTGCCTGACGACCACTGGACCTTGCGAAATCATGGTCTTCGAAGGGATTCCGGGCGGGCCGATGGATTGCTGGCAGGGGATCACGTCTGCCGAGCAACATCTTGAGAAAAGCCTGGAACTGGTCAATCGCTACGTACCCTGGGAAGCCGAACGCTGCCGGTCCCTGGAAATGACCGATGACAAGGGTTTCCTGTCTGGGCGCTTCACGCCGATGGTGCGCAAACCGGTGCTGACGTTGCCGTCGGGGCGCAAGGTTTTTGGCATGGCCGATGCGCTTGTGGTCAACGACCCTATTACTGGCCAGGGCTCGAACAATGCAGCCAAGTGCAGCAAGGTTTATCTGGATGCGATTGTCGCCCGTGGCGCACAAGGCTTCAGCCCCGATTGGATGCACGAAACCTTCGAGCAGTACTGGAGCTATGCCCGGCATGTGGTCAAGTGGACCAACACCATGCTGACACCACCGCCTCAACATCTGCTCGAACTGCTTGGCGCCGCGAGTCAGTCAAAGCCGCTGGCATCGGCCATCGCCAATGGCTTCGATGATCCTCGCAACTTTGCCCCTTGGTGGTTCGACGCCCAGTCTTGCCAAGCCTTTATTCAGGAAAAGACCCGTCAGGCCGCTTGAGCCGCCATCGAGCCAGGAGTTCATCATGAATGCATTTACCGCAGAGTCTACCCAGCACGAACTGGTTAGCGCACAGGACTGTAATCCGCGCGAGTTGCGCAACCTGCTGGGGCAGTTCGCTACGGGGGTCACGGTTATCACCACGCGTACGGCTGATGGCCGCAATGTCGGCATGACCGCTAATTCGTTTTCGTCAGTCTCGCTCGATCCTCCACTGATACTTTGGAGCATTTCTCGCAACGCTCCGAGCCTGGTGGATTACCTGTCGTGCAGCCATTTTGCGATCAATGTTCTGGGGGCTGAACAGCACGATATTTCCGGACGTTTTGCACGCCCCGCACCCGACAAGTTCTCCGGTGTGGCCTTCACGGCCGGGGAGGCCGGGGTACCGCTTCTCGAGGGTGTAATCGCTACGCTGGTCTGCCGCAATGTCACTCAGTACGAGGGCGGTGACCATCTGATTTTCCTTGGGCAAATCGAGCACTACCGCCACGGTGCAGGGGAACCGCTGGTGTTTCACTGCGGGCAGTATCGAGTGGCCGCAGAGCATCCCGGGTTGAGTCGATAAGTCAGGAGTCTTGCCTTTAGCCTTGCTGCAAGTGGAGAGCGTTATGAAAACAAAAATAAAACTGCTATCGGTGTGCGTGCTGGGCTCTGGCCTCTTGGGAGTTGAACCGGCACAGGCGTATGACTTGCCGGTGGTCAATCTGGGGTTGACCAGTTTCCTCGACGGCGCTCCGCCAGCCGGACCGGGTTGGTACTTTCAGGAATACTTCCAGAACTACAGCGCTAATCGTTTTCGAGATCAAAATGGCAAGGCACTGGGTTTGCCCAAACAGGAACTGGATTATCAGGTCGCAGTGACGCAAGTCAGCTACTTTTCCGATATTCGCTTGGGTAACGCAACGCTGGGCATGAACGCCGTGCTGCCTTTTGTGACCAGCATGGATGTTGATGACGGACTGAATAATGCGGCGATAAAGGCTCAAAGTGGTCTGGGTGATCTTCTGTTAGGCCCGATGATCCAGTTTGATCCGATCATGGGGCCCGATGGGCCGCGTTTTGCGCACCGTATTGAATTGCAGGTCAATGTGCCGACTGGCAAATACGACAATAAGCATGGCATCAACCCCGGAGCCAACGCCTGGTCGTTTGACCCCTATTGGGCAGCTACTTATTGGTTTACCCCAAAATGGACCGCGTCGGTACGTGCTCACTATCTTTACAACGGCAAGAATGATGATCCGGGACCGGAGTTTGGTGGCGCTGATGATATTCAAGCTGGCCAGGCCTTACATGCAAACTTTGCGACCGAGTATGCGGTGACGCCGCAGTTGCGTCTGGGTATCAACGGTTATTGGCTGAAGCAAATTACCGACACCAAAGTCGATGGCCATGAGGTTTCCGGTCGTCGCGAAAAGGTATGGGCCATTGGTCCGGGGGCGATGTATAGCTTCTCCAAGGACGATCATGTGTTTTTGAACGCGTACTTCGAACAGGACGTAGAGAACCGCCCTGACGGCAGTCGTGTGCAAGTGCGCTACGTCCATCACTTTTAAGACCGCCGCAGTCATCGTGCTCCATCGCTTGCTATTACTTTGGTCTTCTGCCTGCCCTTATGGGCAGGCTTTTTTTTTCCTTTTTGGGACCTTTCAGTCATGTCCACACCTCGTACTTCCTCAGACAATGCTGTCCTGATATGTCGTACCGACCTACAGGGGCGCATTACCCACGGTAGCGATGCATTTATCAAACTTAGCGGGTATACGAGTAAGGAGTTGTTGCAACAGCCAAGTAGCCTTCTT